>DASXDT010000006.1:1050939-1401252 GCA_036490475.1 Candidatus Tumulicola sp.
GCGCGCACGGGCGAGTTGACGCCGCCGGCGATCACCCGTTTGGCAGCGGCAAATGCGGCAATCGATCGTTCGAACTTCATGCTTTCTCCCCATACTGTTGCGGCATCGGGACGGACCGCACCCCTAAGCCGGTCATTTGTTGCCGCACCGCTCACCCGAGCGCTCGCTGTCGCCGCGCATACTCTTTGGCGAAGTACGTGATGATGACGTCGGCTCCGGCTCGAACGAACGACGACAATACTTCGTCGACGACCCGCGGACCGTCGACGCAACCGTTGGCGATGGCGGCTTGGATCATCGAATATTCGCCGCTCACGTTGTAGACGGCAATCGGTACGTCGAACGTGTCGCGCGCGCGTCGCACGATGTCGAGATACGCCAGCGCCGGCTTGACCATCACGATATCGGCGCCTTCGTCGATATCGAGTGCGATCTCGCGCATCGCCTCGCGCGCGTTCGGCGGATCCATTTGATAACCGCGGCGGTCGGCGAACTGTGGCGCCGAACCGGCCGCTTCACGAAACGGTCCGTAGAACGCCGAAGCGTATTTCGCACTGTATGCCATGATCGCCGTGCCGGTCGCACCGCGATCGTCGAGCGCGCGGCGAATCGCACCGACGCGTCCGTCCATCATGTCGGACGGTGCGATCACGTCGACGCCGGCATCGGCATACGTTAGCGCGGTACGCACCAGCAACTCGACCGTCGCGTCGTTGTCGACGCTGCCGTCGGGCGCGACGATCCCGCAATGCCCGTGATCGGTGTATTCGCAGTTGCACAAGTCGGCGCAAACCAGCACATCGTCGAATGCGGACTTGATGGCGCGCGTCGCCTGCTGCACCACGCCTTGCGGATTGTAGTTGCTCGACGCAATCGCATCTTTATGAGACGGAATTCCGAACAATAAAACCGTGTGAATGCCGAGCTCGCGCAATTCCGCCACTTCGGCCACCGCGCCATCGATCGTTAGGCGCGATACGCCCGGCATCGCGGCGACCGGACCGGCATCCTCGGCTCGCTCAACAACGAACAGCGGCGCGATCAACTGGTCGACGTGTACGCGATGTTCGCGCACCAGCGCGCGAACGGTTTCATCGCGGCGCAACCTGCGCAAACGTACGGTTGGGGCTCGTTCGGACGTGGTGGGACGTGTCATGGGCTAGATAAGCCTTCGGCACGCGGCCTCGATTCGTCTCGTCGCTCGTCCGCTCGTAGCGCTGCCGCGAGCGCCTCGCCGAGCGCTTCAGCCTCCACCGCGTTGGCTACGGGCGCGGAGCGATCCGCACGGGCCGGCGGCGCGCCCTCTGCGATGCCGCGCACGTTGCAGCGAGCGTTCGCCCGCTCGGCATAGATCCCGAGCGCAGCGCTACAGCCGGCCATCATCGCGCGTAACGCAGCCCGCTCGGTAAGAATGCTCAGCTCCGTCTCGGTGTCGTTGACGGCTTCACGAACTTGGGCGGCGATCCAATCCTCGCCGGCCCGGGTTTCGACGGCGAGCGCGCCTTGCCCGACGGCCGGCACGACGTCCTCGACCGAAAATGGAACGACGTACCGAGCGCCGGTACGGAGACGCCGCAGTCCGGCGGCGGCGAGAACGATCGCATCGTATTCGTCCGCGACGAGCTTTCGTAAGCGCGTGTCGACGTTGCCGCGGATGCTGCGATACTCGAGATCGGGACGCATGAGACGCAATTGAAAGGTGCGCCGCGGACTCGACGTGCCGACGATCGCGCCGGCCGGCAGGTCTGCAAATGTGGAATAGCGCTCGCTGCAATACGCGTCGCGCGCATCCTCGCGTGCGGAGATCGCCGCAATTTGCATATCGACTGCGAGCGTGCCCGGCAAGTCCTTGCAAGAGTGAACGGCATAGTCGGCGCGCCGGTCGCGCAACGCGGCTTCGAGCTCGCCGACGAACACGTTAACGCTGCCGATTTGTTCGATCGGGCGATCGCGCTCGCGGTCTCCGGTTGTGGTTATTGGCAGAATCGTCGTGACGATGCCGTGCTCGGCCAACCGCGCGGCAACCAGCCTCGTCTGCACCATCGCAAGCGCGCTCGATCGTGACGCGCAGACGAGCCGTGCGGTGGCGGATACTTCCCTAGGGTTTATATCCGCTCACTTGCGCTTCCGACACCGCCGACGCTTTGTTATTGCCGAGCGACGTCCGGATGAACGTGATCACGTCGGCGATGTCTTTGTTGGAGAGCGTGCCCTTCCACGCGGGCATCTGTCCGTTGTAGGTCGTTCCGTTCACCGAGATCGAACCGTGTAAACCGCCCAGTAGGATGCCGACCACCTTACCGGGGTCGCCGGTAACGACCGGGTTGTTTGCGAGCGGCGGGAACGAGCCGGGGACGCCTTGGCCTTGTGCGCCGTGGCACGAAGAGCAGTTTGTCGAAAAGACTTTCGCACCGCTGGCAGCTTGCGCAGTCGACGCCGATCCGCCGGTTGGGGCGCTGCCGTTCGAGGAACCGGACTCGGTGCTCACGGGAGCGCCTCCGGCGCTGGTGGTATCCGACGTCATCGACAAGATTTGTGCTTGGCTCATCGACGGTGGAGCTGCGGCCTGTTTCGCCATGGTCTGAAGTTGCGCGAAAATGGATAGTCCGACGATCGCGATGATCATAATCGTCGTTCCCCACAAGATGCCCGCGCGCGAGGAGAAGCTGCGCACGGTGCTTCGGTCGATCCACGGAATGGCCAGGACGACGATTAAGAAGATCGTCGGTACGATGACCGTCGCGATGAGTTCCATCGGCAACGGAAACGGTCCGATGCTTAAGGACGCCGGCACGATTCCGAGTAAGCCGAACAACGACAAGAAATACCAAGCCGGATAGGGCACGAACTGCGAGTTGGTCGGATCGGCTTTTTGATCGAGGAACGGCGGCACCAGTAACGCCAGCGCTACGATGATCAAAAACACGATGAACGAAGCGAACGCGTCCATGAACATCTGATCGGGCCAGAAGCGGCCGGGCTTCATTCCGCGACGATCGTCGGCGACCGGGCCGGCCGAACCGTTGTGACGGAAGATTGCCAGATGCGCGCCGACGAGTCCGAGAAGTGCGGCGGGCATGAGCCACACGTGCAAGCCGAAGAATCGGTTGATAGTGGCGGTGCCGATGGTTCCCCCGCCCTGCGCGATGTTCTGCAGAATCGGACCGGCGACCGGCGGCAGGCCGGCGATATTCAACGAGACTTGCGACGCGAAGTACGCGTCCATATCCCACGGCAGCAAATATCCGGTCAGACCCAAGACGAGCGTGACGAGTAGCAATAGTACGCCGACGATCCACTGCAGTTCGCGCGGCGACTTATATGCGCCCCAAATCAACACTTGCAGCAAGTGCAAAAACACGAGCGCGATCATTGCCGACGCACCCCAATAGTGCACCGAGATGATGAAGTGCGTGAACGGATTTAAATAAATTGCGCGCGTGGATTCCCACGCCGTCTCGGCCGACGGAGCATAGAAGAACGTCAAGAAAATACCCGTGACGATCTGCACGATCATCGCGAACAGCGTCGCGCTGCCGAAAACGTACCAATAACTCGCGCCGCCCGGAACGTCCTCGGTGAGGAATTCCTGCGTCATCGAGATAAAGCCGGTGCGTTTTTCGATCCAATTGAGCATCGGTATTAACTCCTGGCCGTTACGCTTGGTACGAGATGATGACGCGATCGGGTACGTTCGGCTTGAACTGAATCCAGGTCACTTGGGCCGCCCCGCTCTGCTCGCGGAACGGCAGGGGGTCGAGTCCGCGCGGTGCCGGTCCGGCTTCGTGCGTTCCATCGAAGTTGTACTGCGAACCGTGGCACGGGCACAGGAAGCGATTCGCTTCCGCGCTCCAGTTGAAGCGGCATCCGAGGTGCGGGCAAATCGGGCTAAAGATAACGAAGCCGAGATTGACGGCCGGATAGTCGACGTTGCCGCCCTTCACTTGATAGATGTCCGGTCGTGCCGCTTGAAACTTGGCGGCGTCGATCTTGATGCCCCACACGTATTCGTCGGCGGCCTGCTCCGGCAGATATCCGTCTTTGTATTTCAGGGTGAAGGTCATCTTGACGGGTTTCGATGTCGCGTCCGAGAGCTGGTCGATTTCCGACTTGGTCAGCCCCGACCAACTGCCTTTGTCGCCGCTTCCCACTGGGATCAGCGAACCGATCAGCGGTACGGCCAGCACCACGCCGATGATTCCGCTGATCGTCATGGTGGCGTTGGCCATGAACGTCCGCCGGGATATCTCGTCGCCGGTTTCTGGTTCTTCGTACGCGCGATGCATGGACAAATCGAGTTCTCCTAATAGGCGTGACCGCTTCTGGGCCATCTTCCCGGCATTGTAAGCCCGCCCTCTAGAAGAAGCAAAGGACGAAACTCGGGAGCGAGGTGCGCCGGGCTAGACTTTGTAGCTATGCAGGCCCGAAATCCAGATGTTAACGCCTAAGTAGCAGAAGACGATCGAGACAAAACCGAGCACGCTCACCCAGTTGGTGCGAACGCCGCGCCAGGCATGGCGCGTATGCAAATGCATGTACGCCAAATAGATGATCCACGAAAACAGCGCGGCCGTTTCCTTCGGATCCCATTGCCAGTACGCGCCCCACGCCTCTTTGGCCCACATCGCGCCGGTGATGATGCCGATCGAAATGAGCGGCAATCCGATCGCAACGGCGCGATAGACGACGACGTCGAGCTGCGGGAGCGTCGGAAGCGACATAAACCAGGTAGCGACCGTGCTGCCGTTGGCGGCGGCGGCTTCGAGCGCGGGCGTGTCGCGGCGCATCGATAGCGCGGGCGACGCACCGGCTGGAAAGGTCGTGCCGGTTGAGGTGGCCAGCGCCGGCGAAGGCCCGCGTTCGAACGCACGCTCGGCGTAAAACTTCACCAGGTAGATGCCGGAAAAGACGAATGCGACTAAAAACGCAGCATAGGATGACACGACGATCGGCACGTGGATTTTTGCCCAATACGATTGCAGCGATGGTACCGCCGGCATCGTTCCCTCGTTCCACGTGACGCCGTAGGCCAGAAAAATTGCCGCCAGCGCAAGCACAAATCCGCCGGCAAACCACAGCTTGTAGCGGATCGCGAAGCCGATAAAAATCGCGACGGCCATCGCAGCAAACAGCGAAAGCGAGCCGTAGAGGTTGAGCAGCGGCCAGACGCCGGTGGTTTCGAATCGGACCGCCAGCTGGGCGAACTGGGCGGCACAGCCCAATACCGCCAACGGGACGCCGAACAGTCGCAGCCACTCCTCGCGCGAAAAGAAATAGACCAGCAGCGCCAACGCCGCGAGCACGTACGAGCCGAGAGCCGTTACCATCAGCACTTCGTCGAGCGGCATTTTCATATCAGCATCATCCTGGGTTCAACGCTAGCACGAGTTTCTGAAACTCTTGTTCGAAAACGTCGTACCCCTTGACCGTTGTCGCCGCGACGCCGACGCGCGACCTCTGCGGGCCGTCCGGATCGACCCGGACGAATAAGCGCGCGGGCAGCACGTAGAACGAAACGATGAGGCCGATGAGCAGCACGATCGCGCCGATGCCGACCAGCGGTACGCCCGGGTCGTACCGATATTGAAAGCCACTGTAGAGCGTGTAGCGCTGCGGCGTCACGCGCCAGCCGCCGCCGATATCGATCCACGTGCGCAGCGGAACCGCGGCTTCACCGACGGGTTGGCCGTCGATCACGGCTTGCAGAATCGCCGCCGGATTGTTGACGCGCGGGTCGGCGGCGGGTAATCCGGTACGGCGGTCGACCGTCGGCACGAAGCGTTCGTAGATCAGCGTCCGGCCATCGGGGAATTGGATCGAGTCACCCTCCAGCAAGGTCCGGCTGGAGCGATCGACGTCCGGACGACCGTTGTGCGTTATGTTGAAGCGCACGCCGAAGCCGTAACTCGCTTGGTAATACAGCGTCTTGTCGATGTCGACCGGATGGTTGACGCGAACCGTCAGCGCTTGCGACCGGCCGTCGTTGCCGACTGCGGTTACGTGCGAAACGTAATCGACCGGCTGATACACCATTCCGCTCTTGGTTAGAATTGGTTGGATTTTGTAAGCGAAGTCGTCGAGCCGCAGCACCGCGCCCGTCTGCGGAATGCGTACCGACTGCCCGGTTAGCACTGCGGTTTCGCCGGAAAATCCACGAGCCCAATAGAGCGTCGTGCCGGCCGCGATGATCACGAACCCTAGATGCGCGATCAACACGCCGCGACGCGCCCAATTGTTTTTGTCCGCGAACGTCCACTCGACGCCGCCGAAGGCTTTCTCTCGAATCGTCCAGCCCCGTTTGCGCAGCGTCGCAGCGACGCGGTCGCGTACCGCGGCTTCGTCGCCATCGGCATCGAAGGTCGCATGCAATGGAATCTTCTCGACTGCGACCGGATGCAACCGCGGTAACCGAGCCGGAATGACGCGTTTGAACGTGCACACGGTGAGCGAGATCAAGATCAGTGCGACGATGCCCACGTACCACGCCGAATGGTAGATGTTATCGAAGCCGAGGCGCACGATGGCGCGCGCCAATGGCGCGTCGTACGATGCAACGTAGGTCGAAAAATCTTTGTCCTGATCGACGACGACGCCGATCAGCGTCAGCAGTCCCCATACCAAGAATAAGCTAACGGCGAACAGCACGTTGCCGAACGTGTTGACGAAATCGGAATACGCGCGAACGAATCCCGCGCGCTCGAGTGCGGCTACTCCCCCTTGCGCCACGTGCGCCCGAGAAGCAGAATGATCCAGATCGATATCTCGTACAGCACGTACATCGGCACGGCCAGCATCGCCATGGTCAACGGATTACCGTCGGGCGCTGCGACTCCGCCCGCAACGAAGAAACCAAACAATGCGTGACGGCGGTAACGTTTGAGCGCGGGCGCATCGACGATTCCAAGACGGGCGAGACCGACGAGAATGATCGGCGTTTGGAATACGATCGCGAACAGCGCGAGCAGAATGATGACGAAATTGAGCGTGGTCGTGATGCCGAAGGTCGGAGTCGCCACCTCGCTGGTGATGTTCAGAAGTGCCGCTACGACGCGCGGGATGACGACGAAGTGCGCGAACGCCAGTCCGGTCAACGCCAACAGAAACGATGGTATGACGAATGCGTAGACCATTCGCCGGGTGCGCGGCGCGATCGCCGGAACCACGAACAGCCACAACTGCTGTATCAATACCGGCAATCCGAACACCACACCGCCGACGATCGACAGCTTGAACTCGGTGAAAATCACGTCCGCCGGCCCGAATGCGTGCAGCGCGATGCCGTGAAAATATTCGTTCATCATCCATTTGATGATGAACTGCGACGGCCAAAAGAGCAGAACTGCAATCCCGCCGACGGTCGCCAGCGAGATCAAAATACGGCGACGGAGCTCCCTCAGGTGCTCCGTAAACGGCATCTCCTTTTGGTCCCACGGATCCTCAGAGGGCGCGGGAGATTGCCGCTGCAGCAGCATCGACGAATTCCTAGGAGCTCAGCGTTCCCTTACCGGGTGTCGGCGGCGGGACGGCTTCGCCGGTCATCGAGCCTGCCTCGACGTTGTTCATGATGTCGGAATGTTGTTCTGCCACACGGCGGCGCGCTTCTTCTCGGGCGCGCGTCGTCGCCTCGTCGGCCTCCATTTGACCCATCACAAACTCTTTTTTTGCTTGTCCGGCGCTACGCGCCAGTTTCGGCAGCTTGTCCGCGCCGAAGAGCAAAGCGCCGACGACCAAGATGCCGATGATGATCGGTGCGTCGATAAAGGCTAGTTGGACGTGCATGCTCATGAGGTTCTCCCTTATCCATTCGATTCGCCGGGTGCG
This sequence comes from Candidatus Tumulicola sp., assembly GCA_036490475.1. NCBI lineage: Bacteria > Bacillati > Vulcanimicrobiota > Vulcanimicrobiia > Vulcanimicrobiales > Vulcanimicrobiaceae > Candidatus Tumulicola > Candidatus Tumulicola sp. The sequence goes on from DASXDT010000006.1 coordinate 1,058,761, forward strand.
CCGGACAGCGCATCGGCAAGTTTCGACAGTTCGTGTTTCGCCGGGCTCGCTGCAATCGGCTCCAGCGCGGCCCGGGCTTTCTCTACGTACCCGGCGATTCGGCGGCGCGTCGCGTCGATGCCGAATTCTCTAATGCCGGCTACGATCGCCGGAATCGCGTCCGGGCTGTCCCCCTCGTAGAAACGCCGCACTACGGCTCGAAAGTCGCCGCCGCTACGCGCCAGCGCGTCAATTAATGGAATCGTTACCTTTCGTTCGGCTAGGTCGTTTCCGACCGGCTTGCCCAGCGAGCGTTCGTCGGCGGTCATATCCAGAACGTCGTCACGCATCTGAAACGCGATGCCGAGATATTCGCCGAAGGCGTGTAGCGCCGTCGTTTGTTCGTCGGACGCTCCAACGGTCACCGCGCCGCACTGTGCCGACGCCGCGAACAGCGAGGCCGTTTTCTTGCGAGCGATTTCGACGTACTCGTTGGATGTGAGACTGAGATTGCCGAGCGCCTGTAGCTGTAACACTTCGCCGTCGCAAATATCCGCCAGCGTGGCCGACAGTACGTGCGGGATCGGGTGCGGATAACCGGCCGTGACGTTCTTGAAAATCCAGGCGAACAGATAATCGCCGGCGAGTACGCTCACGCGATTGCCGTAATCGACCGCGGTGGCGTTGACGCCGCGACGGGTGCTCGCGTTGTCGACCACATCGTCGTGTACTAACGTGGCGACGTGGATCAGCTCCATGTACGCCGCTAACGAAAGATGTTCGGCCGGACGTCCGCCGCAGGCAGCCGCCGCGAGCAGCGTGATCCGCGGGCGGATGCGTTTTCCGCCGGCCGCCAGCATGCGTTTGACGGCTTCGGTAACGATGGCGTTGTCGGTCGAGAATCGCGAGGCGAAGAAATGCTCGACCAGGCCGCGCAGATCGTCGTTGTCGTTGGCGTCGAGCGCCGGAGAAAAGAGGGCGTCGCTCACGGTTTGATTCCGTGGTGGATCGCGATCGTACCACCCATCAACGGAACGAAGCCTGCGCTCGCGAACCCGGCGGCCGCGAAGCGGTCGCGTAACTGCCTTGCATTCGGATGATGCGTCAAGGAGTTCGGCAGATAGGCGTACGCTTGGCGCGAGCCGCCCACCAGACCGCCGACGATCGGAACGATGCCGTAGAAGTACGCGTCGAACGCACGCTTCATAAGAGGATTGGGCGCTTTACTCACGTCGAGATTCACGAATCGCGCGCCGGGCCGCAGCACGCGCAGTACCTCGTGTAGCACGCGATCCACGTCCTCGACGTTGCGCAGGCTGAACCCCATGGTGGCCCCGTCGACCGACGCATCCTCGAACGGCAGCGCCATGACGTCGCCTTCGATGAATACGGCGTTCGAGCGAACCGTCGCCGCGCGCTCCCGGGCCCGGTCTAACATCGGCTCGCAAAAATCTACGCCCGTTACCGCCAGCGTGGCGTCGTGCTTCAATAAATTGAAGACGAGGTCGCCGGTGCCGCAGCACAAGTCGGCGATGCGATCGTGCGGCCGCGGGGCGAGTACGGCAATGGCACGCCGGCGCCAGCGCTCGTCGAGTCCGGCGGTCAGCACTCGGTTCGTGGTGTCATAGCGGGGAGCAATACGGGCAAACATCGCTCGTACGAATGCTCCCTTGTCGCCGTTTGCGCGCTCGATCTGGCTCGAAGTCATGGGTCTCCGGCTGCTTTCCGGCGGGCGAGGCCCTCTCCTGGGCTAGCGGTGCCGCGGCAAGGTGGGATCGAGGTTCGTCATGGTGCGACTAAGTTCGGGCTCGGCCGCCCTCGCGTCGGTCGGCAAGGGCCGCGATATCGCGATGATCGCCTACACATTGCGGTCGCGGCCCTTGCTGCATGCGCTCGAAGACGCCGCCCGGCGAGGTGCGCGGGTTGCGGTACGCCTCGAAGGCGCACCCTATGGGGATCCCGACGGTTCGTTCGCTACCTATAACCATCGCCTAGCGATCGAGCTGCGCCGTAGCGGGGCGTCGGTTCGTTTAAATCAGCCGGCGGCCGGCGACGCCCCGCTGCACGCCAAAGCGCTGGCGGTCGACGGCGAGTTGTTTCTCGACGACCGGAACTGGGCGCGCGATGACGTGATCGTACGCGACGACGATGCGGCCGACTCGGCAGCTGTCCGAAACGCGGCGGCCGGCCGGGTGCCCTCGGACCGGACGGGATTCGCGCTGCACAAACGGCCGGCGCTGCAGTTGGAGGCTCGCATGTTGGAACGCGCTCGAGCCGGCGATCGCGTGAGGGTCGAAACGGAAACGTTCGGTAGTTCGAACGCCGTTTGCCGCGCGCTGGACGATCTCGGCAAACGCGGCCTGCATCCGCAGTTGCTCGTGGAACGCCGGCCGCTGGCTTCGAACGCCCGCGAGCGCGCGACGCTACAGCGCCTCACAAAGGACGGCGTCGAAGTGCGCACCACCACCGATACCGAGAAGTTTGCGATGTGCGGACGTGAAGCGTGGATCGGATCGGCCAACGCGTCGCCGGCCTTCGGAACGCCGGACGAGATCGACTGGGGTACATGCACCCGGAACGGCGCGATTGTGAGCGCGGTGGCCGAGCGACTCGAAACGCGCTGGCTCGATGCCCGTGCCCTGGAGCCGTCCGGCGCGCGTTAAATGGAAAACAACGCAGCGGCGTTGCGGCCGGTAATCTCCTCGACCTCGGCGATATCGATGCCGAAGAGTTCCGACAGCGTGCGCGCGACGTACGGCACGAACGCCGGTTCGTTACGTTTTCCGCGCATCGGCACCGGTGCCAGATACGGTGCATCGGTCTCGAGCACGACCGCGTCGAGTCCGACGCGTACCACTGCATCCCGCAACGGCTGCGCGTTCTTAAACGTCAAGACGCCCCCGATTCCGAGTTTTACATCGAACTCGCGCACCAGCATTTCGGCCTGCTCGGCATCGCCCGTGAAACAATGCACGACGCCGCGAAGACCCGGAAATTCATCGCGTAGCACGCCGAGAAAATCGTCGAACGCGTCGCGTTGATGAAAGATGAGCGGCAGTTTCCGCTCGCGCGCGAGCCCGATCTGCTCGCGCAGCACGCGAATCTGATCCTCGCGCGGACTGTGGTTGTAATAGTAATCGAGTCCGGTTTCGCCGATGGCGACGACGCGTTCGTCACGCGCGAACTCGTTCAAGGTTTGCAAATAGTCGGCTGCTACATCCTCGGCTTCGTGCGGATGCACGCCGGCGCTGGCGAAAAGATCGTACTCACGCGCGGTTGCGAGCGCGCGCCGGCTGTCTTCGACATCGCAACCTACCGTGATCATGCGGTCGACGCCGAGTTCTCTCGCGTGCGCGATTGCAACCGCGCGATCGTCGTCGAAGCGCTTGTCGTGCAGATGACAATGCGTGTCGATCATCTGTCGGACAGTTCTTCGGGTTTGCTCGTGTCGATGCGCGGAAAGAGTGGCGCACCCCCCGAAACGCGGGCTCCGCCGGTCGATCCCCAAGCGCCCAGCGACGACCAATCGCCGTCGATCCGTCCGGTCGCGCCCAGGCGTTGCCACATCTCCTTGGACTTGGATGGCATGAACGGATGCAACAGCATCGCCAGACGCCGCAAGCCTTCCCACAAGTCGAACAGCAACGCGTCCAGCTCCTCGTTCCGGCCCTCTTTAAACATCAGCCAAGGTTTGCCGTCGTCGACCGATCGGTTCAATGCGGTAACCAATTCCCACGCGGATTCAAGTGCTTCGCGGAAGCGCAAGTCCAGGACGTGCGTTGCGAAGCTCGCCGGGAGCGCGGCGAAGCGTTCTTGCAACGGATTCACAACGTCCGGCCGCGCCGGCACCACGCTATCGCGATATTTTTGCAGCATCGATGCAGTGCGATGCAGCAGGTTTCCAAGGTCGTTCCCGAGATCGCTGTTGTGGCGTTGCGCGATCTTGTCTTCCGAATATGAAAAATCGCTGCCGAAGGGCGCTTCGCGCAATAAGAAGTAGCGCAGCGAATCGGCGCCAAACGTCTCGACCAATGCGAACGGATCCACCGCATTGCCCAGGCTTTTGCCCATCTTTTGACCGTCTACCGTGATCCAGCCATGGGCGAATACGAGATCGGGCGCCACCTCGCCGATCGACCACAGCAACGCCGGCCAGATCAAGGTGTGAAAGCGCGCGATTTCTTTTCCGACCAGTTGCACCGACGCCGGCCAGTAGGTGGAGAACATCGTTTCATCGGTCGACCATCCGATGGCCGAAATGTAGTTGAGCAATGCGTCGAACCAGACGTAGATCACTCCGTCGTCGCCGCCGCCCGGAACGGGAATCCCCCAAGCTAAATTCTTGCGCGTGATCGACAGATCGTCGAGGCCCTCTTCGAGCAGCGCCATCATCTCGTTGTAGACGCTGCGCGGACGCACCCAATCCGGATGATCGCGGAAGTGCGCTAGCAGGCGGTCGCGGTAATTCGAAAGTCGAAAAAACCAATCTTCTTCGGAAATCCGCGTGACTTCGCGGCCGCACGTGGGGCAACGCCCGTCGCGCAACTTCGATTCAGGCCAAAATGTCTCGTCTGAGACGCAATACCAGCCTTCATACGTCCCGAGGTAGACATCGCCGTTGGCGCGCATGCGTTCGAACACGGCTTGTACGACCCGTTCGTGACGCGGTTGGGTGGTGCGAATAAAATCGTCGTACTCAACGTCGTACGCGGCGAACAGCGCCTGCCAGCGCGGCACCAATTCGTCGCACCATTCTTGCGGCGTTTTGCCGGCTTGGGCAGCGGCATCGGCGACCTTTTGCCCGTGTTCGTCGGTGCCGGTGAGAAAACGAGCCGGGCCGCGAGTGCGAGCCATCCGCGCTAGCACGTCGGCGACGATCGTCGTGTATGCGTGGCCGATATGCGGATTGCCGCTAATATAATAAATCGGCGTGGTGACGTAAAAGGCGCGGCTCATCGCGCAGGCCTTTCGCCGGTTGCCGCGGCTCCCTTGCCGCGTTTACGTTCCACCACGCGATCGTATACGTCGCCGCGCGTGCCGAGGCCGCGCGCCGCGAGTTCTTTGGCGATGTCGTTGGTACGCTCGCCGGCCGCCAACAGCACATCGATTGCGTCGTCGAGCCGCGCGTGGCCGGCGCCGGATTCATCGTCGATCGCCGGAAACGTGCCGGGCGCCAACGCGAATGCGATCTCGCCTCGGACCGGCTCCGGTAACGCGGCTGCCACTTCGGACGGCGTTCCGAGGACCTGTTGCTCGTGCAGTTTTGTATATTCGCGTACTAAGAACATGCGGGTGACGGGCGCGATGGTATCCAGCGATTCGAGTGTCGCACGGATGCGACGCGGCGACTCGTACCAAATCGACGTGACGCCCGAGCACAGGGCCCGCAAAAAGCCGGCGCTACGGTCGCGCGCCGTTCGAGCCGCAAAACCTTCGAAGGAGAATCGGTCCAGCGGAAAGCCGCTCAATACCGCAACCCCGAGCGCGGCGCTGGGGCCGGGCAACACCTCGACGTCGACGCCCGCTCCGCGCGCTGCGGCGATCAGCTCGGTGCCGGGATCGGAAACGCCGGGCATCCCGGCGTCGGTCGTGAGCGCCACCACGCCGTCCCGCGCGCGCTGCAGGATGCCGTCGGTTACCGAGCGCGCATTTTGTTCGCGATAGCTCCAGCACGGTTTCGCCGGCAGATCTAGCGCCGAGAGCAGTTTACGCGCCACCCGCGTATCTTCGGCGACGATCAGTTCGGCGTCGCGCAACGTATCGAGCGCGCGCAGCGTAATGTCGCGCAAATTGCCGAGCGGCGTCGGAACCACGATTAGCGGCACGCCAACCTCTCTCGCTGAAGGAGCCAAGCGGCGCCGTCCCGCAGTCGCCGGTACGTTGCTCTGCTATGTGTTGAGAGGTGTTTGGTTATGCATGATTCGACCGATTCAATGACCGGAGCCGCGACCGCCGGCCTCGTCGGAATGTTCGGCATGATCGCCGTCATCGGCATCGCGCTCACCATTTTCTTCGTTTGGCTGTTCTGGCGTATCTTCGCGCGCACCGGCCAGAACGGCGCACTCGGTCTACTGTGTTTGATTCCTTCGGTTGGGCCGCTTATCTGTTTACTGATGCTGGCCTTCAGCCGCTGGCCGATCGAAGACGCTATAGCCGCGCACGCCTATGGAACGACGCCGCCGACAAACTATCCCCCGAGCTTCCCGCCAACCGATCCGCCCGGCACGTCGGTGATGCCTAGCTAGCGTCGTCCCTCGCGGCTCACGCCGACCAGATCCCGGCGATCCAGGCTTCTAGTTCGCCGGCTCGCGAGGGCAGCACCGACGACAGATTTTCGAAACCGCCGGATGTGACGACCACATCGTCCTCGATGCGCACGCCGATGCCGCGAAAGCCTTCGGGGACGGTGGCGTCGTCGGGCTGGAAATACAATCCCGGCTCGACGGTCAACGCCATCCCCTGGCGCAGCGTTCCGTAGCGATAGTTTTCGGAACGCGCTTTTGCGCAGTCGTGCACGTCCATTCCGAGCATGTGGCTGACGTTATGCAGTGTGTAACGGCGATAGAGTTGACGTTGCGGATCCAACACCTCGTCGACCGATCCGCGTAGAATGCCGAGATCGATCAAGCCCTGCGCCAACACCGCCATCGCGCGGCGGTTCGGCTCGAGAAAATCGTTACCGGGCGCGACCGCTTCCATCGCTTGTCGCTGCGCTTCCCACACTAATTCATAGATCTGCCGCTGCTCGGGCGTAAACGTTCCCGAGATCGGCAACGTGCGCGTCACGTCGGCGGTATAGAGCGAGTCGCACTCGACGCCGGCGTCGAGCAACAGCAAGTCGCCGGGTTGCAGAACGCCGTTATTTCGCGTCCAGTGCAACGTGCACGCGTGATCTCCGGCGGCCGCTATCGTCAAGTAGCCGACGTCGTTGGCTTCGATCCGCGCGCGATTCCAAAACGCGCCTTCGATCGCGCGTTCGCTCGCGGTCTCGCGCATCGCAACGATCGCGTCCTCGAAGGCGCGTTTCGTGATGGCGCATGCCGTGCGGAGTTCGGCGACCTCGTACTCGTCCTTGATCAGCCGGGCCTCGGAACAATAGGTGGCCAGCTCGTCGTCCGCGGCATAGGCTGCATCCAGGGTCGTGTCGAGACCGCCGATCGCGCGTACCCGCGCGTTCGACCGGTCCAGGCCCTGTAGATACGAAACGGCGTCGTGAAGCGGCCGGCACTCATCGACGCCATAATACGGAAGGCTCTCGTCGACCCCACGATGCCGCCCCACCCAGAGCTCGCCGTGCGCGCGGTCGGTGAAGAAATCGGCGGTGCCGCGATTATGCGGCCGTACGAACAGGATGGATCGGTGCCCGGTACCATCCGGCTCGAGCACCAGCAGGTCGCCGGGTTCGCCGCCGCCGGTGAAATACGCAAAATCGGTCGCCGGGCGGAAGCGGAAATTCGTATCGTTGGCCCGCACCCGCTCACCGCCCGCCGGCAGAATGAGGTGCGTGGCCGGAAAAGCGCGCGATAGCACGGCGCGTCGCTCTCGCAGACGGTCCACTTGCGGATGGACGGTCGAAGCGGCCTTTCGTTCGAGCCAGCCGTCGCGCATGAAGTCGATCAGCGCTTCCGGAGCGTCGGTGTCGTAGCCCGTCCGAGCGACGGGGGCTGAACGCGGAGAGGTCATGCGGATGCTTTCGCCTCGCGGCGATTTCGCGGCCTGCAGGCCCGGTTTCCGGCAAGCGAGCGTCGAACCGAGTGGGGGTGCAAAGCGACGTGCGCACCGCCGACGCCCTCGCCAACGAACGAACGTTCCTCGCATACGTACGAACGGCGCTGGCGTTCGTTGCGTTCGGGTTCGTTATCGCGAAATTTTCGTTGTTCGCGCGCGAGTTTGCCGTACTGGTGCGCATCCATCCGGCGCACGAGAACGTCTCGACCGGCTTTGGAACCGCAATGGCCATCGCGGGGGTCGCGATTGCGCTACTCGGTGCGTTCCGGTACGCGGCGACCGATCGCGCGCTCAAGCAAGGCCGCATCAAACCGATGTCGATCGTAACCGGCTATGCGATCGCCGGCCTCGTCGCAGCGATCGGCGCGGTCGTCGCCATGGCGTTGCTGGCCTACCGCTAGAGCGTAGCCATGTGCAGGATGGGTCACATCGCGATTTCGGCAGTTGTCGCCGCCTGCATCAGCCTCATCGTTCCTGTTGAAGTGCGCGCGAGTTGCGAGCCGGGCGGCACTCCAACGTACGACGACATCTCCGGCATAGCCGTACGCCGCGGGTGCGGCACCGATCGATTTCATTACCTAGCGTGGGCGCGCAACGACGGCCTCATATTTTTCGCCGCTAAAAGTGAAACCCCAGTCAAAGGTTATTACGATGGCCGCGACGGACGGCCGTTGTTCGTGCGATTGCGACAAACGCTACGCGATGAAGACTTTCTTGCCGTGCGCTTAAAACCGTCGCCGACCGTCTATTTTGATGGGCCGTGCCAGACCGTGGAAATAATGCGCTGCGGTGTGGTTATCGCCGTCGGCGGGTTAAGTCCCGGAATACTTCCCTTTGAGGCCGATACGAGCGACCCTCAAATCCGTCGCTTCGAGGCAATCGTCGACAAACTGCAAGCGTCGATTTTCGCATGGCCATGGCAAAACGAGCACCCGGAAGTGAAACCATCACCGAGCCCGACGCCAAAGTAGCCTTAGTTTGACATTTCGATATCGAGGCCGACGTCCAGTGCCGGCGCGCTGTGCGTTATCCAGCCGGTGCTGATGACGTCGACGCCGGTGCGAGCGATCGTGGCGATCGATTGCAGCGTGACACCGCCGCTGGCTTCGGTCAAAACGCGCCCGGCGACCATCTCGACCGCACGCCGCAGCACGTCCGGCGGCATGTTGTCGAGCAGCACGGCGTCGATCGGCGTTTCAAGTGCTTCGCGCAACTGTTCGAGCGAATCGACTTCGACTTCCACCTTCATCATGTGACCGATGCGCGCACGCACCGCGGCGACTGCATCGCGAATCGATCCGGCCAGCGCGAGATGGTTGTCTTTGATCAGCACAGCGTCGTCGAGACCGAAACGATGATTGATGCCGCCGCCGCAACGCACGGCGTATTTTTCCAACGCGCGCAAACCGGGCGTCGTTTTACGCGTATCGGCAACCTGAGCCCGCGCGGGGGCGATCGCATCGACCATGCTTCGCGTCGCGGTCGCAATTCCACAAAGGCGCCCGAGTAGGTTGAGCGCGACGCGTTCGCCGCTCAATATGCAGCGCGCACTCCCCGATACGTGCGCGATCGCTCCACCGGCTGTTACGCGTTCGCCATCGGGAACGTCGATCGTCCATTCGATCGACGGCTCGAGCAAACGAAAGGCCAACAATGCAATCGACGTTCCGGCGACGACGCCGTCGCGCCGAGCCGCGAGCACGGCGCGCGCCCGCACCTCCGGCGAAACGATGGCGTCGGTCGTTACGTCGCCGCCGCGGCCGAGATCTTCGGCCAGCGCGGCTCGCACGACCGGCTCGGCGACCACCTCGAGAAATTGCGCCGAAACGCTAACCGGCATCGCGTAACCGCGTAAACGAACGCTTTGCCAGCGCTTCATCGGAGGTCGGATTGTCGCTGCGATAGTGGCTGCCGCGGCTTTCGGCACGCGCTAATGCGGCTTCGGCGATCAAGCGTCCGACCACCAAGAGATTGCGCAACTCGTCGCTGGGATCGCTAACCGATCGCTTCAGCTCTCCAATGCGTAACAACGCTTCACGTAAGCCGCGTTCGTGGCGTACGAGACCGACGTTCGAATACATGACGTTGCGCAGATCGCTAACGGCCTGTACGCCGGTTCCGCGTGGCGGCGGTTTCGGTGCGCGCGATGTCGGGCGACCTTTGGGCGCGGGCGCCGCGTCGAGTATATCGGTTGCGACCCGCGACCCATAGACCAACGCCTCGAGCAGCGAGTTGCTCGCTAAACGGTTCGCTCCGTGGACGCCGGTCGCGCTGGTCTCGCCACACGCCCAGAGTCGCGCCAAACTTGCGCGGCCCCACTCGTCGACGGCGATACCGCCCATGTGATAATGCGCCGCAGGAGCGACCGGAATGTTTTCGATGCGCGGATCGATGCCGGCCTCGCTGCAAAACGCGAACACGGTTGGAAACTTCGTGGGAAACGCCGCGCCGATGCGGCGCGCGTCCAGTCCGACGGTTCGTCCGTGATGCAACTGCTCGAAAATGGCTCGCGCGACCACGTCACGCGGTGCGAGTTCGGCGTCGGCATGGCGCCCCAACATAAATCGTTCGCCGAGATCGTTCACGAGAACGGCGCCTTCGCCGCGCACCGCCTCGGTCACCAACGGCATCGGGTCGCGTCCGATCGCAAGCGCAGTCGGATGAAATTGGACGAATTCCATATCGGCCAACAGTGCGCCGGCACGAGCAGCCATCGCGATTCCGTCGCCTGTGGCTTGCGGCGGATTCGTTGTAAACCGGTAGAGCCGGCCGATACCGCCGGTTGCCAGAATGACCGCGCCGGCGCGGTACTCGACGATTTCGCCGGACGCGTCGTCGCGACCGTACACGCCATATACACGGTCGGCGTCGGCGATCAAATCCAACGCCGATACGTTTTCGACGACATCGATCGACGGGTGCGAGAGGACCGCTTCGATCAGCGTGCTGAGAATCGCGTGGCCGGTTGCGTCGCCGCCCGATTTAACGATACGACGGCGCCCGTGCGCGGCTTCCCGGCCGAGTTCGAGTTCGCCCTCGGCGTCGCGATCGAACGTGGCGCCTAGTTCGAGCAGTTCTTCGATGCGGGCGGGTGCGTCGTCGGTTAAAATGTCGACGATCGCCTTGTCGCTGATTCCCGCGCCGGCACGCTGCGTGTCGAGTGCGTGCAAGTGGGGAGAGTCGTCTTTGCCGACGGCTGCAGCGATGCCGCCTTGCGCCCAATCGGTCGCCGCGCCTTTCCCCAGGCGCGTTTTACACAGGACGGTGGTTCCACGCGGGGCGAGTTTGAGCGCGGCCATCAAGCCGGCGATGCCGGCTCCGACGACCAACGTTTCGCTGCGACGAATCGTCGGGGCGTCAATCGCGCGGACGGCTAAACTCCAACATGCGGTCGACCGATAACCGAGCGCGGCGCGCGATCTCGGGATCGATCGTCACTTCATATTCCATCGATTGCAGCGAGTGCAGTATTTTGGGCAACGTATTGCGCTTCATGTGCGGACACAGGTTGCACGGCCGTACGAAATCGACATTCGGATTCTTTGCCGCCACGTTATCGGCCATCGAGCATTCGGTCATCATCAATACGCGCGGCCGCTTCGTCGCCGGCGTCTCGTCGAGACCGCCGACGTATTCGGCCATGCCTTGCGTCGAACCGACGTAATCGGCCGCGGCCAAAACATCGGGCGGACATTCCGGATGCGCCAACACGATCAGTCCCGGATCGCCCTCGCGATAACGTCGAATATCGTCTCCGCTAAAACGCTCGTGCACCTCGCAGTGGCCTTGCCACGCGATGATTTCGACATCGGTTTTGGACGCGACGTACGCGGCCAGATATTCATCCGGAAGAAAGATCACGCGCGGCACACCCAAGGCCCGAACGATTTGCACCGCGTTGCCGCTGGTGACGCACACGTCGGATTCGGCTTTGACTTCGGCCGACGTATTCACGTACGTTACGATCGGAACGCCGGGATACTTCTCGCGCAGCAGCCGTACGTCGGCGCCGGTGATCGATTCGGCCAGCGAACATCCGGCTTTGAGATCGGGCACCAGCACGGTCTTTTGCGGATTGACCAGTTTCGCGGTTTCGGCCATGAAATGCACGCCGCATAAGACGATCACGTCGGCTTCCGTTTCCGCCGCCTTGATCGCCAACGCGAGTGAGTCGCCCACGATGTCGGCGACGGTATAATAGATTTCCGGCACTTGATAATTGTGAGCGAGGATGACCGCGTTTCGCTCGCGCTTGAGACGCTGAATGGCCGCGACGTACGGAGCGTACAGCGGCCATTCGACTTCGGGGATAACGCCGCCGGCTCGCTCGAACGTTTCGTGCGTTTCGGCGGCGATTTCAGGCGTGTAGGTGAGCTCGGCGATGGTCATTGATTCCTTACCTTACAACCCGGACGGCGAAGACCCGTTTGCGGCCGGAGCCGGTAACCCGTTGATAAACTGGTGCACGGCCGTATAAAACGCTTCCGGACGGTCCAACATCACGAAGTGGCGCGACGGACCGATTGCGACGACGGTTGCCTGCGGCGCCCCCTTCAGGAGAGAAGTGTAGAACGCGACGCCTTGGTCTTGCGTGAAGCCGGCTTTCGAACCCATCTGCGGGTCGTACGGCATAATCTCGAGGACGGGAATCGTGATTTTCGAGAGATCCGGGCGCAGATCGGCGATCAGGTCGGCTTGCAGCCAGGCAGCCACAATTTTTGGATCGCTGCTCGCTTCGAGCTGCGCCGTCGGAGCGACGAGCTGCGGATCGAGCGTACCGATGTTCTGCATGTATCTCGTTTCATACGCAAGCGCTCCGGCAGGCGATAACCCGGCGTACGATCCAGCCGCTTGTTTGGCAACCACGGTACGCTGATCGGTCGTTTGCGTGCTCAGCAGCGGGAAGATCGGCAGGCCGTCGGCGGCGACGATGGCGCGTAAGCGCTCGGGATGTTGCTCCGCTAGGTAGATCGCGAGCGTTCCGCCGAGGCTGTGCCCCACCACCACCGGCGACGCGATGTTGTGCGCCGACAGCATTTGCCAGAAGTCGTTTGAAAACGCCTCGAAGGTCGGCGTTTGAGCGGGCGCGGGCGTTCCGTCGAACCCGGCGAGCGTGACCGCATAGACGGTGAAGTACTGCGAAAAGTGTTCAATGGTGCCGTACCACGACCACGGCCCGCTACCTAAGCCTGGAATCAAGATCAAGTTCTGCGGTCCGGAACCGTATTTGTCCACGTGGAGCATTCCGGAATCGAAGGACGCCGACGGCTTAGGAGCGGGCGGCAGCGTCGCAGCCGAAGCCGGTGCGGCTGCGACGGCGAGCGCGATGAGGGTGAGCGCGACCGCGATTCGGTTGACGAGGCGGATCATCGTGAGGGTTCCTCCATGGTGAGTGGGTCGGCTTCGAAAACGTCTTCCACCTGCCGCCCGAAGATTTGGCTTATTTTGAACGCCAGCGGTAAGCTGGGTGCGTATTTCCCGGCTTCCAGCGCGACCACGGTCTGGCGCGCGACGCCCAGCCGGTCGGCCAGTTCGGCCTGAGACCAGTCCCGCTCGGCGCGTAGGACGCGTAACCGGTTTTTCATCGGTAGCGCAACCGCAGGGCGACACGCGCAACTCCCCAGCTGCCCATCACGACGAGCCAGGTGTACCACGCAGAGAGATGGGGCAGACCCGCCGATTCTAGAAAAGCGTATGTGACTGAGAATACGGCCGTTACACCGGCTGCGATGGCCAGCGACTCGGTCGTAAGCTGCCGCTCGAATTCATCTGTATCGCGAACGTACCGTAGCACCGCCGGAACGATGGCGACGACCGGTAGTAGCGGTACCAGAATCAAGAGATAGCGCCAGGCGCCCTCGATGTTCAGCCGCTGAACCGCCAGTATGCTGCCGACCAGCAAAAGCACGTAGAGCGACATCGCGATCGTGAGTTGCACGGTGTACCGGCGGCTGGCGCGAGTGGTGGGGTTGGTGAGGCGTTGCATGAACAAATAGTATCTTGTAGCGTACTTTATGTCAAGTATAGACGACATTTTGTGAAATGAAGACGACTTTATGACGTCCGAACGCGCCATTGCGTCCGCGAGGTGTGACATGTGCGATTCCGTGGTAGGAATCGAAGACGCACAGAGGAGGTAACAATGAATCGTTGGTTTGCCGGAATGGTCCTGACCGCCGTGGTGATTATGGGCGCTGGCGCAGCTCGAGCAACAGCCGCTCAACCGATGCCATCCACGTCCCCGATGCCATCGGACACCCCGACTCCAATGTCGAGCATGCAGCCAAGGTAGATCTTCGCAGCGCCGCCTAGGGCGGCCGGTTCCATGGAAGAGGCGCGTCCCGTGAGGGGCGCGCCGTCTTTTTGTCCCAGCCTTCGTTGCTCCCAGAGGAATAATAACCACAGTCATTAATCCGAGGCGGCAAATAGTAACTAATGTCAACTTCTTGTAGTTTGGAGCGAACCTCGAATGCGATGGACAAAGCCCCTTCTCGTACTTTGTGTGCTTGCCACGGCGGCGGTGGGGGTGGTTGGGCCTGCATCCGCCGCCAACGGCTCCATGATTTTGAACGTGTCGTTCGACCCGACGCGCGAACTCTACAATGACTTCAACGACGCGTTCGCCCGCTATTGGAAGGCCAAGACCGGCCAGACCATCACCGTACAGCAGTCCAACGGGGGCTCGGGGAAGCAGGCGCGAGCGGTTATCGACGGCTTACAGGCCGACGTCGTGACCCTCGCGCTGGCATACGACATCGATGCGATCGCCGACAAGGCGCAGTTGCTGCCCGCCAATTGGCAGTCGCGTTTGCCGGAGAATAGCACGCCGTACACATCGACGATCGTGTTCTTGGTGCGCAAGGGCAATCCGAAGCACATCAAGGATTGGAGCGACCTTATTCGCCCCGGCGTTTCGGTCGTGATGCCCAATCCGAAAACGTCCGGAGGCGCGCGCTGGAACTTTCTCGCGGCGTGGGCCTACGCGTTGCGCCGTCCCGGCGGTAACGAAGGCGCGGCTCGCGATTTCGTAACCAAACTGTATAAGAACGTTCCGGTGCTCGATTCGGGCGCGCGTGGTTCGACCACGACGTTCACAGAGCGCAACATCGGCGACGTACTCGTCGGCTGGGAAAGCGACGCGCTACTCGCGACGCGCGATCTTGGTCCCGACAAGTATTCGATCGTGTATCCGCCTACCAGCATCCTGGCGGAGCCGCCGGTGGCCGTGGTCGACAAAGTCGTCGACGCCAAAGGCACGCGCGGGATCGCCGAGGCGTACGTTAGGTATCTCTACACTCCGCAAGGCCAGGAAATCATCGCCAAGCATTTCTTTCGTCCGCGCTTGCCGTCGGTCGTCAAGAAATATGCATCGACGTTTCCGAGCATCCGGATGGTGACCATTTCGCAAGTATTCGGCAACTGGAAAAGCGCGCAGAAGAAGTTCTTCGATGACGGCGCGCTGTTCGACCAAATCTATCAGCCGTAGTAACCCAACATGATCGCCGCCGCCCGCCGCCCGCGCAGCATTCTGCCGGGCTTTGGATTAACGCTCGGTCTGACCGTTGCGTATCTGTCGCTCATCGTGCTTATTCCGCTGGCGGCGGCGTTCTTCAAGGCATCGACGCTCGGCTGGTTCGGCTTTTGGCACGATGTAACGACGCCGCGGGCGCTGGCATCGTACCAGATCACGTTCGGCGCATCGTTCCTCGCCGCGTGCATCAACTTAGTGATGGGTGTTTTGACGGCATGGGTGCTGGTCCGTTACCAGTTTCCGCTGAAAAAACTGTTCGATTCGCTGGTCGATCTGCCGTTCGCGCTGCCGACGGCCGTAGCGGGCATCGCGCTCTCGACGATCTACGGTCCAAGTGGAATATTCGGAAAGCCGCTGCTCAAGTTGGGCATTCATGCCGCGTATTCGCGTATCGGCATCGTCATCGCGCTGACGTTCATCGGGCTACCGTTTATCGTACGTACCGTGCAACCGGTGCTGGCCGATATCGACCGCGAACTCGAAGAAGCGGCCGCGAGTCTTGGCGCTAACCGGTTCCAAACGTTTACGCGCGTACTGTTGCCCGCGATTTTGCCGGCGGCTATTACCGGCTTCGCATTAGCGTTCGCTCGTGCCATCGGCGAATACGGCTCGGTCATTTTTATCGCCGGCAACATGCCGATGCGCACCGAAATCACGCCGCTGTTGATCGTAACCAAGCTCGAGCAGTACGATTACGCCGGTGCCACCGCTATCGCAGTGGCAATGCTGGTCGTTTC
This sequence comes from Candidatus Tumulicola sp., assembly GCA_036490475.1. Taxonomy (NCBI): domain Bacteria; kingdom Bacillati; phylum Vulcanimicrobiota; class Vulcanimicrobiia; order Vulcanimicrobiales; family Vulcanimicrobiaceae; genus Candidatus Tumulicola; species Candidatus Tumulicola sp. Next base: position 1,074,736 of record DASXDT010000006.1, read on the forward strand.
GTTCGCGATGCTGCTGGCGATCAATCTGTTGCAGAAGTGGGGCGGCGGTCGCGAGTCTCGCGGCCAAGCGAGGCCAGCGCGTGGCTAAATCGATGGCGTGGGGTACTCCACAGCACATCGCAGCGCGCCGGCTCGCCGCGACGTCCGAATCGCCTGCGGTCAAGTGGCTGCTCGTCAGTATTGCCGTGGCGTTTCTCGTGGTGTTTCTATTCGTACCGTTAGGTGTTGTGTTCGGCTCCGCGTTCGCAGCCGGCATCATGCCGTACTTCAAATCGTTCGCCGACCCCGACACGCAGGCGTCGATAAGACTGACATTGATAGCGGCTGCGATCTCCGTCCCGCTAAACGTGGCGTTTGGAATGTGCGCGGCGTGGGCGATCGGAAAGTTTCAGTTTCCCGGCCGCAGCCTGCTGATCACCTTGATCGACCTCCCGTTCTCGGTTTCGCCGGTCGTCGCCGGTTTGGTCTACGTTCTGCTATTCGGACTGCAGGGCGTGTTTGGGAAATGGCTGCAGGCGCATGACATCCACATCATCTTCGCGATTCCCGGAATCGTATTGGTGACAATTTTTGTGACGTTCCCGTTCGTCGCGCGCGAGTTGCTACCGATGATGCAGGCGCAAGGCAACGACGAAGAAGAGGCCGCGCTGACGCTGGGCGCCGGCGGTTGGCAAACGTTCACTCGTATAACGTTGCCGAACGTTCGCTGGGCGCTTATTTACGGCGTGATCCTATGTAACGCTCGCGCGATGGGCGAGTTTGGCGCGGTATCCGTCGTTTCGGGTCACATCCGCGGTTTGACGGATACGATGCCGTTGCAGGTGGAATTTTTGTACAACGACTACCAGTTCGTCCCGGCGTTTGCGGTGGCATCGCTTCTAGCGTTGCTCGCGCTGGTCACACTGGTCGTCAAGACCGTCGTGGAGGCTCGTTTCGAGTCATGAGCATCAGCGTTCGCGGGGTAAGTAAGCGCTTCGGCGCGTTTACCGCGCTCGACAACGTCGATTTAGAAGTGCCGGCCGGCCAGCTCGTCGCACTGTTGGGGCCTTCGGGGTCCGGTAAGACGACGCTGTTACGGATTATTGCCGGTCTCGAATTCGCCGACGCCGGCGAGATCCGGTTCGACGGGACGGACGTGGCGAATCGCCGTACGGCCGAACGGCGCGTCGGCTTCGTTTTCCAGCACTATGCGCTCTTCCGGCACATGACGGTGTTCGACAACATCGCGTTCGGCTTGCGCGTGCGGCCCCGTTCGACGCGCCCGTCGGAAAGCGCGATTCGCAAGAAAGTCGGCGACTTGCTGGACCTCATTCAGTTGCAGACGCTGGCCGAGCGCTTCCCGTCGCAGTTGAGCGGCGGCCAGCGTCAACGCGTCGCGCTGGCGCGTGCGCTCGCGGTCGAGCCGAGCGTGCTGCTATTGGACGAACCGTTCGGAGCGCTGGACGCAAAGGTTCGCTTGGAGCTGCGCCGTTGGTTGCGGCACCTGCACGACGAGGTGCAAATAACGAGTTTATTCGTTACGCACGATCAGGAAGAAGCGCTCGAAGTCGCCGATACCGTCGCCGTCATGAACGAAGGACGTTTCGAACAAATCGGAACGCCCGACGAAGTGTACGGTAAGCCGGCAACCTCGTTCGTGTTCAAGTTTCTCGGCAACGTCAATCTGTTCCACGGTCGCATCGACAACGGCGTTACGTACATCCAGCAAACCGAAACCGATCACGTCGTCTTCGTTCGGCCGCACGCGCTGGATATCGCGCGCGAAGCGCCGGCCGGACGAAATGCGTTCCGAGCTACCATCGTGCACGTTAACGCGGCGGGACCGTTGGCGAAGATCGAAGCGCAAGCTGAGTGGGGCAGTCGGGTGCAAGTAGAGATCCCGCAACCGCAGTTTCGAGAGCTGGCGCTAGCCAAGGGTGATGAGGTATTCGTCGTTCCGCGCGAGCTGGCTGTCTTCAGTAATGGCGAGGTCGCCAAGGGCGCCGGCATCTAGTGCCTGGAAGCCGCCGGTCGAGCCGCCGCGGGGAGTCGGCGCATGCTAGACGAACGAGCGGCCGATAATGCTCTTGAACCTCGAGATCATTCTCATAGGCCTTGCCGTCGGGACCATCGTCGGCTTAACCGGTGTCGGCGCAGCCGGGATCATGACCCCGCTGCTGATCATCGCGCTGCACGTCAACCCGATGAAAGCCGTCGGCACCGACCTCTTGTACAGCGTCCCAACCAAGCTCTACGGAGCGTTCCTCCACAACCGTCAGAAGACCGTGAATCCCGATGTGGTCAAATCGCTGCTTTGGGGCGGTTTGCCGGCGTCGCTGATTGGACTGATCGCACTCTTCTGGCTGCGTCACCACGTCGAGGTCACGGTCATCGAAGACTGGACCCGTCGCGCGATCGGCGTGACCCTATTCGTCGCGGCGCTCATCATCATCGTCCAGCCGCTTATCCGGCGCAACATCGTGACGCAGACGTTCGAGTGGCACCCCCGGCAGCGTGGACGCGTGATCGCGATCGGTGCGTTGGTCGGATTAATCGTTACCGTCACGTCGATCGGGTCCGGTTCGGTAACGTTGCCGCTGCTGACGCTGGTATTACCGTTCGCGGGCCTAGCACAACTGATCGGTTCGGACATCGCATTCGCAGCGTTCCTCATCCCGATGGCGGCGCTCGGCCGTTGGTCGATGGGTGACGTCGATCTGTCTCTCGTGCTCAAGCTGTTGATCGGTTCGTTGCCGGGCATCTACATTGGCAGTAAATTGTGCGGCCGCCTCGACCAGCGCTATTTGCGCCCGGTCGTCGCCATCGTGCTGATCGTGGTCGGAACCCGCCTCATTTGGCGATAAAGCACGCGGGCGTCGCTGACCCCGCGAGCGACCGTCGACCGGAACTTACCTTGCGCGGGCTCCTTTTGGGAGCCGCGATCACATTGGTGTTCACGGCCGCGAACGTTTACCTCGGGTTGAAGGTCGGCCTTACGTTCGCGTCCACGATTCCCGCTGCGGTCATTTCCATGGCCGTCTTGCGCGCCGTTAAGAACGCCACGATCGTCGAAAACAACATCGTGCAGACGGTCGCGTCCGCGGCCGGGACGCTGTCGGCCGTTATCTTCGTTCTACCGGGTCTAGTAATGATCGGCTGGTGGAGCGGTTTTCCGTTTTGGGAAACCTTCGGCGTGTGCGCCGCCGGCGGCATTCTGGGCGTGATGTACAGCGTGCCGTTACGGCGCGCGCTGGTCGTGCAAAGCGATCTCCCATATCCCGAAGGCGTTGCAGCGGCCGAAGTGCTCAAGGTCGGCGCGGAGCGGTCGCCCGAGGCTTCCGGTGGTGGATTGCGAGCGTTGGTCACCGGGAGCCTCGCGTCGTTCGGGTTTGCAGCCGTCGTCGCCAGCCAACTCTTCACCGGTGAAATCGACGAATACGGGCGCATCGGACCATCGACGACGGGCATCGGTTTCGCGCTCTCGCTCGCGTTGATCGGCGCCGGACACTTGATCGGATTGACCGTCGGTATTGCCATACTCGCCGGCTTGGTCATTGCGTGGGGCGTCGCAATTCCGCTGTTGACCGCGCTCCATCCGTTGGCCGGCGACGCCGCCACCGTCGCGACCGCCGTCTGGTCGCATCAGGTACGTTTTATTGGTGCGGGTGCGATCGGCATCGCATCGATTTGGACGATCGGACAACTCGTCAAGCCGGTCGTGAACGGATTGCGTTCGTCGATCCAAGCGTCGCGACACGCCGCCGCCGGAAACGACGTTCCGATCACGGAACGCGACTTGCCGATCGGCACGGTCGCGATCATCGCCGCGTTGTCGCTCATTCCGGTGGCGCTATTGTTCGTCGAGTTCCTCCGCGGTTCGGTGCCGCCCGGATTGATGGCAGCATTGGTTGCCGGTGCGGTGGCGTACGTCGTCGTGGCTGGATTCGCGGTCGCAGCCGCCTGCGGCTATATGGCCGGGTTGATTGGGTCGTCGAATAGCCCGGTGTCGGGCCTCGCGATTTTAGCGGTGATCGGTGCATCGCTACTGTTGGTCGCGCTGGCCGGTTCGCAAATTGCCGCGCTCGGGCACGCGCTGGTCGCGTATTCGTTGTTCGTTACCGCCATTTTATTGTGCGTCGCAACGATCGCAAACGATAACCTGCAAGACCTCAAGACCGGACAACTCGTCGGTGCCACGCCGTGGAAGCAGCAGGTCGCATTGATTGCCGGCGTGATCGCCGGCTCGCTCGTCATTCCGCCGATTTTGAATGTGCTCGCGCACGCGTACGGATTTCCCGGCGCGCCGGCGCACGGCAACATCCAGCCGCTGGCAGCACCGCAGGCGACGCTGATCTCGGCATTGGCGCGCGGCGTCATTCAAGGCCAGATCGATTGGCGCCTCATCGGCGCGGGTGCGATCCTCGGTGCTGCGATCGTCGCGATCGACGAACTTCTGCGCAAAACGACGCGCCTGCGTTTGCCGCCCCTCGCCGTTGGTCTGGGAATTTATTTACCCGCATCGAGTACGGCGCCGGTCGTCGTCGGTGCCGTCGCCGGCTTCTACTTCAACCGCTGGGCCGCGCGACAACGCGACGAAGGTCGCGCCCGCCAGATGGGCGTCCTCGTGGCTTCCGGTTTCATCGTGGGCGAAAGTCTCTTCGGCGTGCTGTTAGCCGGCCTGATCGTGACGACTGGCCGTCCGACGCCGCTCGCCGTCGTGGGAGACGGATTTGCGATGCCTGCGCTGTTGCTCGGCGCGGCTGGGTTCGTCATCGTGGTTGCGGCATTGTATCGAGCGGCGGCTTCGCTGTACTTGCGGTCGGAGCGGCGCTCGGCAGCTTAAGCGCAATCCCGGCTAAACGGGAGGCGCGCCGCGGCGGGGGCGTGAAACGTCGAGCGTGCTTTCAGCAATCGCCGCCCTACCGTTGATGCTGGCGCTGGCGAATTCGCCGGCTCCCAGCCCGAAGATTTTCCATCCGACCGCGCTAACAGCCAAGGCTCCGGCCAAATACGACGTCGCATTCAAAACGACGGCTGGTTCGTTTGTCGTCGAGGTCGACCGGTCGTGGGCGCCGCAGGGCGCCGACCGCTTTTACAATCTCGTGAAGTATGGATTTTACAATGGCGCGACGTTCTTCCGGGTCGTTCCGCATTTCGTCATTCAGTTCGGTTTGAGCTCCAATCCGAAGATCAACGCCGCGTGGACCGATGCCGACCTTCACGACGATCCGGTGAAGGGTAGCAACAAGACCGGCTATTTGAGTTTTGCGTCGGCCGGTCCGAACACGCGCACCACGCAAGTGTTCATCAATCTGGCCGACAATGCACGTCTCGACGCCATGGGCTTCGCACCGTTCGGCAAGGTGATCAGCGGAATGAATGCCGTTAGCAAAATATTTGCAGGTTACGGCGAGCAACCGGATCAAAACGAAATCACGTCGGAAGGCAAAGCCTACACCGACAAGTCGTACCCGAAACTCGACAAGATCGAGTCGGCGACGATTTCGATACCGGCCCCGGCGCCGAAGAAAACGCCGGGACACTAGCCTCAGCTATCGACTACTCGTAGTCGACCTCGTGCAGCGACGGTCGCTCGTGCACGAATCGTCTGATCGGATATTCGGACGCGATCGGCTTGAACGGAATCGGCTTCTGATTGAAATCGAAGCAGTCCAGCATACTCGCGGCACGCCGATCGGTCGTTCCCAGGCTCTGCAGTCCGTCGATGTTTTCGACGAACTGCAAGATGCTGCCGAATTCGTATTGCGTGTGTGAGATGTACCCCGGTCGCGCATACGGCGAAACGACCAGCATCGGCACGCGGAATCCGAGACCTTGTAAGTCGATCTGCTTCGGGGCGACGTGATCGAAGAAACCGCCCCAGTCGTCCCAGGTAATGATGATCGCCGTCGACTTCCACAGTTGCGGATTCTCGCCGATCGAATTAACGACCGAGGCGACCCACGACGGTCCGGTGTTGGAATTCGATAGCGGATGATCGGAGTTCTTGTAATCCGGGATGACCCACGAGACTGCGGGCAGATTGCCGTTCTTCGCATCGGTGAGGACCGTGGTCTCGGGCGTGATCACGTTCGCCTTCCATTCCGGCCCGTAGCGAACGGCGTGAATCGCATCGAACGCCGTCCACAACCACCCGCCGCCGTGTTGCTCGAACGTCGGCGCATAGTATTTCCACGAGACGCCGGCGGCGTCGAGCGTGTCGCGCATCGTCTTGTACGTCAGACACGGAAACGGCCCTTGGTTCACGAGAATTTCTCGCGACTGCGTGAGCAGCGACGTCGCGGTACCGGACGGTGCGTCACACCCCCACGGGGTACTCGAGGGAAGGTTGACGAGCACTTGGCTCGAGTTGATCGCGGTATCGCCGGCGATGAGATCTTGATGCGCGACGAAGCTGCCGCTACTTTGCGTTTCGAACATCTCGTCGGAAAGCGTGAACTCTTTGGCCATCGTCCAATACGGCGCGATATTCGTGGGATCCACGTACTGATAGGGCCAGTTGCCGGCCGGTTGGCCATTTGCAAAATCGATGGAGCCGAAGCCGTTCATCTTACCGTTGTTGTATTCGGTTTGAAACGTTTCGAAGTAATGACGGATGTCGACCGGATCCTTGAGCGGATACTTCATCAACTTGACGATTCCGTGTTTGCCTTTGCCGCTGGTCGCACCGTTAGCACCCGGAAACGTCGCGAACAAATTGTCGAAGCTACGATTTTCTTGAACGATGATGACGATGTGTTTGATGTACGGATTGGGAGAGGATATCGGCCCGGTGGTCGGCTGCACGGGCGGGCTGCTCGAGCTTCCCGAGCCTCCGCCCGAACATGCGCTTGCCAGGATTGCTAAAGCGAATATCCACGAACGTTTCATGAAAACGCCATACGTATGCATGCGGTGTGATTCCCTTCGAGGTACTTTCGATACACGGACTATTCGGAATCGACTTCGATCGACGAGGGGCGCTCGTTGATGAACGTCGACATACTCGTTTTGGCTTGAATCGGCTTGAACTTGAGGGGCGTTTGGCTGAAGTCGAAGCAATCCATCATGCTGGTGGATCGGACGTCGGTCGTGTTTAAGCTCGGTAAGCCAAACGTTTGCTCGACGAACTTGATGATGCTTCCGAATTCGTACTGCGTGTGTGAAATGTGATGGGGGCGCGCGTACGGCGAAACGACGATCATCGGAACGCGGAAGCCTAGGCCTTGCAAATCGATTTGCTTGGGGGCTACGTGATCGTAGAATCCACCCCAGTCGTCCCATGTAATCAGGATCGCCGTCGACTTCCAGAGGTCGGGATTTTCACCGATTGCGTTGACGACTTGTGCCACCCAAGACGGTCCGGTGCTCGATGGCGAGCCGGGGTGGTCGGAGTTGAGGTAATCGGGAATAACCCACGATACTGCCGGCAAATCGCCGTTCCGAGCATCCGTCAACACCCGCGTTTCGGGCGAAATCACGTTGGATTTCCATTCGGGGCCGTATCGAACGGCGTGAATCGCGTCGAACGCCGTCCATATCCAGCCGCGGCTCTTGGCGGTAAACGGCGGCGCGTAGTATTTCCACGATACGTTCGAACCGTCGAGCGTATCGCGTAGCGTCTTATACGTCAGACACGGAAATGGCCCCTGATTCGATAAGAAAACCCGCGGCTTCTTGAGCAGCGAAGTGAGCGTACCTTGCGGTGAATCGCAACCCCACGGTTCGTGTGTCGGGATATTCGCCAGTACCTCGTCGGAATTGATCGCCGTGTCACCGGCGATGAGATCTTGATGTGCCACGAAGCTGCCGCTGCTCTGCGTTTCGAACATTTCATCGGACAGGGTATATTGCTTGGCCATCGACCAATAGGGTTGGATATCGTTGGGATCGACGTACTGATACGGAAAGCTTCCCGCCGGCGACCCGTCGTTGTACCCGATGTTTCCGAATCCATCCATCGCACCGTTGTCGTATTCGGTTATGAACGTCTGCCAAATATGGTGAATGTCGAGCGGATCTTCAAGCGGGTATTTGGCGAGCCGGACGGTGCCCTTCTTCGTCTTTCCGCTGGTCGCTCCGTCGGCGCCCGGGAATGTTGCGAAGAGGTTGTCGAGGCTGCGATTTTCTTGAACGATAATGACGACGTGTTTGATGAGTGGATTCGGCGTTGGGGCCGGGCCGGTCGTCGGTCCCGATATTGGCGGCGAGCCCGAGCTCGACGATCCGCCTCCACCCGAGCATCCGGCGGCGACAACAAGCAAGAGCGCGAAAGCCAGCATTCTCCTATCGAGCATAGAACGTTGTACCTCGACGCCGTCGAGGCTTCCCTCCCTGCGCTTCTCAGAAAGGCCGGTTCTCATCGTGCGTAGATCCGTAAACGCGTTCCGCGAATTGCACGAGGACGGCGAAATACTCGTTCTCGCCAATGTGTGGGATGCGGGCTCGGCCGGTCTCGTTGCCGCAAGCGGTGCTCGCGCCATCGCGACCAGCAGTGCCGGCGTCGCCTGGGCGTGGGGCTATCCCGACGGCGACATTCTGCCGCGCGAGCGCCTGTTCGACACCGTCGAGACGGTGTGTCGCGCCGCCGGCGACGTTCCAGTCACGGTCGACATCGAGAGCGGTTTTTCCGACGACCCTGTGGACGTGGGCGAGCTCGCGCAACATTTGTGCGACCTCGGTGCCGCAGGCATTAACTTGGAAGACGGAACCGGATCGCCCGATTTGCTCTGCGAAAAAATCGCGGCGGTCAAGCGGATGACGCACGATGCGGGATTGTTTGTCAATGCGCGAGCCGACGTGTATCTGCGCGAGTTAACGCCGGAAGCGCAGGCGTTACGTGAGTCGATGGATCGTGTCGAACTGTACGCGCAAGCGGGTGCCGACGGCGTGTTCGTGCCCGGCGTCGTACGCGCCGGCGATATCGCTTCGCTCGTTCAGTCGGTCGCGCGACCGCTGAACGTACTGGCGGTAGCGGGACTGCCGTCGCTTTCGGAGCTGCGGCGACTGGGTGTGCGGCGCGTTAGCGCCGGAGCGCTCGGCGCCAAGCTCGCGTATGGAACCGCACTGGCGGCGACCCACCGTTTTCTACAAAGCGCTGTTGCGTCGGAGTTCTTTTCGGGCGATTCTTTGGATTATACGGAGACGAACCGAATCTTCACGCGCGAGTAGACGCTCATTCCGTGCCGTAGTCGAATTCAACCGACATCTCGCTGACGACCGGCGTGCATAGGAACTTCGCAGGTTTGTAATGCGATTGTTCGGCGCCGGCTATCGCTACGTCGTCGACTCCTGCGACTCCGCTGCTCTTTTCGAGCGTTGCGTTGACCGGATGACCTGCGGAATCTAAATACACGTGTATCGTGGTCGTCAATGGGCGATCTCCGAAGTGACCGATGTCCGGGCCCTCGCGACTGAGCAACACCGGCTCGATGTACGCCGCGCCACAGTCCAGCGCCGGCAGATCTTGTTTGAACGCTGCAGCGGTGATGGCCACGCCGGCAAAGGACGGCGCATCTTTGCCGGTGGCTAGTTTCCCCTGCATCGAGTGCACTTCTTGCACGACGCTCGGGCACGGTGTCTGCGCCGCACCATCCACCCCCACGCTGTCGATGTAGGCGAACTCGACATCGCGCGGTGCGTCGAAACCGACCATCATCGCGGGGGCGTAATACTTCTTGTCGTCGCCTTGCTTCAGCAGCGTGCGATCCATCGTGACGCTATACGCACCTTGCGTCGAAATGAGCGTGACCGTCGCCGCCACGGAACTCGTGCCATCCGCGCTCAGATCCAACACGTAGCGATCGCTCCGGCCGAGCGGTGCGGGTTCGTCGCGCCTGTGATCCCAGGGAAACACTTGCACGTCGGCCGAGCAGAACGGATTGTGCCATGCCGACGGGCCATCGGCTCGCGCCGCCGGGCCACCGACGAGCGTACAAAGCAAGAAAACCGCGGACATGAATGCCCAAGGACGAAATCGCACGCCCCGGTTTTCGGCGCCACGTCCCTTCTATCCCTATGGGACTAGTTTCGAATTGCCGCCTGCTTAGCAGGGCCGGGGACGCAAGGGGCATCATCAACCCCTATGCGCCGTACGTGTGGTGTAATGAAGTGGGCCGTGATCTGTGCCGGCGCGCTGGTGACAGCACTTTGTTTTGCTGCGCCGGCGCCGGCTGCTTGCGTTCCCGGGACGACATGGACGTACGACGACATCCGCTATGTGTCCGTCGTGCAATCTGCGTTCCCCAACGGTGGTTGGCCGGACTACTCCTTTGAGGCGACGTATTTCCCCGCTCGAGCGACGTACGCCGAGCGCGCTTCCGCGCGATTGACGGCCAAGCGAAACGTCCCGCGAACGGGTGTTTTCGTTGCGTCCGATCCGATTGCGTCGTTTCGAAAAATAGTCGGTGTGCTGAAAGCGGCATCTTTCTTCGATATGCGCCTAGCACCAGCGACGAGTTCGTACATCGATGGCCCGGAGGACACGGTTACCGTCGCACTTTGCGGAATCCGCTGGTCGCTGGGGACGATCGTTCAACCGGGTCAAGTAGCACAAAATGACGATAGCGGGCGACGCTTCTTTGCATTGGAAAGCGAATTGCGCAAAATGATTTTCGCGGACGCCTGGTCGACATCTACGACTGAGCCCTAGCGCCTCGCCAGACGCCTGGCAAGCGCGGGAGCGACAATGGATGGCAAAGGAGCCTTCGCATGCCATTGTTTGTATTCGGGGCGTTTATGGTTTGCGTGCTGGGTGCCGGCATCGCCGCCGCATCGCCAGCCGCACCGTCGCCTCAATCGTCTAGCGGTCCAACGACCGCCATCGTTCCGCGCGGTACCGTCATTCCGGTGCTCGTCACCAAAGAGATCCGCGTTGGCGGATTCGGGCGGTCGCAAGAAGAGCATAAAGTAAAACTTACGGTAGCCGAAGACGTCATCGCGGGCGGTTTCGTTATCGCCAAGCGCGGCGATCTCGCCGAGGCCGTCTACGTTACGCAAACCAATGAAACGCGTCGCGTTTTCAGCACCAACGTTTCGCAGGAGGTCGAACTCGACGTCGACGACGTCGTCAATTTCTGCGGCGACACGTTGCACGTGCAGTTTGCTCGCACGTTTGTCGGCGGTGGGCGAGCCGGCGCATTCTCCTTCGGACCGCACGCGCACGACGCGGTGTTTTCCAAGGGCGCCGTTCTTAAAGCGGAGACCGACCGCGTCGAGAAATCTATTTGTGCCGAGGCGACCAGCGCAACACCCGAGCCACCTCCCAGCGATATCGTCTTGCCCGACGACGAAGTGTCACCGGAGCCGTGAGCGCGCTTTCGATGACCATCCGCGAGTTTGACGAGCGTCTATATCTCCAGCTGCGGTTATGTCTCGATGGCGACTATATTGGCGTCGGCAGCGACGCGCTGACGCCGCTCATGCTCGCAGGTCTGCGACGGTCGGTCGACGTGGCAAGCGTCGGACGGCTATGCGATTGCGGCGAGCCGTGGTGCCGGAGCTTTCAAATAGCCGGAAGGCAGGCCTCGCGTGAGTCGCGCCGTGTGCGCTTTCGCGTGCACGGCGAGCTGGCCGTCGTATGCGACGCGTTCGGCGACCTGCAACGCATCGAGTGGCTCCCCGAACTTCCGAACGAGACCTCACGCCGCCACGAGCAGCGCGAGGAAGCGTGTATCGAAGTTTCGGTCTGCCCGTTTCCAGATTGATTTCGCCGGGACGTGCCATTCGCTAGGCGAATCGTCGGTGGATGATCGTCTATCTCAACGGTGCGTTCGGTATCGGAAAGACCACCGTTGCAAGGCTGCTAATGGCGAGGATTCCGGAGGCGATTCTCTTCGATCCGGAATTGATCGGGAGCGTCGTAACCGAAACGCTCGGCAGTCTCGACCCCAAGAGCGATTTCCAACAGTACGAGTCCTGGAGCGAACTCGTTGGGGCATGTTTACGATCGTTTCGAAACGCGTATCCTCGCTCGACGATCGTGGTCCCGATGAGTCTATCGAACGAGCGCATCCGAGATCGAACGATCGCGGCGATGCGCGAGGCCGATGCGGATTTCTGTCCGTTTACGCTGGTGGCCAACACGGAAGAGCTAGAGCGGCGAATATATGGGCGTGAGTGTTCCGACGCGTCGCGTGCGTGGTGTTTGCAACACGTGGCCGCCGCTCCGAAGCCGCAGGCCGGCGACGAGACCGTTATCGATACCACCGCGCTCGCCCCGGAAGCAGTCGCCGATCGGATCCTCGACGCCATCGCCAAACGGGGCTGATAGAAATGTTCCGCAAGAGCATGGGCGATCGCTAAGGAGTAGATTCAGCTCGAGCGTTCGTACTCTTGTCGTCCTCTTGAGTGGTCCAGTCTAGCCAGTCGTCGATTAGCGGTGGATGCGTAGCATTCTGCAACGGCAAAAATACGGCGTTTATAACGAGTACCAACGGCAATAGCATTCGATAAAAATACATTGCAAAAGTCGGTCGCGCCACGACGAACCGTGATGCAATCAATAGGGTTACGGTGAAAACCGCTGCGATTGCCAGCCCCGAACACACCTGGAGGAGATACGTTCGACGACTCCACGTCGAGCGATACGCCGCCGTCGTGAAGGAAGACCACCACTTCGGTCGCGTGCGATTGAGAAGCGCACACAACCCGAAAGTGACGATAAGGGAAACCACGATCGGTATCGACCCGATGAGATTTTCACGCACAACGATCTCATTAGACGAGCGATGTTTAGCTCCTCGCTGCCGCTACGGCAAGAGCATGGGGCGAACGTCGAACGTGAAGCCGTCGCTCGTAACCTCGATTGCGCCGTTTTGGTCGGTGCGATAGATCGTAGCGCCGGCTTGCTGGAGCGCTTCGATCGTGGACTGTGCCGGATGGCCGAAAAGATTGTGGCGTCCGACTGAGATGAGTGCGTACGTCGGCCGCACTGCTTCGAGAAACGCAGGTGTCGAGCTATATGCTGAGCCGTGGTGGCCGACCTTGAGAATCGCGCATCGTAGGTCGACATCTTCGCGCAGAAAGCGCTGCTCGGCGATTGCGCCGGCATCGCCGGTAAAGAGCATACAAAACGTACCGTATCGCAGCGTGAACGCCAGCGAGTTTTCGTTGATGTTGTTCTTGGTGTTCGCAACCAATGGCAACGACGGGCCGATGAACTGGATCCGCACGCCGTCATCGGTCGACCACGACGACCCGGAGCGGGGCAACAGGATCGGAATCGATTTTGCGCGCGCGGTGGCGACCGCGTCGCGATAGGCGTGCCCGCCGTAGGACTGTCCGCTGTCGATGATCTCGTCGACGCCAATGCGTCGCAGGATCGGAGCGGCGCCGCCGGCGTGATCGCCGTGTGGATGTGAAATCGCCAATACATCGAGCCGGTGGATGCCTCGTCGAAGCAAGAACGGGACGACCGTTCGTTCGCCGACGCGTTCGGCGATCGAATCGCCGGCCGGCCCTCCACGTTCCAGCCGGCCGCCGGCATCGATCGCGATCGCGTGGCCGCGCGGGGTCTGGACGACGATAGAGTCGGCCTGTCCGACGTCGAGCATGGTGATGTGCAATCGCATATCTGTTGTGCGCGGCGGCCACAGTACGAACGTTGCCGACGCGAGTAGGAGCAGGATTGCGCCCGCGGCGGCACCGCGTCGCGCGAGGATCGGCGCGAACACGATCGTCGCGTCATACAGACCGATGCACCAGGCGGGCGGCGGCGTCATCGGCAGGCTCGACCCCGGCAGCGACGCGACGGTGCGAACGACGCCGAGCATCCATTCGAGTAGCCAATTATCGAGATTGGCCAACGCTTGCGCCAGCGGTTCGGACCAGGCGACGGCTAGCTGCGATGCGGCGAGTCCCATCGTAACCGCGACACACGGCACGACGGCGACGTTGGCGGCGATCGCATACGGCGAAAACTGCAAGAAGACCGCGGCGCCGAGCGGCCACGTTCCCAGTTGCGTTGCGATCGACAGCACGAGCGCTTCGCGAACGCGTGCGGGCAACGCGACGTGCGACTCGAGCCAATGCTCGATCGGCGAAGCGCACGCAAAAATCGCACCGACGCACGAGAACGACAACGCGAACGATGCGGTTGCGACGCTCGCAGGTCGAAACGCGCAAATGCCGATCGCTGCCAATGCCAATGCGTTCCAAGATAGGGACGCCCGGCCGCAAGCGCGCGCGGCCAATACCGCGGTAGCCATGCATGCGGCGCGAACCGACGGTAGTTGCGCGCCGCTCCACACCACGAACAGCCACGCAGCCGCGATAGCGATCGCGCACGTCGCTGCACGCGGCAAAGCGAATGCGGTGAGTAACGCGACGACTAGTGCGACCACGGCGCCTAAATGCAGTCCCGCCGTAACGAGCACGTGCACGGTTCCGGTTTCCTGAAATTCGGCTTTCAGGTTCGGTGGTAATTCCGAGCGTTCGCCCCACAGTTCGCCCGCAAGAACGGTCGCTTGCGGTTCTCCAAGCCGAGCGGCCAGCTGTTGATGCGCCCACCGATGCACCCGTGCGAGCAGCACGCGCCAGTCGCTTCCATCTCCGGGAGCTTGCGACACGATATGCGCCGTCTCGAGACGCGCGTCGAAACCGCGTTCGTGTTGGATCGCCCGCTCCGACGGCTCGCCTGGATTGCGCGGACCGTCGAACTCGGCAAGCCGGCCGAGCACCACGACGTGCGATCCGATCGGCGGAATGGGCGTTGGCAAAGCAGCCAGCAGACGCGGCCCGGCGTCGACCTGTAGCACCGCATCTTGGCCGGCGACATCGATGACGGTCGCGGCATAGCGCTGCGTTCGCAGCTCGATTGTTTCCGTTGCTGCCGGTTCGCCTCGGATCGCACCGTTGAGCACCGCCAAAGTGACGACCGCCAGTAGCGCCCACATCAGGCCTCGATTTGGTCGGGCGAGTCTCGCGGCCAGCAAGAACGCGCCGGCGATCGACGCCGCCGCGCACACGCGATCCGTGGGCGACAGCGCTTGCGTCGACGCAAGCGTCGACGCGACGGCTACGGCGGCGCACGCCACCAGTGCGTACGGCTGCACGCTCGTCTATCGCGACGTACGCCCGCGCGGCTAGTGCGGCCCAACGTGTCGCAGGCGCAGCCTTGGAGCATGAGAAGATACGCGATGTGAAACAGCTATTTGTGGCGATCGTCCTGGTGGCGCTCTGCGCGTGCTCGAATTCCTCGAATACATCGAGTTTCTCGCCGGCATCGCAACTCGCCGGAGCGGTACGCCGTGCCACTGCGACAGCATACGTTGCTGAAGTGTGCGAGCGTAAGAACGAGAAGTGTCCGTTTCCGAAAGGCCTGGTCGAAACGCTCGACGGTACGACCATTACCGACGGGATTTTCGATCCGTGGTCGCTCGCGTTCGACGCAAGCGGCGATCTGTATGCGGGCAACCAGAGCGGTACCAGTCCCAGCGGCTTCGTCACCGAATACGCATCCGGAAGTGCGTCGCCGTCCCGAACCATCGACCTGGGCTGGACGCCGCACGGCCTGGCGGTCGACGCTTCGAACGATCTGTACGTCGTTGGCAACGCCAAAGCCGGATGCTGCGGTTTTCAGGGGTTCGGCGCTGCGTACGGGCCTAGCGGAAAGAAGCGATTGCAGAAGCTCACCGGCGTTGCGAGTTTCCCAGGCCGCCCGGCGATCGACTCACAAGGCAATCTGTACGTACCAAACTTCGATACGTTTCCCGGCGACGTCGTCGTGTACGCACCGGGCGCGAACAAGCCGACGCGCGCGATTCAAAACGGTATCGGCTTTCCGAAAGTGCTGGCGTTCGATTCATCCGGAAACCTCTACGTACTCAACAACACGTTTCAGTTCGGCTCGAACGTAACCGTGTACGCGGCTGGAACCGGCACGTTGATTCGCACCATTTCGAAAGGTATGAAAAGTGCCTATACGATGGCGCTCGATTCGCACGACAACGTCTACGTTGCGAACGACGCGGCAAGGGGCGTAACGAATCAAGTGTTCGTCTATGCGGCCGGCACGACGACCTTACTGCGATCGATCGTGAATGGCGTGAAATATCCGGTGGGGCTCGCTTTCGATGCAAGCGGTAATCTGTACGTCGCAAACGCGCCGAAACGTGGAGCGACGGTAACCGTCTATCCGCCGGGTGCGTCGGACCCGTCGAAAACCTACAAGCTGCGAGAGTCGCCGACGGCGATCGTCGTTCCGCCGGGCGAATAACGCAACGGTCGTAGGACGTTCGGACTAGTCTCTTCGGAATAAAGTCCGGTTGGCAGAGGGGGGCGCAGGCAACCGTCAAAACCTCGGCCCGTCATAAGGAGAATCCATGCGGATCATCGTTACCGGCGGCGCCGGTTTTATCGGCTCGCACGTCATCGCAGCATATCGCGAACTTGGCCACGAGGTGCTCGTGGTCGATTCGTTGTGGGATCACGGTGGGGGAAAACGTGAAAACGTGCCCGACGGCGTCGAGTTCGTACACATGGACATACGCGATAAGGCGTTGGCCGGCGTGTTCGATCGTTTCAAACCGGACGTCATCAATCATCACGCTGCGCAGCACTCCGTTGCGATCTCGTCGCGCGATCCTATGTACGACGCCGACGTGAACATCGTTGGTTTGTTGAACGTATTGGAGAACGCGTCGCGCACCGGCGTGAAGAAGGCGATTTTCGCTTCGAGCGGCGCGACCTTTGGCAATCCGCCGTCGCTGCCGATCAACGATGAGACGCCGCAACGGCCGACCTCGCCGTACGGCATCAGCAAAATGATCGCGGAACATTATCTGCGATTCTACAAAGCCGAGCGCGGCATGGATTTTACGGCGTTACGCTACGGCAACGTGTACGGACCGCGCCAGGACGCCAGTGGCGAGGCAGGCGTGATCGCAATCTTCATAGGCGCGTTCTTACGCAATGAGGGAGTGCGGATCGATTCCGACGGCGAGCAGACTCGCGACTACGTATACGCCGGCGACGTCGCGCGTGCCAACGTGGCGGCGCTCGAACGTGGCGGCGGTGAATGCTATGCGATCGGCACCGGCGTCAAAACCAGCGTCAATCAGCTGCATAAAAACCTCGTGGCCATCACGGGCTTCGATGCGCCGGTGACCCGCGCGCCGAGACGTCCGGGCGACGCTCGCGACGCACAGTTCGATTCCTCGCGTGCGGCCGTGGAATTAGCTTGGACCCCACAGACGCAGCTCGACGAAGGCATGCGTCTGACCTACGACTACTTCAAGAAGGCGAAGTAAAGGCGTCGGGCGTCCGGACGTGTTCCGGGCGTACCCCCATGCCGATCAGCCTCGCCGGTAATCCGCGCAAGCGGGGAAATGCCTCGAATAAACGCATCGCGAGCGGCGGCCGGTCGATCGTCGCCGTTCCGCCGATTATCGGCGCGATTGCGTGCTCTTGCACGAACACCTGGAACGCTTGCGTCACTTTGGTCGGAAACATTCGTCGCACTTGAATCCGTTCGAGCGCCGGGCCGGTGTCTTCTCCGGCCAATAGCGGCGCGGCCAGCGCGTTGGCCGAGGCCACCGCATCTTGGATTGCCAGATTGATGCCGACGCCACCGATCGGCGACATCGCGTGCGCCGCGTCGCCGATGCACAGCAAGCCGGGGCGATACCACTTTTCGAGCCGGTCGACACGCACTTCGAGCAGCGAAACTTTCGACCAATCGTCAATTTCTTTTACTCGGTCTTCCAACTGCGGTACCGCGTCGACGATATCGCGCTGCAGTGCCTCGATGCCGGCAGCCTTGAGTTGATCGAACGTTCCCTTCGGGATCAAGAACGCACACTGCCAGTATTCGTTACGGTCGATCGTAACGAGAATGCGGCCGTCGCGCATCGACCCGAGCGGCTGCACGGGATCGCCGGCACGCTTGGTGATACGCATCCACAACACGTCCATCGGCGCGCCGAGGTTTTCTACAGCCATCCCGGCTCGCTCGCGCATCGTCGAGTGGCGTCCGTCGGTGCCGACGACGAGTTTCGCGTCGATGGTCGCGCTGCCGTCGTCGTCGCTCGCAATTACGCCCGTTACGCGACCGTTCTGCACGACGATATCGGTGCCGTTAGTTTTCATCAACAGACGAAAGGTCGGATAACGTTTGCCGCGTTCGGCGAGAAAATTGAGGAAATCCCACTGCGGCATCAGAGCGATA
This sequence comes from Candidatus Tumulicola sp., assembly GCA_036490475.1. NCBI lineage: Bacteria > Bacillati > Vulcanimicrobiota > Vulcanimicrobiia > Vulcanimicrobiales > Vulcanimicrobiaceae > Candidatus Tumulicola > Candidatus Tumulicola sp. The sequence continues at coordinate 1,092,881 of DASXDT010000006.1, forward strand.
AATTTACAGTGCGTCGGTAAGCGAGTAAAATCGCCGACCTCCACATACTCACCGTTGATTCTCGCGCCGACACGTTCCAGTTGGTCGTGCGGTAGTTTCAGGAAATCGTCGAGCCAGCCGAGCTCGTACAATAGTTCCAACGTAGACGGATGAATCGTGTCGCCGCGAAAATCGCGAAAGAAATCCGGATACTTCTCAAGCACCGTCACGTCGACGCCGGCCCGCGCCAACAAGACGCCCAGCATCATGCCACACGGGCCTCCGCCCACGATCGCACAGGTCGTCGTTATCGGTTTCATCCCACCACCAAGTTCAACAGTTTGCCTGGAACGAAAATCTGCTTTCGAAGCGTGCGGTTTTCCAACTGCGAGCGCACCGCCTGCTGCTCCATTGCCAACGCCAAGGCGTCCTCGGCGGTGACGTCGGGTGCTACCGAAACGCGCGCTCGGACTTTTCCGTTTACTTGGATCACCAGTTCGATTCGCGCGACGGCGAGAGCGCGGTCGTCGGGCTGCAGAAAGCGCTCCAAGTGGACAGACGTTCCATGGCCCGTCCGCTCCCAGAGTTCCTCGGCTATATGCGGAGCGAAGGGCGCGAGCAGAATCGGCAGCGCGTGCGCGGCATACGCGGTGGCCGGCGAGTCGAGCCGGTCGCGAACCGCTGCCGTGAGTGCGTTCACCAACTCGTCGAGCTTGGCGATCGTGGCGTTGTAATGAAATCGCCGGCTGAACGTTTCATCGACCGCCGACTTAGCGGCGATGTGGACGGCACGGACGAGTGCCCGGTCTTCGTCGCTCGACATGGCGGGCAGATCGCCATTACCGGCATGCGGACGTCCGAAGAGCGGCTCGCACGCGCGCCAGACGCGATTGAGGAACCGGACGCGCCCGCTGATGCCTTCGTCGGTCCACTCGGCCGTATCTTCGGGCGGCGTGACATACAACAAGAAGAGCCGCATCGCGTCGACGCCATACGTGCTCGCGGTCTCGTCGACGCCGACCACGTTTCCGCGCGATTTCGACATCTTCTCGCCGTTCGACAGCACCATACCCTGATGAAAAAGCCGTTCGAACGGTTCGTCGCTCCCGCCGACCCATCCGCAGTCGTGAAAAAACATGTAGAAGAATCGCGCGTACAGCAAGTGCAGCACCGTGTGTTCTGCGCCGCCGATGTATTGATCGACGTTCATCCAGGTGTCGGCGTCGCTACGTTCCCAGGGAGCGACCGTGTCGTGCGGGCTAAGATAGCGCAGATAGTACCAAGACGACTCGAAGAATGTATCCATCGTGTCGGTTTCGCGGCGCGCCGGGCCGCCGCAGCGCGGGCAGGTCGTGTTTACGAACGACTCCATGCGCGACAGCGGCGCGCCTTCACCGTCGAGCGGTGCACCTGGCGGAAGCAGTACCGGCAGCGCATCGTCGGGCACCGGAACCTCGCCGCACGCGTCGCAGTACACGATTGGAATCGGCGTGCCCCAATAGCGTTGGCGCGACACCAGCCAATCGCGTATGCGCGTGGTGACGGTTACCTGTCCGGTGCCGCGTTGCTCGAGATCTGCCGCCATGGCCGCGCGCGCCTGTAAACTGCTCAGGCCGTCGTACTTTCCGCTGTCGAACAAACGCCCATCATCGGTGAACGCTTGGCCGGCTGGGGCGCTCGCATCGTCGAGGGGTTCGATGACCGTCACCACCGGCAAGTCGTATGTTTTCGCGAACTCGGAGTCGCGTTGATCGTGCGCCGGAACGCCCATCACCGCGCCGGTCCCGTAGTCGGCCAGCACGTAATTCGTGACGTAGATCGGAACGCGACCGGCGGACAGCGGATTGATCGCGTACGCACCGGTGAAGACGCCTTCTTTTTGCATCAGGCTCGTACGCTCGAGTTCGGTCTTTGCCGAGATGCGTTCGGCGAACGCCGACACCGCTTCGCTGCGTGCCGCCGGCACGATCGTCTCGAATCGCGCGACCAGCGGGTGCTCGGGCGCGATCGCCAAAAACGTAACGCCGAACGCCGTGTCGACACGCGTGGTGAACACCGGGATCGTTTCGTCCAGGCCGTCCACCGCGAATTCGAAACGAACGCCTTCGCTGCGGCCGATCCAGTTGCGTTGCATCGTTTTCGTGCGCTCGGGCCATCCGTCGAGCCGGTCGAGATTCGACAGCAGGCGGTCGGAGTAGTTGGTGATTTTCAAAAACCACTGCGACAGGTTCCGCCGTTCGACCAAATGCTCGCAACGCCAGCAGCGTCCGTCGACGACTTGCTCGTTGGCGAGCACGGTCTTGTCGTTGGGGCACCAATTGACCGGAGCTTCGCGCTTATATGCGAGCCCGCGCTCGTACAGACGCAAGAACAGCCATTGATTCCAGCGATAGTAGTCGGGAAAACACGTTGCGAATTCGCGCGACCAATCGTAACCGGTGCCCATCAGACGAATCTGGCGCTGCATGTTGGCGATGTTTTCGGCCGTCCAACTCGCCGGGTCGACGCCGCGAGAGATGGCTGCGTTCTCGGCGGGCAAACCGAACGCGTCGAATCCCATCGGATGCAGCACGTCGAAGCCGCTCATGCGCATCATTCGCGCGATCGCATCGCCGAACGAATAGTTCTTGGCGTGTCCGACGTGCAAGTCGCCCGACGGATAGGGCAACATCTCGAGCACGTAGGACTTCGGCCGCCCATCGGAGCGCGCACGATACGTCGCGTCCAGCTCCCATCGCTCGCGCCATTTTGGTTCTACGTTGCGAAAATCGTACGCTTCGGCCATCGCACGACATCGTACACGCAAGCAACGCGGGCGGTCTACCTTTCCGGTCGGAGAACGGCGCGTGATGGTACTGCGTGCTGAAAAAACTGGGTCTGGGCATGGTCGCGATCGTCGTTATGGCCGCACTGCTATGGCATCCGCCGCCTCGCCCGGCATGGACCGCAGCGTCGCCGTCGCCGCTCGCATCGTCGCGATCTCCCGAGTCGCGCCGAACGGCCGCGTCTGCGGCTTCGGTGGTATACGTTGCCGGAGCGGTCGTGCGGCCAGGGTTGTACGCGTTGCGCGACGGTGCGCGGGCGGCCGAAGCGGTAGCCCGTGCCGGAGGCTTGCGAACCGATGCCGATTCGGCCAGCGTCAATCTCGCGCAGCGAGTTTCCGACGGTGACGAGGTCGACGTGGCGGTCCTGGGGGAGCGTCCGGCCCGAAGCCGCTCGCGAACGTCAGGCTCGCGGTTCCGACGGTCGCGGTCGGCTCACACGCGATCCGGACGGTCGCGTCGCGACGACGATGCATCGCCCTCGAATGACGCATCGACGGAATCGCCGGTCGACGTCAATGCGGCGGATGCGGCTGCATTATCGGCCGTTCCGGGAATCGGGCGTTCGATCGCCGGTCGAATTGTCGAACTACGCGAGCGAACCGGTCCGTTCGCAACGTTGGACGAGTTGCTGGACGTCGCGGGCATGACGCAATCGCGACTCGAGCGAGCCCGTCCATATTTGCACGAACCGTAAGGGTTGCTTTTTCCACCGGCGAAGTTCGATACATGGCGTTCGAGCTGAGCGACAAAGTAACGCTCCCGCAGCTCGTTCGAGCGGCGCTCGCGACGCCGCGCCCCAACGCGATGACCGAACGTGTCGACGGCGTATGGACTTCGACTTCGAGCAACGACGTGCTGCGCCGGATCGAAGACCTCGCGTGCGCTATACGCTCCGCCGGTCTATCCGCCGGCGATCGAGTCGCGTTGATCGCGCATAACAGTGTCGATTGGTTGGTCGCCGACTTCGCAACGGTATTTGCCGGATGCGTCGTGGTGCCGGTCTATCCGACGCAAGCCCTCGACCACACCGCGCACATTCTGGGCCACTCCGGTGCAAAGCTCGCATTCGTCGACTCACAAGCGACGCGCGAACGCGTCGAATCGAGCGGTGCCGAGGTCGCGCGAATTGTCGTGTTCGACGATGTCGGTGTGAACGGTTTAGGGGCGTTCGAAGGGGCCGGCCGCGCGATTCGCGATGCCAACCCGGCGCTGCCCGGCGCGTACGAGGCTGCGCTGCATCCCGACGATCTCGCGATTATCGCGTACACCTCGGGAACGACCGGGGATCCGAAAGGCGTGATGCTGTCGCACGACAACGTCGGATTCGACGCTCGTTCGGCGGCGCGTTCCGCGTTGTCGGAGTTACGCGTGGACTCGCCCGCGCTCTCGGTGCTTCCGTTTTCGCATATCTACGAGCATACGATCGCATACGTGTACGCAGCGGCGCGCGTTGCACACTACATCTGTCACGAGCCCGAGCAAATGCCGGCCGACGTACGTGACGTGCGCCCCGAAATCATGACCGCGGTGCCTCGTATTTTCGATCGCCTGCTCTCGGCCGTTGCCGAGCGAGCGCTTTCGACCGGCGGCCTGCAAGCCAAACTCATCCCCTGGGCGCTCAAGATCGGCCGGCGATACGCTCGAGCCGAAACGTTTGATGGCGGTGCCGGTCCCGGGCTGCGCCTTCGCTACGCGGTCGCGAATTCGCTAGTGTTGCGCAAGCTGCGCGTGCGGTTGGGGCTCGACCGGTTACGGTTTTTCGTGAGTGGAAGCGCGGCACTTCACGTCGACACCGCGATGACGTTCTTAGGTATGGGTTTGCCCATCATGCAAGGGTACGGGCTGACGGAAGCCTCGCCGGTGGTCGCTGCCAGCCGCTTCACCAATAATCGGTACGGCTGCGCCGGACAAGCGATCGAAGGCGTCGAGTTGCGGGCCGACGCAGACGGAGAAATTCTCACGCGCGGCCGGCATGTGATGCAGGGGTACTATCGCGACCGGGAAGCGACTGCGGCAGTCATTCGCGACGGCTGGCTGCACACGGGCGACATCGGCACAGTGGATGCGAACGGATTTCTGCACATCACCGATCGCAAACGCGAGATTTTCAAGACGGATGCCGGCAAGTGGGTTTCCCCCGCGCGGGTCGAGTCGGCCATCAAACGCTCGCCGCTGGTGCGACAGGCGATGGTCGTCGGCGATGGGAGGCCGTACCCGAGTGCGCTCATCTGCCCGAACTGGGAGTTGGTGCGGCTAACGATCGGCGCCGATCCGCTCGAACCCGGAGGTCGCCTCGCCCGGCGCTCCGACGTCCTCGAACTGCTACGCTCTGCGGTCGCAAAGCAAACGTCGGAGTTAGCCGCCTACGAGCGAATCCGCCGCATCGTCGTCGTTCCGGACGAATTTAGCGTCGCGGGCGGCGAACTGTCGCCCGCCATGAAAATCAAACGCCGGTCGGTCGAGTCCCGCTACGCTAGCCAGATCGAAACAATGTATGACAACCCCGCCGGTGTAGCCACCGCCTGATGCCGTTTATCGCCATCGTCCATCTTCGCGAGTTGCAGTGCCCGGAATGCAGCCTCCCGATCGCCGAGGCCGGTGCGCGATCGTTCGTCGTCGGCACCGACGGCGCTCCGGTCTGGTTCGCCGAAGCGGATATGCCTTCAGAACTCGCAGTCGATGTTGCATGCGAAAATGGCCATCCGGTACGCTTGCTACTGCCCAACGAAGTTGGCGCCGAGGAGGCCGCAAACGTACCCGAGGGTGCTCCGTTTGCACCCGACGCCGTGTTGGAATCGGGCCTCACAGAGCCGGACACGGTGCTTTGATATAACTTTGACCGTTTCGAGCAGGCAGAGTGAAAGGGTGCGGGCATCCCGGCAGTAAGTAGTTCGTCCAACCGCCTCTCCGTGGAGGTTTCCTTGAGTTTTCGCTATCGACCATTGCGAGCGCTGTTGCTCGCCGGGTTTCTATCGTCCGCAATCGTCCCGTCAGGGGCGCAGGCTGCGCCGCCGCCGCCGATCCCGAAGCTGACTGCCGACGCCGTCACGCATCAGACGTTACAGCTCAACGGCCGGACGTACGCCTATACGGCGCGCGCCGGCACGATTACGCTACGCAACGAGACCGACCAACCGACCGCTCGTGTGTTTTACACGGCGTTCACGCTGGACGGGTCGGAGTCGACGCATCGTCCGGTTACGTTTTTGTATAACGGAGGACCGGGCAGTTCGACGATTTGGCTCCGCATGGGCTCGTTCGCGCCGATGCGGGTACAGACGGCCGACGGGACGACGACCGCCGGGCCGCCCTTCACGCTTTCGCCCAACAAGTTCAGTTTGATCGATAAGACCGACTTGGTGTTCATCGATATGCCGGGAAGCGGTTACGGCCGCATCATCGGTGCCGGAACGCCGAAAGACTTCTGGGGTGTCGATCAGGACGCCAACGCGTTCGCGCAGTTCATTCAACGCTACGTTACCAACTTCAATCGTTGGAATTCGCCGAAATTCTTATTCGGCGAATCGTACGGAACGACGCGTTCGGCCGTATTGTCTAACATTCTGGCACAAAAGGGCATCGCGCTTAACGGTATCGTGCTGCTGTCGTCGTTCCTGAACCCGATGGTCGATTACAACGACGGCGCACCGATCGGTGGTGGCGACTGGGCCTACGTGCTCTACTTGCCGACCGAAACCGCAACGGCGTGGTATCACGGCGCGCTCGGTCGCGGCGTGCCGCTCAACTCGCTGCTTTCGGAAGTGAAGTCGTTCGCACTTGGCGAGTACCTCGACGGGCTCGCGCAGGGTTCGCGCCTCGATCAAGGGCGCTTCAACGATATCGTCGCTAAGCTGCACCGGTACACCGGGCTCAGCGAACAATATATTCGTAACTCGAATCTGCGTATTCCGTACGACCGGTTCGAAAACGAGTTGTTGCGCAGCCGCGGGCTCACCGTCGGGCGCCTCGACGGACGTTTCCAGACCTACGTTCTGGACCGTCCGGAGATCTCTCCCGACTGGGATGCGACCGATTCGGCGATCGACGGCGCGTTTATCGCAACCGGCAACTACTATTTGCAGCAAGTGCTCAAGTATAACCCTCCGTTGCTCTACCGGTCGGAGATCTACGACCTGATCTATTCCGATGGAAACAGTTGGGATTTCAAGCACGGCAACAATCCGCAAGACTTTAACGTCGCGCCCGATCTGGCACAAACCATGACGCTGGAGCCGCGAATGAAAGTCTTTTCGGCGAACGGCTACTTCGATTTCGCGACCCCGTTCTTCGCGACGCAGTACGTGCTGAGCCACCTGTACCTGGCGCCGGCGCTGCAACGCAACATCAGCTACGGATTCTACGAATCGGGTCATATGGTGTATCTCCATCCGGCCGCACTGGCAAAGTTCCACGCCGACTTGGAACGCTGGTACGCTCAGGTGCTTCGTTAACGTGGAAAGACGATACGTGCTAATCAATCGCTTTGCTCTCGCGTTCGCCGCTCTCGCGATGGGGTTTGCGGGCGCTTCACTGCCGGCCGCGGCCGCAGGTCCCCCGGCCGCCGCAGCGCCGGTCGGCCCGCCGCCCGAGGGCGGTTTCCCGGATTCCGTAACGCAACAATCGATTACGCTCGCGGGACGCGCCTATCCGTATACCGCGCGCGCCGGAACGATCACGTTGCAAAGCCAACAAGGACAGCCGGCGTGCCGGATGTTCTTCACCGCCTTTACGCTCGACGGCACCAATCCTAGCACGAGACCGGTCACGTTTTTGTATAATGGCGGGCCGGGAAGCTCGACGATTTGGCTGCGCATGGGTTCGTTCGGTCCGATGCGCGTCGCGATCGGCGACGCCGCCCAGGGTTCGAATGCGCCGTTTCATCTGGTCGAAAATCAGAATACGTTGCTGGATCGCACCGACTTGGTTTTCGTCGATGCACCCGGCACGGGTTTCAGCCGCCTGATCAACGGCGCAAAACCGTCCGATTTTTATGGCGTCGATCAAGATATGCGCGCGTTCACGCAGTTCGTTTCGCGCTATATCAGTACGTACAACCGCTGGAACTCGCCGAAATTTTTGTTCGGCGAATCGTACGGCACGCCGCGTTCGGCCGTGCTCGTCAACAATCTTCAACAGGCCGGCATCGGGATCAACGGCGTCGTGCTGCTTTCGTCGGTACTCGACTTTGGCTTAGATTGGGACATCAATTTTTCGCCGACCGCAATCGGCGGCGGCGATTGGGCGTTCCCGCTGTATCTGCCGACCGAAGCCGCCTCGTCGTGGTATCACAATGCATTGCCGGGACCGCAAACGACGCTCGCGCAGCTGTTGCCGCAAGTCGAGCAGTTCGCGATGGGCGAATATCTCAACGCGCTGGCGCAAGGTGCGAATCTGTCGCCGTCGACCTACAACGACGTCGTCGCCAAACTGCATGCGTACACAGGGTTATCGGAGCAGTATATTCGCGCCTCGAATCTGCGCATTCCATACTCGCGCTATTCCACCGAGTTGCTTCGCAACACGGGGCAGACGTTGGGACGCTACGATGCTCGTTACACGTCGTACGCGCTCGATCGCATCGCCGATCAACCTGAGTTCGACGCGACGGATTCGGCCATCGATGCCGCGTTTGTCGGCGGCGGTAACTTCTTCATGCGCTCGATGCTGCGTTACAATCCGCCGATGGAGTACCTGCCGGTCGCGTACGGCATCAACCGCCAGTGGGATTGGAAGCACGGCGGCGCCGTCCCGACCAACACGGCGCAAGACCTCGCGCACGCGATGGTCTTCAATCCGGGTTTACGGATCTTTTCGGCCAACGGCTACTACGATTTTGCGACGCCGTTCTTCGGGACGGTCTACACGCTGAATCATCTGAGTCTTCCGCCGGAACTGCAGAGCAACATCAGCTACGGATTCTACGAATCCGGGCACATGGTGTACCTCCATCCGCAAGCGCTGCAGCAGTTCCACGACGATCTCGAACGGTGGTACGCCGACGTTCTCAAACAGTAAACGGTAACTCGTACGGATACACAAAGGGCGCCGGGAAACCGGCGCCCTTTGCAATTCGCTCGCAAGCCGGCGAGGGGACTTTATGGTCCGCTGGGGTGCGAAACGAAATGCGGGTTCGCACACGGATGCGGATACGCGTTCATCACCGCGTCGAAGCGCTTTTTGACAGACGCGGGGAGGTTGGCGGGCGGCAGCGCTCCCGAATATGTCCAGCGTCCGTTACGCTCTGCGAAGTACATACCGAATTCGCCTTTCCACTCCAGCTCTGCGAGCGCGAACGAATCGACGACGATCAGATACATGATCCGGCTTCGATCGTGCGGCGGCCGGCCGAACGCAAGCGTTTCAACCATCTTCGTATCGGCGGGCGGTCCGCAATACGCCGCGAGCGCGGGTTGCGACGACAGACCCGCCATCGCAAGCGTTAGGAGCGCGCCGGTTGCCCAGCGCCGTGCGATCGTGCTACCAGCCGCCGCCGGAATCTCCGCCGCCGCCACCACCACCGAAATCGCCGCCGCCGCCTCCGCCGAAGTCACCGCCGCCGAAGCCGCCGCCACTCCAGTCGCCACCGCTGGCGCCACCCATATCGGCTTGTCCGGCGTCGCTCTGGAAGCCGCCGGCATCCGGAGCCGAACCGGAACCGCCCCAGCCGCCGCTGCTGTCACCGGTCACCGCGGTTTGGCCCGCGTCTTGCCCGGTCATAGCGCCGCCGCCGCGGTTGAACATTTCATTGCCGAGCCACGCGCCGCCGAGTCCGCCCAGCAAGCCACTCCAGAAACTGCCGCCGCCACCGAAGCCGCCACCCTGCCCGTAGCCGTAACCGGCGGGCGGAACGCCGCCCGGCGGTACCGCACCGGGCGGAACGCCCGGCGGACCGTAGCGCGGGGCCGACATGGCGCGCATAACCGATCGCAAGACTAAGAAGCCGATGCCGATGATAACGATCCACCACAGCATGGAAATATGAATGCCTCCGTTGGTCGAGCGCCGGGTCGTCGCCGGGACGGATCCGCTACCGTTCTGGGTGCGTCCGCTGGACGAAAGATGCGCGCGGTAGATATTGAGAACGCCGTCGACCGCCGACGTTACGCCGCCGTCGTAATCCTCGGCCTTGAACTGCGATTCCATCGTCGCCCGGATCGAATCGAGCGTATCGCGCGTAAACCAGCCGGCTTCGACGCCCGCCGCATCCGGCACGATGATGTCGCGGCGATCGTCGCGTGCGATGAAGATGAGGATACCGTTGACGTTCCGTTGCGTGTACGCTTGGTGCGCGGCGTCGGCCAGCGACGTACCGTTGAGCGATGCGACCGTGTCGACCACGATCTCCTTACCGGTTTGCGCGTTGAAGTTGCCGATGACGCGGTTGAGCGAAGCCACCGTGCCGGCCGACAGCATGTTTGCGCCGTCTTGCACGAAGGTTGCGGCCAGGGCGGGAAGGGCGATCGCGGCGCAGACGAGCGCACAGAGTCCGGACAAGCGTTTCATCGTGTTCCTCCTCCGGTTTGTACCGGCGGCGCGATTTGAAGTTTCAGTGGGAGATGCCGACGATGAATGCCGCACCGGCCGCACTGAGTGCGAAAAACGCGATGAATATCCACAACAGCAGCCGCTTTAGCAAGTCGCGGCGCGCCCGGCTGGCGCGCGTTTCGTGACTGGCCCGCTTCACGCTCGTTCGACGCCGGCCGGCGGGGCTTCGGCCCACAAGCGTTCGATGTTGTAGAACGACCGCTGCTCGGGCGTGAAGACGTGGACGATCACCGAACCGAGGTCTAACAAGATCCAAGTGGCGTCGGCATAGCCCTCGGTTTTGCCGGTCCTTCCACCCTCACGTTCGACCGCCTCGGTGATAGCGTCGGCGATCGCGCGGGTCTGCACGTTGGAACGTCCCGATACGATTGCGAACTGGTCGGCTAAAATAGTACGGCTCGATACCTCGAGCACTACGAAGTCCTCGCCCTTCTTATCTAGGGCCGCGTCGCGAACGACGTCGATCAACTCTCGAATGCCGTTATCTCCTCCGGATGTAATCCGAACGCACGCGCCGCTTCGTAGGTTTGCGGTGCGACCACGCGTCCGTGCGAAATCGTGTATAAGAGCCCGTGATACAAAACCGCCTTCATTCCTTCGTGCAAATCCTCCATAGCCGTGTCCCATAGCGAAGCGCGCTCGTCGAAGGTTCGGCCCGGTTCGACGCCGTCGGCGATGTATACGATGCAATCGAGCGGCGACATCGCCGCCGCCGCAAGCGTGTGGCGCGCGATAGCCGACGTGATCTCGGGGTCGCGGACACCGAACAACTCTTCGGCCAACGCGGCGCTCAGTGGGGCGTGCAGCACGATGGGGTGAGCTGCCTCGAACGCATCGATCGCGATATTGCGCGTTCGACACTCCCCCACCAAGCGGTCGGCGGTGTATAAGCGCGCTAGATCGTGCAGCATGCCCGCGACGCGCGCTTTTTCGGACGAGACGCCGTGCCGCATGGCCAGTAGCTCTGCGCTGCGTGCGACGCGCACGCAATGCGCGTAGCGATGCGCCTGGCCGACGTGTTCGCGAACGCCGCACGACAAATCGTTAAACGTCATCGCGCTGCCGCGCGGCGCGCTACCGGCAGCGAGAACGAAGCACCTGCAATCGGTTGCGATACAGGTCGCTGCGCAAGTTCCCTGCCCACATCACCAGCGCGCTCTCGTTATCGTCGCTGTAGTAGCCGCGTCGAACGGTAACGGTGGTAAAGCCGTATTTGCGATATAACTGTTGCGCCGTCGCGTTACTTTCACGCACCTCGAGCGTCATCCACGAAGCACCGCGTTCGAGCGCTTCGTCGATCAAACGCAGCAACATGACTTCGCCGAAGCGCCGTCCGCGATGATCGGGCGCAACCGCGATCGTCGTTACGTGCGAATCTTCGAGTATCGACCAGATGCCGCCGTAGGCGACGATGCGCCCGTCCAACCGTCCGACGAAATAATGCGCGAGCTTGTTCGTTGCCAGTTCGTTGGCGAACGCATCCGCGGGCCACACCGTCGAGAACGACGCGCGTTCGATTTCCAGCACCGCTGGAATATCCGGTTGCAGCATCGGTACGATGGCGAGCGCGCTGGGCGAAATTTCGTGTCCGAGTTCGGCCTTCACGAGCGGCTCCAGGGGCGTGCCGGGACCTTCGCGACGGGCAGTTCCCCGTAGTCGGCATGCAAGGCGTGTACGCTTTGCTCCGCCTCAATCGAAGCGGCGATGACGGCGATGGCGGCGGCGGGCGGAACGATGGCCGGGAGACGGGCGGAAGCCACGATACCGCGTTCGGCGAGCGCGGCAATCACGTCCTCTGGCGCACCGGCAACGACGCTCGGCGCGGAGCGGTGGGCCAGGACCTCGTCGAGCGCTTGTGCGATCGGACCGGACGCCCGGGACACGCGCGTGCCGTCACGTAGACGTAACGAAACGATGCCTGGACGCGGTGCGACGACGGTCAACACGTTGTCTTCGTTTATGCCCAATTCGAGTGCGTCGAACGACGAAACGCCGGCCAATGGCAGGTCCCATGCCTGAGCGAGAGACTTTGCGTAGGCGATCGCAATCCGCAAACCCGTGAAGGTGCCGGGGCCGATGCCGACCGCGATTCGGTCGAGCCGTTCGGGCCGCATGGCTGCGCCTTCCAACACCATGGCTACGAGGTGCAAACCGCGTTCCAACGCGACGTTGCCCGGTATGGACGCGCTGGCCCGCTCGCCTGCGTCGCCTGCGAACGCGACCGAAAACGATCCGAGCGCCCCGTCCAGTGCCAACACGTTCACGCCGGTTCGCGCACCACGATCGAACGTGGGCCATCGCCTGCGCCGTCGATCACGATTTCGAAGCGCCGCTCCGGAATCATCGAGGCGCCACGTTCCCACCATTCGACGAACGCGATACTGTCGGCCACATCGAACGCGATCTCCGCGCCGAGTTCGAATAATTCGGCGGAATTCTCGATCCGATAAAAATCGAGATGGTCGATCGGCGGCGTCCCCGGATAGCGGTTCCAGATCGTAAACGTCGGGCTGGTGACCGTTTCCTCACCGTGCAACTCCGCCACGGCCGCTCGCACGAATGCGGTCTTGCCGGCACCCAGCGGACCGCTCAGTGCGACGACGTCGCCCGGGCGCAACGAGGCCGCGAAACGGCGAGCGAATGCTTGCAGATCGGCTTCCGAGGCGGCGACGAAGACGATATCCGAGGTCATCAAACTGCGCGACTACGCGTCGAGGAACGGAACAATCCTGCGGGAAGTGTGCCAAACATGCTGGGAATTTTTTCGCGCATCCGTCTGTGGCCGCTGGTCGCGGCCGCCGGTTTGTTGCTGAGCGCGTGCGGTGGCGGAGGGGGCGGCGGCAGTTCGAGCGTGCCCAATCCGACGGCACAGCCCACGACCAATCCGGCGCAACCGATCCAACACGTTATTATCATGATTCAGGAAAATCGCACCCCGGACCAGCTTTTTCAGGCGTTTCCGGGCGCCGACACGCAATCGTACGGATACACGCATACCGGTGAGAAAGTCAATCTGCACAAGGTTGCGCTGCGATCGCCGTTCACGCCGAGCAATTATTACATCGACTTCAAAGACGATTGCAACAGCAAAACCGGCCCTCCGGGAAAAGATTGCCAGATGAATGGCTTCGATCTACCGCCGATCGGAGGCCATCCTCCGGGAACGCAGACGTATCAGTTCGTTAACCCGGCCGACATCGAGCCGTATTGGTCGATCGCCAAACAATACGTGCTGGGCGATCGCATGTTCCAAACGCAAGGCAGCGGAAGTTTTACGGCGCACCAAGATCTGATCCGCGGCGGCACCGCCATCAACGACTCGCAGTCGGAAATCGACTTTCCTTGGAATAAGCAGAACGCTTTCGGTCACTGGGGATGCGACGATCTCCAGGGATCGACGACCGCGCTGATCACCAATAAACTGCAATATTTGGGTGCGTCGCCGCACCCCGGCTATACGCCGCCGGGGCCGTTTCCGTGTTTTAAGTATACGACGCTGCGCGATCTGCTCGATGCGAAATCGATCGGCTGGAAATACTACGTGCCGGAGTTTACTACCGATCTCGGCGGCTCGCTGTGGAACGCGTTCGACGCGATTCACGACGTCCGCTACGGATCGGAGTGGGGCACCAACGTGCAGTGGCCGCAAACCAACGTGCTCAAGGATATCGCCAACGGACAACTGGCATCGGTCAGTTGGGTGATCCCCGATTTTGTCAACTCCGATCACCCGGGAGCATCGTCCGACACGGGGCCGTCGTGGGTGGCCTCGGTCGTCAACGCCGTCGGCAACAGCCAATACTGGAAGTCGACGGCGATCGTCGTCGTCTGGGACGACTGGGGCGGATTTTACGATCACGTCCCGCCGCCGTTCGTCGACGCACAAGGCGGCTTGGGCTTCCGCGTGCCGTTACTGGTGGTGTCACCGTACGCCAAAGCCGGCTACGTTTCGCACACGCAATACGAGTTCGGCAGCATCGTTCGTTTCGTCGAGGACAACTGGAATTTAGGTCGCCTCAATACGACCGACACGCGAGCCGCCAACATTCTGGACTGCTTCGATTTCAAGCAGCAGCCGCGTGCGTTTTCGACCATCCAAGCCAAGTATTCCCGCGCGTTTTTCTTGAAGCAAAAGCCCTCGTATCACTGGGTCGACAGCAACTAACGGCGGCACCCCGGCATAGGTTCAACGGGCCTCTGTGGCGAAGATACAAGGCCCTTGAATAACGATATTATCCGCCAGGTCAACGTCGAAGATGAAATGCGGGAGAGCTATCTCTCGTATGCCATGTCCGTCATCGCTTCGCGCGCGCTGCCGGACGTTCGCGACGGCCTAAAACCAGTTCAGCGGCGCATCCTGTACGCGATGCGCGAGATGGGATTCGACCCGTCCAAGCAGCACCGTAAGTGTGCCGGTATCATCGGCGAAGTGCTCAAGAGCTATCACCCGCATGGTGACAGTTCGGTGTACGACGCATTGGTGCGGCTGGCGCAAGACTTTACCATGCGCTACAAGTTGGTCGACGGACACGGCAACTTCGGTTCGATCGACCCCGATCCGCCGGCCGCCTACCGGTATACCGAAGCGCGTCTCGCCCGCACGGCGCTGGAGATGCTCGGCGATATCGATAAAGAAACCGTCGGCTTCGTTCCGAATTTCGACAATCAGGGCGTCGAGCCGACCGTGCTTCCGGGCCGCATGCCGCAGTTGCTGGTCAATGGATCGTCGGGCATCGCCGTCGGAATGGCGACCAACATTCCGCCGCACAATCTCACCGAAATTTCCAACGCGATCGTCGCCCTGATCGACGAGCCGGACATCACCGACGACGCGTTGATCGATCACGTGAGCGGTCCCGACTTTCCGACCGGCGGGACCATTCTCGGCATCGAGGCGATCCGCGAGGCGTATCGTACCGGTCGCGGTTCGATTGCCATTCGCGGCAAGGCCGAAATCGTCGAAGAGAACGGCCGCTACAAGATCGTCATCACCGAGATTCCGTATCAGGTCTATAAGTCGCGCATCGTCGAAGCCATCGCCGAAGCGCATTCGGAAAAGCGGATTCAAGGCATCGCGCGGCTCGACGATGAGTCGAACCGCAAGGGTATGCGCGTCGTCGTCGAGTTGCAACGATCGGCGACGCCAAAAGTCGTGCTTAACCAGCTCTTCAAGCACACGCCGCTGCAGGCTAGCTTCGGCTTTAATATGCTGGCGCTGGTGCCGGTCGGCCCGCCGCGTGCCGACGGATCGGTCGCGCTCGAACCCCAGGTGCTGTCGCTCAAACAAATGCTGACGCACTTCATCGACCACCGCAAAATCGTCGTCGTGCGGCGCACGCGGTACGATTTGCGCAAGGCCGAAGAGCGCGCGCATCTGCTCGAAGGCTACCGCATCGCGCTCGACAACATCGACGAAGTCATCGAGATCGTTCGCGGCAGCCAGACGACCGACGAGGCCAAGAAACGGTTATCGGCGCGGTTCGAACTAAGCGACGTGCAGGCGCAGGCGATCGTCGACATGCGTTTGCGGACGTTGGTCGGGCTCGAACGCAAGAAAATCGAGGACGAATACGCAGAACTCATAAAGACGATCGCAGAATTGACCGATATCCTCAACAGTCCGCGACGCATAGCCGAGATTATCAAAGGCGAAACGCTCGAACTCAAGCGGCGTTTCGGCGACGAGCGGCGGACCAGCATCGAAGCCGCCGACAACGAAATTTCGATGGAACAGCTGATTCCGAACGTCGAGGTCGTCGTTACCTACACCGTGGGCGGCTACATCAAACGCGTTAGCCTCGATACGTTCCGGACGCAGAATCGCGGCGGTCGCGGCGTTACCGGCATTTCCAACCTCAAGCGCGAGGACGTCGTCCGCAATTTCTTCGTGACGAAGACGCACGACCACGTCCTGTTTTTCAGCAACAAGGGCCGAGTGTATCGTTTACGCGGGTACGAAATTCCGGACACGACGCGCCAAGCGCGCGGAACCGCGTTGGTCAACCTGCTGACGTTGCCGCCGGGCGAAGAAGTGTCGGCCGTTTTCCCGACCGACACGTTTGCCGGCGAGCAATACCTCGTCATGATCACGCGTCGCGGCGTCATCAAAAAGACCAAGCTCGCGGAGTTCGCCAACGTCCGGCGCAACGGTCTCAATGCGATCAATCTCGATGAAGACGACGAATTGCTGGCCGTCAATCTGTCGGACGGCTCGCACGACATCATTCTCGCATCGACGATCGGCATGGCGGTTCATTTCAACGAGCGTAACGTCCGCCCGATGGGCCGCAACGCACGCGGCGTCAAAGCGATGACCTTGGATCCCGGCGACTCGATCGTCGCGATGGATATCGTCGAAGATAACCGGCGCGAGGTGCTGCTCGTCACGACGCTGGCGTTCGGCAAGCGCACGCCGATCGACGATTACCGGCACACGTCGCGCGGCGGCAAGGGTGTCAAAGCGTTCGCGCGGCAACGCGACGACGTCGGCAAGGTCATCGATCAGATCCTCGTCGCGCCCGACGATGAGGTGCTCATGATCACCAGCGGAAATCAAGTCATCCGTCTCAAGGTGAACGAGATCCGCAAGACCGGCCGCGACGCAAAGGGCGTGCGACTGCAACGTCTGGGCGAAGGCGAAGAGGTCGTCGCGATCACGAACTTGGGCAAACAGGTCGCACAGCTTACCGACATCACCGGCGAGCCGCAGCAGCCCGAGTTGTAGTTCGGCTGCGGGCCGCCACGCAGCAACCCCGGCCGGAAGGCGCGCCGGCTGGGGATGAACGTTGGAAACCTCCGAGCCGCGGAGGCGATTATAGAGCTTGGAGGTATATCCAGAAACACAATGAGTGCATTAGCCGACGTAACTCAGGCGAACTTCGACGCCGAGGTATTACAAAACGCGCAGCCGGTGCTGGTCGACTTTTGGGCGCCCTGGTGCGGCCCGTGCCGCATGCTGAGCCCGGTCGTCGAAAAGGTCGCAGCCGCGAACGAGAGCAAGGCGAAATTCGTCAAGCTGAACACCGACGACAACCCCAACATCGCGGGGCAATATCAAGTTTCGGGGATTCCGTGCTTGATTCTGTTCAAGGGTGGACAGGCCGTGGATCGTATCGTCGGTTACGTGCCCGAGGGCACGATCTCGTCGATGCTCGCGCGCCACGTCGCTTAACCGTTAGGCAGGTTCGCTAAACCAGCCCGACGGTTTAACGTCGAGGTTGATGTTGATCTGTTTGACCTCGGTGTAGGCGTCGTACCCGTAGGTTCCCAGTTCGCTTCCGAACCCAGAACGTTTCATACCGCCCCACGGTGCTTCGTTGTACGTGGGGTGGTATGTGTTTATCCAGGTAATTCCGGCGCGGAACCCGCGCACCATCCTGTGCGCTTTGGCAGCATCTTGCGTGAACACCGCCGCGGCCAAGCCGTAGTCGGTATCGTTGGCGACGCGCAGCGCTTCGTCTTCACCAACGAACGTTTGCACCACCAGAACCGGGCCGAAAATTTCCTCGCGCACCACGCGCATTGCGGGTCGCGTGTCGGTGAAGATCGTCGGCGCGATATAATTTCCGCCCGCCAGCGCGCCGCCTAAACGTTCGCCGCCACACAGTAGGCGCGCGCCTTCGTCGACACCCGTCGCGATGTAGCGTTCGACGCGTTCGCGTTGCAGCGCCGAAACCAACGGTCCCATCTCGGTTTGCGGATCGAAACCGTCGCCGACCCGAATTCGCATCGCCTTGCCGGCCAGACGCTCGAGGAATCGTTCCGCGATGCTGCGTTCGAGCACCAGTCGCGATCCGGCCGAGCAGACTTGGCCGGCGTTCATGAAAATTCCGAACAGTGCGTAGTCGACCGCCGTCTCGAAGTCGGCGTCGGCGAACACGACGTTAGGCGATTTACCGCCCAGCTCCAGGGAGACTTTCGTGAGATTCGGTCCGGCCGCCGCAAGAATTTGCTTGGCGGTATGGGTGCCGCCGGTGAAGGCAATTTTGTCGACCAGCGTGCTCGCTGCAATTGCAGCGCCCACGACGGGACCGGCGCCGGGCAAGATGTTCACGACCCCCGGCGGAACGCCGCACGCCTCAAAGATCGCCGCCAACCGGATCGCCGACAGCGGCGTATTCTCCGCCGGCTTGAGTACGCAGACGTTGCCGGCCGCTAGCGCCGGCGCGAGCTTCCAGACCGCCATGAGCAGCGGATAGTTCCATGGCACGATCTGACCGCACACGCCGATCGGTTGGCGGATGGTAAAGCTGGCCGTTTGACCGGGAACGTCGAAGGTTTGCCCGTGTGGTTTGGTCGTGAGTCCGGCGTAGTAGCGAAAACAATCCGCCGCGTCGGCGGCATCCATCAGCGTTTCGCGCAGCGGTTTACCGCCGTCGAGCGTGTCGATTCGCGCAAATTCGTCGCGCGCGGCGTCGATCGCATCGGCGATCCGGAAGAGCACTGCGGCGCGTTCGGTTGCAGTGGCGCGCGGCCAAGGTCCGTCGTCGAACGCGCGGCGCGCGGCGGTCAGAGCGGCTTCGACGTCCGCCGGCCCGGCTTCGGCGACGACCGCAATCGTTTCGCCGGTCGATGGATCGATCGAGTTGCGAATGGCGCCGTCGAGCGCGGTGCAAAAACGTCCGTCGAGGTACAACGGCACGTCGCCGTCGAGGCGTGGGACGGAGTGAAGGACGTCGGCCGCCTTGGGACGCGGCGTGCCGGCGAGGTCAACGGTGTGCATGGTCTGCAACAAGCTTCTCCACGCCCGGCGGCCGCCCCGCGAGACTGCGCTTGAGCCACGTCCCCCCGTCCGAAGAAGGCGCGCTCGACGGGCGGATCATCGAGCTGATCGAGTCGGCGCATCGCGCCGAGCCCTGGGCGTTGGGCTCGACCCTCCTCGCGCTCGCTCGCCGGCTCGATCTTCCCGAGCCGCCGTTGCTCGATCGATTGCGCACGTTGGTCGAGGACGGCCGGCTGGTTCGGAGATTCGGCTATTTCGCGCTGTCCGGCCACACCGTCGTTCTGTCGCCCGAACAGCAAGCGTTTTTCGCAGCGCTGCTGCCGGAAGGCGACATGCCGGCACCGATAGCGTATGCGTCGCTCGCGAGTGACGTGCGGAGCAGCGGTGTCGCCGGGATCGCCAAAGCATTCGACACGTTGCTCGCGACCGGAGCGCTGATACGCGTCGGAAACGATTGTTACCGGGGCGCGCAGATTGCCGCGATGCGGCGGCAGATCGAGGCGCACTTTCGTGGGAACGCGCGGCTGACGGTTGCGGAGTTCCGCGACTTCGCACGAACGACGCGGAAGCATGCGGTGCCGCTGCTCGAGTGGTTCGACGATCGCGGTGTGACGTCGCGTGACGGAGTCGACCGCGTGCGCGGCGACGCGTCGTTAGTGGTGAACGAGCGTAGCGATTCCCACGATGAGCTCCAACGCAATCAACACGATCACGATTAGCTCGAGAAACTCGTCGCGACGGCTGCGCGCGTCGTCGGTGAAGAAGCCGTAGATTTCGCCGATGCTGGCCAGTTTGCGATCGATCTGCCGTTGCCAGTCGGCCAGTCCGAGCCGTTGCGCCGCGGTCCGATAGATTCGCGCGTCGTACGCATCGCCAACTACTTTCAACGCATTGCTGGAGCGGTCGATCAACTCCAAGACGTCGACGATCAAGTACCGCAACGAGTCGGCGCGATCGGCTTCGCGGCGTCCCAGCAGCGACCGTCCCAAACGGCGCGACCCGAGATCGTAAATTCGATCGAGTTCGCGATCGAGCAATGCGTCGTAGGTGCGCAACTCGAGCAGCTGCGAATTGGCGAATTCGAGAATATCTTCGACGGCGCGTGCGTTGTCGGGCCGGTCGAAGATAAACGACGTATCCCACTGCACGACCGTCAAGTCGTCTTCGAAGTACGAAAAGCGGGTTCGCAGCGCTTCGACGCGCTCGTCTTCGGCCAGGCGCCGGCGTTCGCCTAACAGCAATCCGGCCAGTACGTTCGGATCGCGTTCGAGTAACTCGGTTGCGCCGGTGCTTTCGGCAAACCGGTGCACGCTGACGATAAAATAGTCTTCGACCAGCGGCACGTGCCGGTCGTCCAGATCGTCGGCATGTTCGTCGCAGAATCGCTGCATCAACTCGGATGCTAGGGCGAGCGCCGAGCCGTCGGTGCGAACCCGATCCGCGAGTGCGACGAGTTCCGCCCACGGGCCGGCCGCATCGAACGTAAGGCGCAGCGAGACCACGCCGTATTCGTAGGCTTTCAGCCGAAGCTGACAATCGCCGCCGGCCGCGCGCCCCTCGCCGAGCTCGACGATCGCCGGGGGCACGACGAACTGCAAGTAGCCGGGAAAAACGCGACCGTCGCGCGGCGCGCCCGCCCCGGCCGGAACGTGGGCGACGCGACCGTCGAGCGCGGCCAAATCGATCGTATCGGATACGTCGAACAGATAATAGGCGTTGACCGTTCCGGCGGTGACGTCGAGCATTCTGCGCGGCCTTAGGCTCGGGAGCGGGAACGCCTTCCGGAAGGGCCTGCGACGCTTGAAATAGGAACTGTGATGTGGCTCGTGCGGTTATGGAGAAAAGATGAACGTTGAAAAAATGACCGAGCGCGTTAGCGAAGCGCTCAATGCGGCATATTCGCGTGCGTTGGCCGAACATAACACGCAAACCACGCCCGAACACATGCTGGCGGCCATGCTCGAGCAAGAACGCGGCATCGCGGGAGACATTCTTGCGAAAGCCGGCGCGAACGTGCCGGCGCTCACCCAGCGCGTCGATGAGGCGATCGGACGTTTACCGCGTTTGAGCGGATCGAATGCGGATAGCGCACAAGTGACGCTATCGCCCGAGCTCGCGCGCGTGATGAATACTGCCGAACACGATGCGAAATCGTTGCAGGACGACTACACGTCGGTCGAACACGTGCTGCTCGCCATGTCCGAATCTCCGGGCGAGATCGGTCGTTTGCTTCGCGATTCAGGCGTTACGCGCGACTCGTTATTGCAAGCGTTGCGCGACGTACGCGGCAATCAACGCGTGACCACCAAAGATCCCGAAGGAACGTATAAGTCGCTGGAGCGCTACGGCCGCGACCTGACGCTCGAAGCCGAGCGCGGCAAGCTGGACCCGGTGATCGGTCGCGATGAAGAAATTCGCCGCGTCGTACAAGTGCTATCGCGGCGCACCAAAAACAACCCGGTGCTGATCGGCGAACCTGGCGTCGGCAAAACCGCTATTGTCGAAGGTTTAGCGCAGCGTATCGTTCGTGGGGACGTTCCCGAGGGCTTAAAAAACAAGCGCGTGGTGTCGCTCGACATGGGCGCGCTGATTGCCGGCGCGAAATATCGCGGCGAGTTCGAAGAGCGCTTGAAAGCCGTGCTCAAAGACGTCGCCAACTCCGAAGGCCAGATCGTGCTGTTCATCGACGAGCTGCATACGGTCGTCGGTGCCGGCAAGACCGAAGGCTCGATGGACGCCGGCAACTTGCTCAAGCCGATGCTCGCGCGCGGCGAGTTGCACATGATCGGCGCCACTACCCTCGACGAGTACCGCAAGTATATCGAAAAGGACGCGGCGTTGGAGCGCCGTTTCCAACCGATCTTCGTCGGTGAGCCTACCGTGGAAGACACGATTTCGATCCTGCGCGGCCTCAACGAGAAGTACGAAGCGCACCACGGCGTTCGCATCAAAGACGCAGCGCTCGTGGCAGCCGCCACGATGAGCAATCGCTATATCAGCGATCGCTTCTTACCGGATAAGGCGATCGACCTGGTCGATGAGTCTGCCGCTAAGCTGCGCACCGAAATCGATTCGATGCCGCAAGAGCTCGACGAGGTTTCTCGTCGCGTCATGCAGCTCGAAATCGAACGCGAAGCGCTTCGTAAAGAAACCGATAACGCCAGCGTTCGGCGCCTGGAACAACTCGAACGGGAGTTAGCCGAGCTGCGCGAGCGCCAGGCCAAGTTGCGTCTGCAATGGGATGCCGAAAAGAGTGCATCGATGAAGCTGCGCGGCTTGCGCGAGCGTATCGAGCAGACCAAAGTGCAGATCGAACAGGCCGAACGGCAGTACGATCTGAACCGCGCGGCCGAGCTGCGCTACGGGCAACTGACGCAACTCGAGCGCGAGCTGAACGAGGCCGAAACGTCTGCTGCTACGCAAAACGGCGCGCGGCTCTCGAAAGAAGAAGTCGACGAAGACGATATCGCCGAGGTGATCGCACGTTGGACCGGCATTCCGGTGGCGAAACTGCTGGAAGGCGAACGTCAGAAGCTGCTGCATCTCGAAGACGAGTTGCACAAGCGCGTTATCGGCCAAAACGAAGCGGTAGACGCGGTGGCCGAGGCGGTGTTGCGCAATCGTTCCGGGCTCGCCGATCCCAACCGGCCGATCGGATCGTTCATTTTCCTCGGACCGACCGGCGTCGGCAAGACCGAGTTGGCGCGAGCGCTAGCCGAGTACTTATTCGACGACGAACGCGCGCTGATTCGTATCGACATGTCGGAGTATCAGGAAAAGCACACGGTTGCGCGCCTGATCGGAGCGCCGCCCGGCTACGTCGGCTACGACGAAGGCGGCCAACTGACCGAAGCCATTCGACGCCGCCCGTACAGCGTGGTGCTGTTCGATGAAATCGAAAAAGCGCACCCGGACGTATTTAACATTTTCTTGCAGATCTTGGACGACGGGCGTTTGACCGACGGCCAAGGCCGAACCGTCGACTTCAAGAACACGATCGTGATCATGACGTCGAACATCGGCAGCCATCGAATCCTCGAACATCGCGGAGCGTTCGGCGGCGCCGACTACGCCATCATGCGCGCGACCGTGCTGGACGAGTTACGACAGCACTTCCGCCCCGAGTTCCTCAACCGCGTCGACGAGATCATCGTGTTCCACGCGCTCTCGCAAGAACAACTGGAACACATCGTCGATATCCAACTGCAACGATTGCGCAAACGTCTTGCCGAGCGGCGTATCACGCTGGAGCTCGACGAGGCGGCAAAACGTCACATCGTCAACGTTGGATACGATGCGAACTATGGCGCGCGTCCGCTCAAACGAACGATTCAAAAGGAGCTAGAAACGCCGCTGGGCCGAAAAATTCTGGGAGGGGAGATCAACGATGGCGACACCGTCGAGGTTGGATTCGACGACGTCCGCGGCGAGCTGACGTTTACGGTCGCATCGAAAGAAACGGTGCCGGCATAATGGCGCTCGAGCTTCGCAATACGCACGGTGAGCGCGTCACGTTTTCGGACGTCGGCGCAGCGATCGTCGAGATCTTCGTTCGCGACGGATCCGGCGAGATCGGTAACGTGGCGATGGCAGCCGGCGGCAGCGCCGGCCGCGTCGTCGGACGTTTCGCGAACCGTATTGCTAACGGCGATTTACCGCTCGACGGCCACACCTACCGGTTGCTGACGAACGAGGGAACGACGACCCTGCACGGCGGACCCGATGGCTTTTCCAAGCGGACGTGGAACGTTGAAGACGGGGCGACCGAGAGTTCCCTAACGTTTCGGATCGAGAGCCCGGATGGCGATCAAGGCTTTCCCGGTGCAGTGACCTGCCGCGTAACCTATACGTTCGACGACGATTCGGCGCTACGGATCGATTACGAAGCCACGACGACCGCGCCGACGGTGATCAATCTCCTCAACCATGCGTATTTCAATCTGACCGGCGACCCGAATGCTTCGATCGAAAACGTCTTGTTACAAATCGAGTCGGAAGCGTATTTGCCGGTCGACTCTGCATTGATTCCGACGGGTGAGATACTTCCGGTTGCCGGAACCGATCGCGATTTCCGCGATGTGCGTGCGATTGGATCGACGCCAATCGATTGCACGTATGTTTTGGAAGGTCAGGGCCTGCTGCAAGCCGCGCAGGCATTGGATGTGCGCTCCGGGCGCAGTCTCGCCGTTGAGACGACGCAACCGGCGATTCAACTCTATACCGGCAAGCCCGGCGCGTTTGCGCTGGAAACCGAGCATTATCCCGACGCTCCACATCATGCGAACTTCCCGTCGACCGAGCTAACGCCGGAGCAACCGTTTCACTCGACGACGATTTACCGCTTCACGGCCAGCTGATGCAGTTGCGTCTGTCTATTGCCATCGTCTCATTCCTATCGATGTTTGCTATGCCGACTGTTTGTGACGGCGAATGCGGCGTGGGAAAGACGCCAACGTACACAGATATATCTGCCGTCCGGTATGCCCGTACTTCGTGTTTCGGCAGATGTCCGAATTACCAAGTTCTCTTCGCAAAAATATCGACCCGCGACCCGAAGTTCATTTGCGAATACGTGGCGAGATCGAACGTTTCTAAGCACGGAACGTATACGGCAGTTTGCCAAAGCGAAGTCTTGTCGAAAGTTGTCAGTCTCCTCGAGACCACCGGCTTCTACTCATTAAGCGTCGTTCCCGATCTAGTCAGCGACGTGCCGCACTTGCTGATTGCAGTTGAGCGATGCGACGTTACGACGGTGCTCGACTGGCCGGAATACCCGCAACGGCCTGATATCGACGGTTTAGCTAAAGGACTCGATCGAATAACCGACGCGCAGACATGGAGCAAAACCAGCGACTCGAGCGAAAGCTCTTGGATCCAGGCGTCTTTTTAAGATAATGGAACGTTTCCCAATATCGGCAATAGTGGTCACAGCGGTTTTTGCGCTGCAGGTCCTCGTTCTGAGTTCGGGCCCGCTATCGATGGTGACGGCTGCGCTTTTTTGGGGCCTCGCAATCGGGCTGGCACCGCTGATGCAGGAGACATCCATGGGCGACGCCTCGACGACAGTGCAAATGGTCGTGCTCGTCGGGGTCTTATTTATCGTGCTCGCCTTCCTCGAAACGGCCGTCATCGTCATCTTGCGAAAGGCGACGCCGCGCGTGCGGTGGATCGTGCGCGGGACGGCCGGTGTAATAGCGATCGGGCTGCTGCTATTTACCCCGTCGGCCGGCCCGATGCGGATGTTTTAACGCGCGATGCGCATGGAACGCTTTCCGGTTGGGGCAATCGTCGTCACGGCGGTATTTGTGATCCAGGGCCTGACGCGCCGCGGTGCGGACGTAACGATAGCGCAGTCGGACGTTGTGTACGGTCTAGCGAGCGTGCTCGCACCGATGATGCACCTTGGTTCGTTAGATGTAAAGCCAATGGGGTTAATCGCGGCGATCGTTACGCTGCTGTTTATTATCTTGGCGTTCGTCGAGACCGCAATCTACGTCGTCCTGCGTAAGACGACGTCGCGAGTTCGTTTGACGGTTCGCGCGGCAGCTGTAGCGATAGCGGTTGCGCTGTTGCTTTTCACTCGGGCCGTGGGCCCAATGCCAGTCCTAAACTACGGCTTCGGAACGAGTATCCATACATGTTGCCACGCGTGACAACACCTTGGCGAAGCTTATTTCGGGGCTGCCACGCGTTTGCGAGCTTTGAGGCGCTCGCCTTCGTCTAAGATCCGCTTGCGCAGGCGGATCGACTCTGGCGTCACTTCGACGAGTTCGTCATCTTCGATGAATTCGATCGCGCGTTCGAGCGACAGTGTGTCGGGCGGCGCGAGCCTCACGTTCTCGTCGGTACCGGCAGCGCGCATGTTGGTGAGTTTCTTCTCGCGCACGACGTTCATGGCGATATCCTTGTCATCGTTGGCCCGGCCGACGATCATGCCTTCGTACACGTCGACTCCCGGCCCGATGAAGAATTCACCGCGTTGGTCGAGTCCCTGCAATGCATAACCGGTCGTGCGGCCCGTATCGCTTGCGACCAATGCGCCGACCGAACGTCCGGGTAGTTCGCCCTGCCACTCTTGATGGTCGTAGTACGTGTGCGACATTACGGCGGTACCGCGCGACAGCGTCAACAACTCGCCGCGGAGACCGAACGTCGCGCGCGTCGGCATCGTGTATTCCAGCCGGCGCGAAGCGCCGATGTTAATCATGTTCGACATCAATGCTTTGCGTTTGCCGAGCGCTTCGATGACGGGACCAACGTACTCTTCCGGCACGTCGACCACCACGTACTCGACCGGCTCCCAGCGCTTGCCGTCGCGTTCGATAACGATGACCTGCGGCTTGGAAACAGCCACCTCGTAGCCTTCGCGTCGCATGGTCTCGATCAGGATCGAAAGATGAAGCTCGCCGCGTCCGCGCACGTCGAACGTGTCGGCCGATTCGGTATCGGCGACGCGCAGCGCGACGTTCGATTCCAGTTCGCGAATCAACCGCTCGCGAATCTGTCTCGACGTCAGAAACTTACCTTCGCGGCCGGCGAACGGCGACGCGTTAACGCTAAACGACATCGAAACGGTCGGCTCGTCGACCGCTACCGCGTGAATGCCTTCGGGATTATCGGCAGCCGCAATCGTATCACCGATGTTCAGATCGTCGATGCCCGAAACGCACACGATATCGCCGGCCGACGCTTCCTCGACTTCGATGCGCTCGAGGCCGGCAAACGTGAGGAGCGTCGTTAGGCGCAAGCCCATAGCAACCTCGCCGTCGCGCGCGACCTTCGCGATCGGCGCGTTAACACGGGAGGTGCCACGGAAGATCCGGCCGATGCCGATTCGGCCGACGTACTTATTATGGTCGATGGCCGAGATCAACAACTGAAACGAACCGTCTTCGGCCGGCGCTTCCGGAACGTGTGTGACGATCGTCTCGAACAGCGGCTCGAGTGAATCGCTTTCATCGTCGAGATCGCGCTTCGCGATGCCGGCCCTCGCGTTCGTATATAGCACCGGAAATTCGGCCTGTTCGTCGCTCGCGCCAAGTTCGACAAACAGGTCGAACGTTTCGTTGACGACTTCTTGCGGTCGAGCATCCTTGCGATCGATCTTATTTACTACCACGATCGCACGCAGATCGAGTTCCAGCGCTTTGCGCAACACGAAACGCGTCTGCGGCATAACGCCTTCGGCCGCATCGACTAACAGCAGCACGCCCTGCACCATCTGCAGCACGCGCTCGACCTCGCCACCGAAATCGGCGTGTCCGGGCGTATCGACGATGTTGAACTTCGTCGCACCGTGCCGGACCGCGGTGTTTTTAGCTAAAATCGTGATCCCGCGTTCGCGTTCGAGGGGGTTGGAATCCATCACCCGCGTCGTCAGGGCTTGCCCTTCACGAAATACGCCGCTTTGGCGCAGCATGGCATCGACCAGGGTGGTTTTCCCATGGTCGACGTGGGCAATAATGGCGACGTTGCGGATATCTGGGCGGGTTCTCACGGCGACCCATCGTTCCAAGGGCGAGGGCCAATACCATGCAAAAGCTGCAAGGGGAGCGGCTATTTCTCCGCGTAAGGCTGGCTGCCTGCGACCAAAGACAGAAAGGATCAGGAATGCAACTCGAGCCGTACCTTTTCTTCAGCGACGGCGCGTGCGAAGATGCGCTCAGCGCCTATACGACGATCCTCGGCGGCGAAGTTCAGGGTCTCACTCGCTTCAAAGACATGCCGGCCGATGCTGGGCCGCACGTGACCCCCGGAACCGAAAACTACGTTATGCACGCACGCTTCCAGGCCAACGGCATCGCGTTTATGGCCTCCGACGGCCGGCCCGGTCAGAAATATCTCGATGGTCCGATCTCGCTCAGCCTCAGTGTCGAGACGCGCGCGAAAGCGGACCAAATCTTCGCGGCGTTCTCCGAAGGCGGAAAAGTCGATATGCCGATGCAGAACACTTTTTGGGGATCGTACTTCGGTATGGTGACCGACAAATTCGGAATCGACTGGATGATCAGCGCGCCCGAGAACGCATAAATCGGAAGGACGGTCAGCGACCGCCCTGGACCGAGAGCTCCCACCGGTAGCCGTCGGGATCGTGAAACCACAGGCCCATGTTTTTCGATCCCTCGGCTTCCGGACCGATTTCATCGCCCGGATCTTCGAGCTCCACGCCGTTCCGCTTGAGAGCGTCGAGCGCCGCACGTAACGCCTGCATGTCGGGTAGATGAAACGATATATGATCGATCGCGGCCGGATCCGGCGTCCCTTTCGAGAGCACGATCGTAACGTCGTCGTTGCTTAGCCCAACGTAATCATCGCCTGTAAAAATGGTCTCGAGATCGAACGATGCTTGCCACCATTTCGCACTTTGCTTCGGATCGTGCACCGCCAGGCCGAAGTGCCCTACCGCACCCAAATGAATTGTCATACGAGCTGTATCGTACCCGGTTGTAGGTCGTTGCACGCGGCGCTCGCCGGGAAAGCGTCCGAGCGTGACGCTTGACGTACCGGTCTCCTTGCAGGCATGATGCGGAGGTTCACGTTCGCTTCGTTGGAGGTTTGCTTTGAAACGTCGCCTCTTGTCCATTGCGGCTCTGGCGGGGCTCGCCGTCGCGCTGCAGCCTTCGGCGGCTCCGGCCGCCTCCGCTGGTCTCGCATGGGATTCGGTGATGAAGTTCGATTTGGGAGCCGATGCTTCGACGCTGCAGCCAGGCTCGTTCGACAGCGACTTTGCGACGGCATCGGCGGTGCAATCGCAAGACGAGGGCGGTGGCGGCGGCATCTTCGGTCATCTCAAACAGGCGATTGCGGCGGGCAAGGGTGCCATGCAGATGATGCAGAGCGGAGTGGCCGAGCACCACTACATCGCCGGCTACAAAGAGCGAACCGACGAAATATCGCAACAAACCGCGACGATCACGGATTGTAATGCGCGAACGATCACGACGCTCGATTTGCGCCACAAGACGTACACCGTCGTATCGATGGATCAACCGCAATCGAGTTCCGGATCGAGTGGCGGTGGCAGCACTCCGCACCCGATGGCGTCGGACGATTTGTCGCATCTCTCGATCGCGATTCGCAACACGGCGCTCGGGGCTCGCACTGTCGCCGGCACACCGACGCAAGGCTATCGTTCCGATACGACGATTACCGCGACCAACGCGCAAGGCCAGACCTCGACCACCCAAGGGTTAATGAACGGGTACTATGCGTCGTTTCAAACGCCGTCGCTGTCGTGCCGCCGGTTCGGTTCGGGATCCCCGATGGGGCCGTCGGCCGCCCAGACGGCGCAGGGAATGCAAATGTACAGCCATTTGATGCAAGCGTTCTCTTCGAACCACATGGACAAACGCTTCAGCATCTCGCAGAGCGGACCGCCGCTTCCGCTCGGCCGGTTTTCGATGTTCGACGTGCTCACATTCAAGGGCCAGTCATCCGGTCAAGGACTGTCGATCGAAAACGAGCGTGGAAACGTGCATTCGGTCGCTGCGAACGATGCGATCTTCTCAGTTCCGAGCGATTTTACAAAACAGTAAGAAAACGCTCGACAATACTCGGACGTTATTGCATCAACGTGCTTCGTACGTGCGAGATCACGCTGGACGTAATATCCGTCGCGCCGGCGGGTGCGTTCGACTCGTACACGCGCCCCAAGCCGCGCTCTCCGGCAACGGCGTCAGCGGTCGTCTCGATCGAAGCGACGATCTCCGAACGTAGTGCTGCACGCGCCTTCTGCACGCTCGCCATTTCGGACGCAAGGCGTGCGGCCGCTAAGCGATTTTGTGTCGCGACGTCGCCCAGCCGCTGCGTTATGTCGGCGGCGCTCGTTTTGTAGGCTTGGAGCGCGATCGCGCGATCGTCGAGCGTCAACGCTGCAGCGGGGGTTCGAACGTCGTCGCGCAGTTGCCCGGCCGCACGGCGATGCTCCTCGACATCACCGGCCAGTTCGTTGAGATTCGAAATCGCTTCGCGTTGCAGCGCGTTTGCGAACTCGGATAGCGTGATGGCATCCTGCCTGCGTATGCCGGCCACCAGCCGGTCCTCTTGCGATTGAAGTGCATCGAGTTCGGCTTGCATGCGACAGCGGTCGTTGGGCTCGAGATGCAAGTTCCGCAACTTCACGCGAATTTGCAAACGTGTGCCGGCATGCGTTCGATCGAACGCATAGGCGGCGTTGGCTTGGCTCTCTTGCAGTTGTGAGGCACGTAGCGTTAGCGCGCGGTCGTTGCGAACTTGCAACGCATCGCGATAGGTAGCGACGGCCGCTTCGCCGTGGTCCGCAGGCGTTCCGGTCGTCGGAATAGAGGGGACTCGAATTTGTATCGCGCCGGTCTGGCGAGCCGCCGCATTCAAGACGTCCTGCGCGTCGCTAACGTCGGCTGCGATACGCTCGGAAAGATTCCTCAGGCCCGCCGGCGTTTGGATGAGTTGTAGCGTCGCGAGGTTGGCGTCGTATTGCCGCAACATCGACGCCAACGGATGGCCGGCAACGGCGCGTTGCAGATCGAGCCGCGCCGGTTGGCCGAACGGCCGCGGCGTGGGACTTTGCGAAGCAGTCGAATGCGCGCAGGCCGCGAGTGCGACCAGCAATCCGAGAGAAACGCGACGCATCACGGCGGCGGAAACGTCCGTTGATATTTGAAGTCGATGCCGTTCCCGCCAGTGGCGATTGGAATCGTCGCCGTCGATATGCCGGTGCCGGTCGACGTCGTTTGGGAGAGGAACGGCTGCGTTGCGAAGGGATTCTGCTGCAGCGATGTGTAGGCCGTCATCTGCAACTGCGACGAGATGTTCGGGCGATATTGCACCGTATACGCCGTTCGGCGCGTTTCGTTGAACGTTTCGGCGAAGATGAAGCTGACCTTGTCGCCAAGCTTTTTCACGGCGCTAATGCCCAAGCCGCTCTGCAGGTCGTTGGTGATCTGAAAGTTCTGGAGTCCGAGCGTGTCGCCGACGGCCACCGATAGCGGTTCGAGCAAATTGCGCGTGAACAGCGTGTTCAACTGGCCTGCGGCAAGGTTCGCGATCGCCGCACCGGCCGAGAACGACCCGCCACCCGTCGCTGCGACGCCGCGCACCGCCCCTAACGATTGCGCGTTCACCAAGAGCCCGAGTATCTGATCGCGATCGTACGGCGGCTGCGACGCAAACCCAAGATTCAAACTGGTCGCCGGACCGGTGACGTGGAGCGTGACGTCGGTACTCGGATTCGAAACGTACGTCGTGGCCGTTGCGTCGACATCGGGAACGATGCCGCTGTTGGGATCGAACGTAACGGTACCGCTCTGCACGCGGAAGTCGCGAAGAAAGCTGACCGTGCCGCCGGTCGACGTGAACGTTCCCGAGAGTTGCGGCTTGGCCAGCGTTCCGGCAACCCTGAGCGAGCCGGTGGCACCGAGATCGATGTTCGGGCTCTGCACGCGGACGTCGCGGCCAACATTGATTTGCAAGTCGAAGGCGAGCGGCGGAAGCGCCGGTGCCGATCCTCCCGCAGGCTTCGGATTATACAGCGCTGTAAGCGGGATGCGCGCGGATGCGACCGACACCGAACCCGATGCGAGGATCGGGCTGCCGGGCTGGCGGCTGAGCGCGACGTTGGCATCCAGCTTGCCCTTGAAGTATTTCGGAAGATCGAACTGCGCTTGCGTGGTGCGCATCGACAATGCGAACAACGCATCGCGCGGATCTCGAAAGTTCGGAATCCACGCGTACCCGTTGCCGGCCACGCCGCCGCCGCCCGCTCTCGCCGAGAATGTGTTCAGCGTAATGGTCTGCTTGTCGAACGCGACCTGCGCAACGGTGTCGGTTATCGGAATCGATTCCGCCGGCCCCGAGAACGAGCCGCCGGTAAGCCCGAGCGATCCGCCGAGTTCGGGTTTGTTGAGATTGCCGGCGATCTGCACCGTGCCATCGATACGTCCCGTCACGTTGGTGTTTTTCGGCAGCATCGATACGAAGTTCGACAGCTCGACGTCGTCTGCGATGATTCGCGCCGAAACGGGCACCCCGCCGGGATCGAGTGCGAACGGGGCGAGCCGGATCGGCAAGGTCGCGTCGGCGAGGATTCGCCCACGTTCGAAATTGATGCCGGCGCCCGCCAGCGACACCGCACGCCGGGTCGCCGTGATACGTCCGAATACCGCATTAGCCGTGAAATTTCCGTACCGCGGCTTCGTCAATTGAACGTCGTCGGTAATCATCGGATCGTCGCGCGTGCCCGCGATGTGCGTGTTCATGGCGAGCGAACCGGATGCGTCGTACTTCGTGCCCAGCGTCGTATTGACGAGTGCCACGGCATCATCGCTCTTGGTGCGGACGTCGATCGCGAGCGGGTCGGTGGAGTGCAATCCGAACGCGCCGTCGGCATCGACATTCAGATGCGGCGCGCGAATCGCTAAACTTTGTAAACGTCCGCGTCCGGCTCGCGTGGCGAGCACCGCGCTCACGCTTTGGACCGGCAGCCGCAATACGGTCGCGTCGATCACGTTGGCACGCACGTTGGTATCGAGGTTCGGAAAGCTGCCGGCGACGGTCGCGTCGACCGACGCGGTTCCGGTAACCGGCATTTGCAGTCCGGCAACGGGGAGCCAATGCGCCAGTGCGACGTTCCGCGCGTGCGCCGCGATATCGACGAAGCCGCGGACCCCGACCGATCCGGTCGCCGAGAAGTTGCCGTATTGCCCGTCGGCGGCGACATCGGCGTGAATGTCGCCGGCGTTCCCGTTCCAGGCCGCGCGGGTCGTTCCGATCGCGATGCCGCGAACGGCCGTTCCGACGATCGTTGTTTGTCCGTTCGTTGCGAGCACCGTTCCGCCGGCTAGCGTGGCCGATGCGCGCAGACTCCCCCGCCCCGCCAGCATGTCGCCGGCGTCGAAGAAGTCGTTGAAATCGGCGGCGTTCATGTACGGCGCCGAAACGCTTAAGCGCTGTTGTGACGGTGACAAATCTCCGGAAAACGCGATCGCGGTGGAGCCGATGCCGACGTTGCCGTCGCGCAACTGTACCGAGCGCTGCGTTCCGCGTAGATTGGTGTGTAACTCGTGGAACGGTAAGCCGTTCACCGCGCCTTCGGGAGCCGCCAGCGTTCCCGAAACCGCAACGTCGGCGCCGCGGCCGGTGGCGTGCAAACGCGCGTCCGCGCTTCCTTCGATCGTTTTGGCCAAACTAGGACGCGCCAACGCGACGACCGACGAGAGGTCGGCTGCGTGCAGGTTTGCATCCAGGGCGTACGCCGGTGCGCCGTCCGTCAGATCCGTCACGGTTCCTTGCGCTCGCACGAAGTTGCCCTGCGCGGCGACGGTCGCGTTTTGCAAGTCGATGGCGCCATCGTTGTAGGAGGCGACCGCCATCGCGATCGCATCGAGTGCGCCGATACCGCGCGCGGTTAAGGCGATCGCCAACTGCGAGCCGTGCGTCGTGCCGAATCGCGCATCGGCGGCGGCCACCGGGCCATATGGCGTGACGACATCGCGCGCGTGCGCGAAGCCATCGGCATACGTGCGATTTCCGTGCATCCCGGCCAGCATATCGGCATCGATCGCGGCACCGACGCCATTCATTCCGACGCGCAGTCCGGTCGCGTTGACGTACGCATCGTAGATTTTGTGGGGGTGGTCGATGACGGCGCGGGCGTACAGCGAGCCGTCGCGCCCGGCGAAGGTGACCGGTCCGATCGTTCCCGTACCGTTGCCACGCAAGTGAAACGTTGCGGCCAACGTGTCGCGTGCATTCGATCCACGCGCAGCGCCGAACGCGTCCACCGACGCAGGCGAATCGCCGATCGCGAGCGCGTCGGCATTCACCGGTAGCCCGGCCAGCATTGCCGGCGTCTGCGGAATCGCATTGGCCGGCACGTTCGCAGCGGCAGCGAACGCGACCGCGCTATGCTTCGACTTCAGATCGAGCCGGCCGTGCGCGCGTACCGCAATCGAGCGGTAGGATGCGGATGCGTCGAGTACGACGACGCGGCGGCCGTCGAACGCCAGCGTGGCGCTGGTGGAATTCGCGACGTATGTTTGAAAGCGAATCGCCGGCGCTCGCGCGGAGATCAATACCAACGGCGCCGTCGGTGCGCCTTCGACCGCGACGCTGAGCGCGACGCGTCCAGATAACGGAAGGTTGGCCGTTTGTGCGAGTGCCGTTCGCAGTCGAGCGACTTCGCCTTGGCCCGCGACCGTCAGATGCAATTGCGGCGATTGCAAACCGATGACGCCGCCGTCCAGACGCATGGGCACGGCTGCCAGCGTTCCCGCCACACCTTGCAAGAGAAGGCCATCGTCGTACACAGCAATCGGTCCGTTCACCGCAGCGAGCGGTGCGTCGAGCCCCGCTACGACGACCCGGCCGCCCGATAACAACGTCGTAGCGCTGATATGGTTATCCATCGTGCCGCCGGGGCCGGGTAATGTCCCGACGCGCGCCTCCAACTGCGTCAAGTTACCGTCGGTCAGTCGCAAACTCGTCGAGTGGATCGCGAAGTCCGCAAGCGCGGCGATCGGCAGTCGCGCCGACGACCAGTGTTGCAGGCCCGTCTTGGTCGTGGCATCGAGCATGCCGCGCCCAGCGATCGGAAAACGCCCCGAACGTTCGACATAGGTCAGACCGGCCACGTATTTCGTGATCGCATTGGTGGCGACGTGCATGTCTGCGTTCACGTCATCGAAGGCGAAGTGCGCGCTCGCTGGAATCACCGGCGCGCGATCGTACACGTCGACGCGTACGTTGCGGATGCGCCCGTCGAAAACAAACGGCGTGGTGGGCGCGCCGCGGCTCGGGCCGGCCTTCTGAACCGGAAGATTGTAGGTGCCGTCGGCGTGACGGATCAGAACGAGTTGTCCGTTCTCGACATCGAAGCCGGTTAATCCGAATGCGCGCGAACCGCCGGGCAGCAAATCGCGTAACGAATATCGCACCGTCGTCGTAGCGATTCGGCCGATCGGCTCGCCGGCGAGATTTTTGAGATCGACGTCGCGCAACACGATTTGCCCGAAGTGCAAATCCACGCCACCGACGGCCGCACGTACGCCGAAGCTAGCGGCTGCCGCCGTAACGGCGCCGCGCAACAATTGGGGTGCAAGGAATGCGCCCACGACCACGATACAAACGAGGACGGCGGCGGCGACCGCGATCCGACGCCATGTCGAACGCACGTTAACGCTCCGCGAAATCGAGCGCGAGCAAGTCGTCGAGCGATTCGCGCCGCGCGAGCAACCGTTCGGTGCCGTTTTCTAAGCCGACGACCGCGGGCCGCGCGAAACGATTGTAGTTGCTCGCCATGCTGTACGTGTAGGCGCCGGTCGTGCGCATCGCCAGCAACGTTCCTCGCTCGATACCTGCGGGTAGCGCCATCTCGGCCATCTCGTCATTCTCGCACGAACGGCCGCACACGGCCATCGTTTCAAACGGTCCCACCGCGCCGTCGGCGACGACATCGTGATGGGCTCCATAGAGGGCGGGACGCGGGTTATCGGCCATACCGCCATCGACGATCACGTAGGTGCGGCCGGGGCGGCGTTTCACGGTCATCACGCGGTACAAGGTCGTACCCGCTCCGGCTATGATTACGCGTCCGGGCTCGATCTCAATCGCCGGCAGCGCAATTCCAGCCGCCACGGTTGCCCGGCGAACCTCGGCGCCGAGCGCGGCCGCCACTCGATCCATCTGCAGCGCGGGCAGTCCCTCCGCGTCGATTCCGAACCCGCCGCCGGCGACCAGCGTGCGCACCGGAAACCCTCGCGCGGCGAAGCGACCGGCGGCCTCAACCAGACGCTCGACGTTTACGACGAACGGTTCGATCAGATCGATCTGCGACCCAATGTGACCGTGCAGGCCAGTCAAATGCAGAGCACCGTTTGCTCGTAGTATCGAAACGGCTTCCTCCTCGAGATCCGAATCGATGCCGAACTTGGTGCGGTCGCCCGCAGTTCGAACGAATTCGTGCGCGTGCGCTTCGACGCCGGTGTTCAGACGCAGCACCACGTCGACCGGCCGGTCGGCAATTCGTTGCAGCGCGCGCAGTTCGTCGATGCCGTCGACCACGATGCGGCCGGCACGACCGTCGACCACCGCCTGCAACTCGTCGAGAGTCTTGCCCGCACCATGAAACGTCAGTCGCTCCGCCGGAAAGCCGGCGCGTTCGGCGGTGGCGAGCTCGCCGAGCGAACATATGTCGAGGCCGATACCGAACGACGCGATCCGTCGCGCAAACTCGACCGTTAGAAAAGCTTTACCGGCGTAAGAAATTGCGATGCCCGCGGGGTCGCAGGCAGTTCGAAGCTCGACCACCCGCTCGCGAACGGCGTCGAGATCGACAACGAGCAAGGGCGTACCGTACCTTTGTGCCAGCGATTCGCCCGTCACACCGCCGATGAGCAATGGCTCGGTCATTCGGGTACCGCCGCACCCATGCCACGCAAGCGATCTTCCAGCGCCACAATGCGTTCTCGCGACCGGTCCGCATCGATGTGGTCGTAGGCGGCGGCAGCGCTCGCGGCGATTGCCTCGAGCAGCGCGCGTTCCGGCGGCGTCAGCGCGACGTCGTCTTCGCGGCCTCCATATAACACGAAACCAACAACGCGTCCGCGCATGATCAGTGGAATCACCAGCGTCGGCGCCTTGCGGCCGGTCGGGAGAACGATCGATTCCAAACGCCCTTCGTCGAACTCGATCGAACCGAGGTCGGCGCGCAGCGCGACGATGATCGGATCCTCTGCATCGATCCGCTGCGCTTCAGTGGTGTTCCAGCCGCGGTCGGCTCTTCGTTCGAACGCCGTACCGTCGGATGTTGCGACGAACAGCGCGCTCGACGTCAGATGCAGCACCAGCACCGGTTCGTCGATCAGAAACTCGACCAAGGTTTTTTCGGACGACGTATTGGCTAAAGCGCGCGCCGCTCGTCGCAGAATGTCTTCGGCGCGTCGCTGCTCGCGGAAGAAGATTCGATTCAGGATATCCTCGACGCGGCCGTGCAACGATTTCATCGAAAAGCCGATGACCAGCGCCGCCGCCAAACTCACGTACACGGCCGGTCGCGTGCTTTCGAATATTTGTTCGGCCCACCACTCGATGATGCCGAAGAAAACGACCAGGATCAGTGTCGTCGCGCCGTATAGCACGGCGCGCCCGATCGCGAACCGGACGTCGATCACTCGTTGCGATAAGAAGCCGTACAGCACGAACGCCGATCCGATGACGGCCGTCCATGGCTGTAGCGCGTCGGCCCAGGCTTCTACCGCCAGTAGCGGGGTGGACGTGTCGCCGATCAACGCGCTCAACGTATCCGAAACGGCCCACAACAAATCGAGCATTGGTGAAAGCGCGATACCGGCGACCACCCAGGCAACGCGGCGGCGATCCAGAACGGTCGCGCCCGACGCAATATAGGCTAAGCCGCAGATAACCGACGTCAACAACAGCGTGTCGGAGGCACTCATCATCAATCGCGTCGGCCCGGGCATCTGGAATCGCTGAAACACGAGCCAGACGATCGGATCGACCCAGATGACGAACACGACGATCGAGAGCACGACGGAGGTGCCGAAAAACCACGGCCACGCCCGGCCGCGCCGGCCGTACAATCGTTGCGCGAAAATGAGAATGGTGATTTGCGTCAGCGGATACACGATTTGGATTAACAGATCGCTGCCGAGATTCACCGGCCACTTGGCCAGCTCGAGCACCGACTGATTCACTTTGATCAGTACCAGCAGCGTATAGCAATAAAACGCCAGCGTGATCGGCATCGGGCGCATGATAAACAGCACCGTCGCGAGACCGAGCGAGAGAAAGAAGCTCAGCGGAATGCCGATGTCGCGCGCCATCGTCGCGCGGCGCGAATAATCCGGCGGCGTCGCCGAAAGCAACAGCGGAAAACGATGCGCGCCGCGGCGAACCGTGAGCGCCATGCGCGCACTCGACGGTGCGGCTAATAAGTTGAAGCGCTGCTCGGGCGTCATCTGCGAGAGATCGATGCTGTCCCCGGTGCGCAACGTGTCGCTTGCGGGCGAACCTGCCTGCACCTGTACGCGATCGGTATTGTTTTCGAAATGCAGTGGAAATGAGCCCAAATGCGTCGCGTTGGTTTCGACCGAAACGAAGACGAGCAGCATCAACACCGTGCCGATTGCAACGATCGCCAACGACAACCGGTCGCACAGAAACCTGATAGCCGCACGCATTCGCGGCAATCTTACGCGAGCGGCGGTCGGCACCTTCGCTTTGAAGGGGGAGAACGGCGCGAACCCGCACTTTTGGGAATGGCAGCAGTGCCCACGAACGAGCCGATCTTGCAGGTTCCGCCATTACGCCGCAGCCTCGGGCTGGTCGACGTTGCGTTGTTTTTCGTCGTAGCTGGGTCGAACTTGCAATGGGTCGCAACGGCCGCCGCCGCCGGACCATCGTCGATCCCGGTGTGGATTTTGGGCGCCGCGACGATGTTTCTACCGTTGTCGATCTGCGTCGTATCTCTCACGTCACGCTATCCCGACGAGGGCGGCATGTATGCGTGGAGCAAACGCGCTTTCGGACCGTTTGCCGGATTCTTCACCGGCTGGACGTACTGGACGTCAAATCTGCCGTATTTTCCGGCTCTGCTCTACTTCGCCGCCGGAAACGCGTTGTATTTCGGGAATTGGAGCCACGCTCTCGGGTCGTCACCGCTGTACTTCATTGGGTTCGCGCTCGCCGGATTAGCGCTCGGAACGATCGTCAACGTCTACGGCTATTCGGTCGGGCGCTGGCTCAACAATGCGGGCGCGCTCAGTCGTTGGATCGTGACGCTGGCGTTGATCGCGCTGGGCGCCATCGCATGGGTGAAGTTCGGTGCGGCGACGCCGATTACCGCGGCCACGATGCGTCCCGAAGCAAGCTTGAAGAATGCGATCTTCTGGTCGGTCATCGCGTTTGCGTGGACTGGGCCGGAGGCAATCTCGTTTATCGCCGGTGAGGTACGCCAACCACGACGTTCGATTCCGCTGGGGCTGGCGATGGCGGCCCCGGCGATCGGCGTGATCTACGTGCTCGGCACGGTCGCGGTGCTCGTTGCGCTGCCGTCGCATTCCGTCGATCAGTCGTCGGGTGTCATGCAAACGATCGCGCAAGTCGCAGTTCGGTTAAATTCGGCGTGGATCGTGCCGGTCGCCGCATTTCTCGTGGTTGTGAGTTGTTTAGGGAGTTGCGGAGCGTGGTTGGGTGCCGTCGCGCGTATTCCATTCGTTGCCGGCATCGATCACTATCTTCCAAAATCGTTCGGAATCATGCACCCCCGCTGGGGCTCTCCGGTCGTCGCGCTGCTGTCACAGTCGGGCATCGCCGCGGTCTTCGTCGTCCTCGGACAAAGCGGCAGCAGCGTACACGGAGCTTACGATATTTTGGTAAGCTCGACCGTGCTGATCACGATGCTCCCGTTCATGTTCTTATTCGCAGCCGCCATTAAATTACGCGGTGGCTTTTGGATCGTCGCTTGCGCCGTCGTCGGCTTCATAACGACGGTCGCGGCCGCCATCTTCGCATTGATTCCAGCGCCGGACGACGCCGACAAAGTAGTAAGCGTGGCCAAGGTGCTGTTCTTGACCGCGTTGCTCGCGGGAGCCGGCGTCGCGGTGTATTGGCTGGGCCGTCGCCGTCTCCCGAACGGTTAGCGCTTCCCCGCTTCGGGCAAGCAAAAACCTGTCCACACAGCTTTAGCAAACTCCCAAGAAAATGTCTCGTAAGACGCGTAAAATCTACTAGCGACGCCCGCATATAGCAGCGCGGTCGCTCCGTACGTCAAGACTACACTCAGATTGAAAATCTGCGATTGCGCAAACAGACAGCCGAGTGTGCTCATCATCGCCGCTATTGCTACGATGCCAAGGATATCTGTATTCCGGTTTCCCTCAACGCCCTGGCTAACGCGCAAAATGCCCAGCACCAGCGTGGCAATAAGTGAACCGATTAAGATCAATGATGCGGTAGCAGCGATCCAACAAAGATGCCAATAACCGGCAGTCCACCCCAGCATGTAAACGAAGCCGAGGGCAAACGCCACGGCCAGTCCTCGCATCATCGAGTATAACCCCTGAAACTGCTGTGCGTACGTCCCAGAATCGTTAATGTTTGTTAAGGCCCGAGCCAATCGAAAGGCAGATTTTCTGACCGCGTCAACCTCATCGTTTTGGTCCAGATGAACCTTGGGGTCGATACCAAAGCAGTCGATACATTTTGCCGAAATTTTCGCTTTCATCGGCGTCGAAAGAGTCTTGTCGGAGGAATCCAGCAACCGTGTAGATGGGTAACGGCCGCCGAATTCGGAAGGCACTGCTTTTGTCGCCATTGATTGCAAGAAATATCCGACAAGGTAAGAAATAATTGCTGCGACAACGGCCAACGAAAATTCGCCCCAATCAAGGGACGGCCTCCACGCCGTCAACGCGAATGGCCCGTAGGTAATGAGAAGTATGACTAACCCAGGAATGAAGTACCCATACACATCGTAGAAATTGAATTTTTCGATCACGCTGTCAGACCGCAGCGGAGTCGATAGGGCTCTCGCGTATATCACCTAGAATCGCATCAAAAACATCCTGTGCGTGTTCAACGGCTGTTCCGGGCACGATGACAGAAGCGACTCGCCTGTGGCCACCGCCACCATATTTGCGAAATAATTCGCCGAGTTCGATACTGCGAAATTGCCGCCAAGGGTTACGCATTGCCGTTATCTTCCAGTGTTGCTTCGTGCGAGTCAAAGACAGTGAATACGAAGCGTCCGGATAAAAGATATAAGGGCTATATCTGCTGATGGTTCTCGCTTCACTCTCGGACGTTGAAACCGCCACGATATCTCCGTCCACCAACCGCACGGATTTTTCGACGGCCTTCAGGCCAGCGCGTATCCGGCGTCGCGCCGTTATTGTTCGCTTCTGGACTTCGGGCAGCGCGCTGACCTCCTCTAGCGACAACCGAAGCAGGGAACGCACGAGCAGCTCCGCATATTTTGAATCGGCACCTCCTGCGGATAGCCCGAGGTTGATGTCCATGGCGGGGCTCCCTCCATAGACGGCCTCTTCGACCGATGAATAGCTAGCCGAATCTATCTTGTCCGCCCATTGAGCCATATCACGATACCGGTCGGGATCCGATAGGCTATCCCGAAGACGCTCAAACAGTAGCAGGGCACACGATTGTGCTTCGGGGTCGTAAATTAACCACTCGCCTGGACGGTCTCTTTTTGCCAAGTAGTCCTGTTGATTTTCGCTTGTTAAGAAAGTCGTGGCATGGTGATCTGCCCAGAAAACTGCGCCCGGGTGGTACAGAAAATCAACGACAGCCGATCGGTGCGGCAGACTGATATCCAGCCACTGGGCTTTCAGATCATAATCAACAGGCCGAAAATCCTCGATTTTCCAGTCGTGGAACATGGTCAGGTGGTCGGCGGCAATCGCACTTGAGATCAGTCCGTCAAAACACGGAAAGTGGAAGTAAATAGCGTCGCTGCCGGCCGCGCGTTGTTGCATGAGGCGTGAGGCATGAGGCGTATTATCCACGGTAATGATTCCTGCTTGTAGCGACACGAACGTGTGTTCAAAAGTTCCCCGGACGGTTCCTACCGGGCCGTCATTCTCGATAATCTACCACGGAAGTTTCGCCGTTCGACTCGAGCGGCCATGACCTTTGAAAACCTGCGAGCCATCGCACACCGTGCCTATCGAAGCATCGGCGACGCCCATATGATGAGCGTTAACACAGTGTACTCAAATATCCGGTGGGGTGCCGCCGTGATCGTTCTCGCTTTGCCGCAGGCGGTCGCGGCCGCGTCGCCCGCGCCGAGCGCGGTTCCGCGTATCGCGCACGTTACGATCATCGTGATGGAGAACCGCGACGACGAATCGGTCGCGGGAAACAAAAATGCTCCGTACTTCAATAATCAACTCGTTCGGCAGGGCGTGCTGATGACCAACGCGCACGCGGTGGCGCATCCTAGCCAGCCGAATTACCTCGCCCTATTTTCGGGATCGACACAGGGCGTAACGTCGGACCACTGTCCTGTCTCATTCGAAGCTCCGAATGTCGCCACCGAGCTAATGGCCGCGGGCTTAACGTTCGCCGGGTACGCGGAGTCCATACCGCGCGACGGCTATCAGGGCTGTTGGACGGCGCTGTATGCGCGCAAGCACGTGCCGTGGGCCGATTTCGCGAACGTGCCGGCATCGCTCAACCGCGTCTATCACGGGCTGCCGTCGCAGCTGCCGTCGTTGCTGTGGATCACGCCGAACATGTGCAACGATATGCATAACTGCTCGACGCGCACCGGCGACCGTTGGCTGCAGGCAAATCTCCCGCAACTCATTGCGTGGAATGCGAAGAACGACGGCCTATTGATCGTTACGTGGGACGAAGCCGAACCGGATCGCGACGGAACGAACCGGATTCCAACCGTGCTGGTCGGGCCTATGCTGCGAGCCGGAACTACCTCTGCGCAGCGTATCGACCACTATTCGACCTTGCGCACGATCGAGGCCGCGTTCGGCCTTGGCTGCTTGCAAAAGGACTGTTCGTCAAGTCCCATCGGCGGTATCTGGCGTTGAACGGCGGTTTGAGAGCGTCGTAGCGGCGATCAGCGCCGAACCCAACGTCAGCAGAACGCACGCCATGGAAACGACGCGAAACCCATCGAGATAGGCACCCTTCACGACTGCAGTTTCGCGTGGGTCGTGAAATCGCGCCGCCGCCATTGCGGCGCGTTGCGCTGCTAGATCCGCACGCTGCTGCGCCGAAAACGAAGCCGCGTCCGCGCGCTTCGACAAGTGGCTGTCGAACGCGAATGCGATCAGCGATCCGAGTATCGCAACCGCCAGCAGTCCCGCGACGCGCGACACGGCATTGTTGACACCCGACGCCACACCCACGTTGTGTTCCGGCACCGAGTCGATCATCGTGGTGGTGAGCGGAGCGACCGTCAATCCCATTCCGATACCGACCAGAATGACGGCCGGGAAGACCCCCGTCCAATAGTGCATGTTGGGAAGGAACGCGAGCGCGCAGAAACCGAGGGCCGTCACCGAAGGCCCGGTTACCAGCATCGTACGCCGTCCGACACGATAGGTAAGCGCTCCCGAGTACCGCGATAACGCCACGATCAGCACGACGAACGGCAGCATCGAAAAGCCGGTCACGGTCGCGCTGTAGCCATCCACTTGAATCAGCACGAACGGCAAGAAGAAGAACACGCCCGATAACGCGGCGTACAGCAGAAACGTCATCGCGTTGATGCCGCTGAATTCGCGATTGGCAAATAGGGCGAGCGGAAGGATCGGATTCTTGACTCGGCCTTCCAGCACGACGAAGCCAATGAGTGATGCGACGCCCAGCACCAACGAACCGATTGCGATTTCGTTCCAGCCGGATAGTCCGCTGAACACAAAGGCGTAGACGACCAGACCCAGACCCAGTGACACGACGATCGAGCCCAAGATGTCGAGCGGTCCGCCCTCGTCCTCGTCGCGGCTTTCGCTCACGTGGCGCAGCGCAATCACGACTACCGCCAGCGCGATGGGCACGTTGATGAAAAAGATCCAGCGCCAGCCGAAATGGTCGACGATCGCGCCGCCGGCTACCGGCCCGATCGCGCTGGTCATCGCGGTCCAACCCGACCACGTTCCGATGGCTTTTCCGCGCGCTTCGCCCTCGAAGGTTGCGCCTAGGAGCGCCAAACTCGCAGGGGCCAGCATCGTTCCGC
This sequence comes from Candidatus Tumulicola sp., assembly GCA_036490475.1. NCBI lineage: Bacteria > Bacillati > Vulcanimicrobiota > Vulcanimicrobiia > Vulcanimicrobiales > Vulcanimicrobiaceae > Candidatus Tumulicola > Candidatus Tumulicola sp. The sequence continues at coordinate 1,136,664 of DASXDT010000006.1, forward strand.
CGGCGCCTTGCAATAGGCGAGCCCCGATGAGCGCGGGCATCGAATTGGCCATTCCGCATAAGATCGATCCAAGAGCGAACGTGACGACGCCCATCACAAAGAGTCGTTTACGGCCGTAGCGGTCGCCAAGCGCGCCGCACAGCAACATGAACGCACCCAACACGAGCGTGTAGCCTTCGACCACCCACTGCGCGTCGAAGGTGGTGGCGTGGAACGCGTCTTGCAGCACCGGCAACGCGATCGAAACGACGCTGCCATCGATAAAGACCAGGCTCGAGCCGAGCACCGTGGCCGCCACGATCCACGCACCCGAGGTCGCCGCGGTTCCACGCTGCATGGCCGGCACGTTCGCCGCCGAATCATCCAACGTCTCGTCTCGAGCAAAGGAGCGTCAGGTGGAGCACACCCTCGTACACATCGCCGCGACCGCCGCGTGGTTTTTTGTGATCGTCTTTATCTTCGCGCTGATCGGCGTGGTTGCAATGATCAGGTGGATCGTCGGCTTATTCCGTCGCGGCGAAGCTGCCGTCGAATCGGGAGTGCAGTCGATCGAACGCCGATTATAACAGCCTAAAAAATAAGCGACTGGTAGTCGGCGACATACGAGAAGCCGACGCGACGGTACATCGCGATCGCGCTTTCGTTGAAATCGTTGACGAACAGCGATAGCGACGGCGAAAAGTCGAGTAGCTTTTCGCAAATTGCCGTGAGCGATGCGGTGGCGAGCCCGCGACCACGCAGATCCGGCGGGCTCCAAACGCCTTGCAACTGCGCCGTTTCGCGGCACCACGCGCCGACGCTGCAGAAGAAGCATAGCCGTCCGTCGTATTCGCCGACCCACCAGCGTTCGCGAGCGATCATCTCCCGAATGCCGCCCGAGAACTCGGCCCGTGCTTTGCGCGGATCGTATCCAAGCTCGCCGACGATCATTTGCGCCGAATTTTCGGCGACGATCGAGGCTTCGGCCGGTCGCGCGAGACGAACGCGCACCGGCAGGGAGGACGGACGTAACGACTCGCGTTCGACGCGCATCACGAGCTGTCGCTCGCGCACGATGCGCGGGGGTATGCGACCGGCGGCGATTCGCGGCCAAAACGAAGCGACCGTCGCTTGCGGGCCGACGATCATCCGTTGTCCGTTGCGTCGAAAACCCGCGGCGAAATCGGCAAACGCCTGCGCCGTCGCTTCGTCACCCGACAAGAGGATTTCGTTCCCAAAGAACCCGACGCCGCGCACGCCGGACGCATCGAGCGCGAGAGCGATCGAGTTGCGCGCGTGCGGCGACCCGTACATCACGAGGTGTGCGATAACGACGCGTTCGTACGGCCGCCGTTCGAGAAACTCCAGCGCCGAGCTTTCGTTCGCAGTGGATAATCGCTCGATGCGCACGTGCTACGACGCGTCCTTGCGTTGCGGATCGTACGAGATCGACTCGATAACGACGACCGTCGCGCCGGCTGGACGATGCACGGCAACACGGTCACCGGCGCGGTGCCCGTCGAGCGCTCGGGCGTACGGCGACGTCCAGCTGACTTTTCCGGAAGCCGGATCGGCTTCGTCGTCGCCGACGAGATGCAGCGTTAGCGCGGTTCCGTCGGCTTGCCGTAGCACGACGTACGCGCCAAACATCACGCGTTTGCACGGTCGCGATGGCGGTTCGATGACGCGCGCAGACTCCACGCGCGCTTGTAGATATGCGGCCTCGCGCTCGTCACCCTCGGCACGTGCTCGTTCGAGCGCCGTCCGTAGCTGCGCCATTCCATCGGGCGTCACGTAGTTCGGATGTTCGCTTTCGGCGATGCGCGGTAACGGGCGTTCCGGCCGATCGTCGTCTTCTTTGACGAATGCCCGGCTCACGCTTCGACCGTTCGCGCAATGGCGAAGCGACCCTCGGCGCGAACCGCGACGCGTGCGGGAATTGATCGAACGATTGCGGGCGGCACAGTCGGTCTTCGTGTTAACCGGTTCGGGCATTTCGGCCGAGAGCGGCTTGCCGACATTTCGTGGCGTCGGCGGCTTGTGGCGCACACATAGAGTCGAAGAACTTGCATCGCCGGAAGGTTTCGCGCGCGACCCACGCTTGGTCTGGACCTGGTATAACGAACGGCGCGCGGCGCACGAACGCGCGGAGCCCAACGCGGGTCATCGCGCGCTGGCCGCGATGGAACGTCGCGTCGGCGATTTTACGTTGGCAACGCAGAACGTCGATTCGCTGCATTTGCGCGCTGGTTCGTCGCGCGTTCTCGAGCTGCACGGCAAACTGCGCGAAGCGCGTTGCGACCGCTGCGGCACGGGCCGTCCGATCGATGCGTCGGGCTTGCCGCTCGACGAAATCGATCATGCCTGCGGCGGGCGTTGGCGCCCCGATATCGTGTGGTTCGGAGAATCGCTGCCGGCCGCGGTGTGGAGGGAAGCCGAGATCGCTGTGGCCCGCGCTGAGGTGATTTTGGTTGTCGGAACCAGCGCGGTAGTCTATCCGGCCGCCGCGCTGGCGACCCGCTACAACGCCGCCGCCTACGTCGCCGAAATCAACCCCGAGGCGACCGCGATCAGCGGCCGGGTGGATTGCGTCGTCCGGTGTGGCGCCGCGGAGGCCTTACCGCTGCTCGATTGGTGAGCGTCCGAGCGCGCTAATATTACTAAGCAAGCCTTGCGGCCGCCTGGCGGAGCGGCTCCAGGGACTGCCGAATAAGTCGCAGATAAACTCGGACCGTTTGTTACACATCAGGAGGCATATGCGAAGAACATCACGGGTGGTGGCGTCTGCTTTAGGGCTGGCGCTAGTACTGTCCGCATGCAGCGGCGGCCACAACGCAACTCTTCCATCGCTTGCGAGCCCGGACGGAGCGCTCGGGTCGACGCAGGCGGCGGTAACGCATTCGAACGTTTCGGAAACGCCGTTGACGTCGATCCCACAAATGTACGGCAAGCTCGCGTTCACCGATAGCGGGCGCCATCCGAAGAACGCGATCGTTCGCGTTGCTCTCACGCTGAAATACAACAATCAAAACGAACTCGATGCGCTGGTCGCCAAACTCAACGACCCGCGAGCGGGAAAACATCGGCGCTTTCTTTCTCCTAACCAATTTAACGAACGTTTTGCGCCGACGCGCGAGCAAGAACGCAGCGTCGTTCGTGCGTTGCAAACTGCCGGCTTTAAGATCGAAAAACGGTACGCCAACCGGACGATCGTAGATGCCACGGCGCGCACGTCGACCGTCGAAAGCTTTTTCTCGACGGAAATCCACTCGGTGCAGCAGGGTAAGTATGGCGATCGCTATACGAACGTCAAGCCCGCTACCGTTCCGAAATCGATCGAAGCGGTCGTTCGCGACGTTTCGCTCAACAATCTCGTCGTGGTTCGCACGGTCGTAGATTCGACCGGCGGCGGACGCACGGCGCCGGTCATCAAGACCGACTCCGTCGGACGCCAGATTCTTCCGCTGCCGGGCATCCAGCCCAACGATTCCAGCGGTAATCTGGTCAACGGCGGTTTCGAAACCGGTTCGCTGAGCTCGTGGATCGACGAGACCACCGGATCGCCCGACGCGAACGTCACGTCCGCAAGAGCACATTCCGGAACGTACTCGGCGGAAATGGGTGCGCTCGCGCCACCCGAGACGTACGGCTGGTCGGCCATCGCACAACAAGTCAAAGTTCCCAGCGGTGGCAAGCTGAGCTTCTGGGTGTATCAAGGCTCCAACGAAGGCACGCTCGGTTACGGAACCAAGTATGCGTATCAAGCCGGCTATCTGTTGAACAGCCGCGGCAGCATTCTGACCACGTTCTATAAGACGGTAAACAACACCAACGGCTGGGTGAACTACACGATCAACCTCAGCTCGTACGCCGGACAGAGCGATTACATCTACTTCGGGGTGTACGGCGACGGATACAGCAAAACGTACACGTATCAATACCTCGACGATGTTGCGTGGTCGGGCGCGACGCCCACCCCGTCACCGACGCCGACGGCAAAACCGACGGCGACGCCGACGGCACAACCGACCGCAACTCCGACGGCAAAGCCGACGGCAACTCCGACAGCCGGCCCGACTGCGACTCCGACGGCGAAGCCGACAGCCACCCCAACAGCGCAACCGACGTCGACCCCTGGTGCGGGATGCAACAACTCAGCGCCCGACAACGGTCCGTTGACAAACTCGGACGGAACGCTGGCAACCGGCGTTGCGAAGCCGTTCGACTTCCCCGTTCAGCACGGTTGTAACGGCGCCGGATACACCGCCGCGATCGTGATCGACGATCCGGTTAACACGAGCTATCTGGCTTCGTATCTGAGCGCTTCGCAAGTCACGCAGACCGGAACCGTCACCAATGAAGCGGTCGACGGCGGCGGCAGCGGTGACGATCCCGAAACCGATCTCGACGTCCAAACGATCGCCGGTCTCGCGCCGGGCGCGAACATCATCGTGTACGACATCGGATCGCTCGGCGATCAACAAATCGAAGACGCGTACAATAAGGTGCTCACCGACGGGAAAGCGTCGGCCGTGAACTCGTCGTTCGGCGGTTGCGAATCCAGCGATACGTCGTTCGCCGACTCGACCAATGCAATCGCCGAACAGGGCGCATCCGAAGGCGTCGAATTCTCGGCGTCGTCCGGCGATACCGGAAGTAACGAATGCAGCGGCAAGAAGGGCGTGAGCGCGCCGGCCGGCGGTCCGTACTTCTCGTCGATCGGCGGCATTAATTTCACCGACACGTCGCAAGGTGTGCTGCAGACCGTGACCATGGGCACGGCTTCCGGCGACTCCGGCGGCGGCGGCGTTTCGACCGTGTTCGCGCTCCCGAGTTTCCAGACCGGAATCACGGGCATGATCACGACCGGACGCAATCAACCCGACTATTCGTTACCGTTCTTCCCCGTGGCAGTCTTCACGGGTGGCGCGTTCGGCGAATATCTCGGAACGTCGTGGTCATCGCCGGCGTCGGTGGCGTTGATCATCACTTCCGACCAACTCCACGCGAGCAAACTGGGATGGGTTAATCCGACCATTTACAGTCTGTTCAGTTCGACCGGGTACAGCACGTACTTCACGCCTTGCACGTCGGGCAGCAATGGTGCCTACTCGTGTAGTGCGACGCAGTACAATCAAGCAGCCGGCATCGGGGCTCCGAAGGGCTGGGCGCTCGCAAACGCGCTCTAGTTCGTTCGAAACCTGAAAGCAAAAACGGGGTGGTGCGGTAACGCATCGCCCCGTTGCCTTTCAGAGAGCAGCCAAGGGTTCTCTCGCATGCAATCGAACGCCGACAGCACAGGAGGGAACCATGGCTTTTTCGTTTTCGCTGCGTCGCTTTGGTTACGGCGCGATTGCAGTTGCCGCACTTGCCTGCGCGGCCGTTCCGGCGCAGGCGCAAATGCGCCAACAAATCGCCGATAAGGCGGCGGTACAAGCTGGCAACAGCTTCGTTACCAAGATCAACGGTCAGAGCTGTAGCGATTTCGCTACCACGCTCAAATCGATGAAAAGTGGTGGTTCGGGCGGCAGTTCGAGCTCGATGTCGTCAAAACTAAAATCCAATACCGAAGCTCGGACGCAGTTCGTGAACATCGTCGCCGCCCCGCTGCTCAACAAGATGATTACGTGCGACCTGCTGCCCGGCATGTAAACGTAGCATAGCAAAAGGGAGAAAAGAGCGGTGCGAAAGCGCCGCTCTTTTTTAACGAAAGCGTTCGAAGAGAACGGCGATCAGTACGATCGCTAGTAAACCGAGCAACGTTCCCTTAGCTGCCCACATATGACGCTCGCCGACGGAACGCACAAACGCCGTCGGCTCGATCGGCCCGCGGATATGTTTGAGGATGTTATAGAGAAACATAGCAAAGAGCGCGGCGTAGAGCGTCTCGTTGACCCAAAGCGGAAGAAACGGGTGCGAAGGCGGACGAGCCGGCAACGCTACTATCAAGAACGCGCTACCGGCTAGGCCGAAAGCGTTGAGCGTCATGTACGTCGGCTTGTGGCGGATCATACGAACGCTTTCGACGTGCCTGGGATGTTCCTTGGGGATAGGAATAGGCGTCGCTGGGGTCGGCGTCGTAGGGCAGACCTATGGATCAGCCGCTCGAATTCCTGAAAAGCCGAATTCCGAATTTCCCTGGATACGGGTCGGACGACGATCGTAAGTTGTCGGACGAATTGGTACGTTCGTATTTAGGCGAACGGCTCGCTACGCTCGAAACGGACGATGGTCTGAACGACGAAGTGCGCAAGACCGTCGGCGAGTTGATGTTGCGAACGGCATTCACAAATCAAATAGCGTATAAAGTGTACGAAGAGGCGTCGCGCACGAACCACGATTTCGACGGCATGGCGGCCGCCGACGCCGCGACGGTACGGTTAGCCGATGGCGCCGGCGCCGTTACCCCCGCCGACGCACTGAAATTCGCACAACAATCGGCGCAGACGCTCGACGGTCGCGACCTCGCGATGCGCGGACAAGCCGCGGCTTAGTGGCAGGTGCTGGTCGCGCCCGGGGTCGCCGTAGCGGCCGGCTGCGATTTGTGAAACAACCCGCCTAGGGCTGACGAGACGGCACCGCCGGCAACGCCGCCCGCGACGCCGCCGGTCGCGTTATTGACCGCACTCGCGGCCGAACTGCCCGCGTATCCGACGATCTCGCCGGTCGCCGCATCCCAATTGGTTGGAACGCCGAAATCCGGCGAAAACTGATTGATAATCGCTTGCGTGAGTTGGCCGACTTGCGCTTGCACGATGCCGTTGACCGCCTGCGCGAATAGCGACTGCCCGGGGCGCACGTCGAACACTTTACCACCGTGCGTCGTTACGACGACCGGTGCATCCGGACTGCACACTTCGTACACGTTCACCCGGAGCGAACCGTCCGGCGCATACTCGATGTCACCTTCGGTTCCGCGCACACCCACGGTCGCGGTCGCGGTGGAAAACGTGTAGTTGGCTTTCGCGCCTGCCGCGTGCTTGACCGCGAAGCGGACGCGTCCGTTGAACACGACGAACTTGGCGGTCGCGATCTGCGTTTGATTGAAAAACGCGAGTTGTACTTTCGTGTCGGAGCCCACCATCACCATCGAACTATCCGGCAGCGTGACTTGCGCCAGCGACGATCCGCCGGTGATCGCGAAATCTTTGTCGGCCAGCCCGACGCTCGCGTTTACCGAAATCGGTACCGCCTTACCATTCGGAACCTGGTACGAAACGGTGCCCTTTTGACTTTGCAGTTGTTTGTCATCGCCGGCAACGGCCGGACCGGCGAGCACGAGCCCAATGCAGGCTCCTAGTGCTAATAAGCGGCGGAATTGCATCGGCAAACCTTACGCTCGGTTGCCCTGCGTCCCTCCAACCGTCACGGGCGGAACTCGCGGGTACGAAGAGTTGTCCCTTCGTGACATATGGCAAATAACAACAAGACGGCGATCGTCACAGGTGCGGCCAAAGGCATCGGCGCCGCAATCGCCCAGCGTTTAGGGTCGGATGGATTCCAGACGGTCGTCAACTACCTCTCGAGTGAAACCGAAGCGAACCGGCTGGTCACCCTAATCGAGGCGGCCGGCGGTCGCGCCATCGCGGTGCACGGCGATGTGTCCGATCCCGCAGCCGTACGTTCGCTGTTCGATCGTGCCGAGGCCGAGTTCGGACCGGTCGACGTACTGGTCAACAACGCCGGTACGTTGCAACGTAAGCCGCTGCTCGACGTCACCGACGACGATTACCAGCAGCTGATTGCGAGCAATCTCACGGGCTCGTTCAACGGCATGCGCGAGGGCGCCAAACGCGTTCGCGACGGCGGCCGCATCATCAACTTCTCGACGAGCATCATCGGCTATTACGTTCCGACGTATGCGATTTACGCGGCGACGAAGGCGGCGGTCGAAGCGATGACGCACGTTCTCGCAAAAGAGCTCGGCGCACGCAATGTCACCGTGAATGCCGTCGCTCCGGGTCCGGTCGCGACCGATCTCTTTCTGACCGGCGCTTCGCAAGAAATCGTCCAACGCCTGACCGGCGAGATCCCACTCGGCCGTCTCGGCCAGCCGGATGACATTGCCCGCGTGGTTTCGTTTCTAGCCGGTCCCGACAGCGGCTGGGTCAACGGCCAAGTGATCAAAGCCAACGGCGGACGTAACTAACGCAGTCCGCTGGGGGAACAGCCGAATTCGGCGACTAACGCGACGAGCGTGCACCGCTGGAGACGCGCCGCAACCGTCGCTCTGATCGCGCTCGCTCCGGTCGCCGCCTACGCGCAGCCGGCGCTGCGCCTTGTACCGGCACCTTCGGTCGTTGAGAGAGTTGCCGGATGCGATCTTCCGGCATCGTCCCTGCTTCGAGCGCCGGTTGGACTAGATGCCGGCGCGTTCGAAGAGTTGCAGTGGCGTTGGCAAGCGTTGGGCATCGGATCGCTAGCGAGCGGTCCAGCGTCGAAGGCAACGATTGCAGTCGTCCACGACGGTTCGTTGGCGCCACAAGCATATCGCTTGGCTATCGATCGTAAGCGTGCGGTGGTGTGGAGTTCGGATGCTGACGGCGCATTTTATGGGATCGTGACCCTCGCGCAGATGGCGCAGCGGTCGAACGCCGGATGGGTCGTGCCGTGCGCCCGCATCGAAGACCGTCCGAAGCTGCGGTGGCGTATATTGTCCGACGACGTATCGCGCGGACCGCTTCCGACCATGCGTTATTTTAAAGAGCGCGTTCGCACGATCGCGGCCTTTAAGATGAATGGCTATTCGCCGTACATGGAAAATGCGTTCGTCGATCCATCCAATCCGCTACCGTCGCCGCTCGACGGCATCACGCCGTCGCAGTTGCGCGCATTGGCCGTATATGCCGCCCGGTATCATGTCACGCTAATCCCAGAACAGCAGACGTTCGCGCACATGCATAATGCGTTGCGCGTGGAGCAGTACGCATCTGCAGCCGAGTTGCCGCATGGGTTTTTGCTGTCGCCGGTCGACCCGCTGAGCGAGGCGTACCTGCGCAGCACGATCGATGCAGAGCTCGCGGCCGATCCGCATCCGCCGTTCTTCCATATCGGTTCCGACGAAACGTCCACCCTCGGAGCGGGAACGACGCAGGCGTACGTCGCGCAGCATGGGCTGCTACACGCTTTTGCCGATCACGTCGACGCGATGCAGAAGATCGTCGCACCATCGGGTGCGCGAATTATGCTGTGGGGTGATGCGGTCGACAAAGACTCGTCGATCATGCCGATGTTGCCGCGTAACGCCGTGATCGTCAATTACCAATATACCGCGCAGTTTGATTTTTCCAAGTCGATCGCACGCATAGCGAGTGGCGGCTTCGACCAGATGGTCGCGCCCGGCGCCAGCAATTGGAATGAGATCTATCCGAAGATCGATACCGCCATCCCCAACGCACGCAATTTCATCGGCGCCGGCAAGGTCGCCGGCGTGCTCGGTGCATTCGAAACGGTTTGGCACGACGATGGCGAGTCGTTATATGAAGCGACGTGGTATCCGGTATTGTATGCGGCGGCTCAGGCATGGGAATCCCGCGACGTCGACCCGCAAACGTTCGCGGCGAGCTATCCGAGCGCGTTTTTCGGCGTCGACGACCCGCGATACGCGCGCGATGTTCGCTCGTTGGCCGCCGTCACGAATGCGCTTGAAACGTCGGAATACGACACGACCAACGCGTTGTTTTGGACCGATCCGTTCGACGTGCCGGCGCAGGCTCGCATGGCCAAGGTCGATTTGCGCCAAGTGCGCCTCGATGTGGAGTCGGTCGAACGGCATCTGATCGACGCACGTCCGCCGCTACATGCCAACGCGGCATTCGTGACATTCTTGGCGGCGCGCAGGCTCGACGCGCTGGCGCGCAAGTTCCAAATCGGAGCAGAAGTGCGTGCGATGTACGCCGATGCGGTCGCGAATATCGACGAGCTAAACGGGCCGACGCTGCGCGACCTGTATTGGTGCCGCTATTGGATGTGGGAGTTGCGCGATACCTACGAAGAGCTGGCGCCACTCTACGAGCGGGCTTGGCGCTACGAATCGCGTGACGGTCATCTCGCTTCGAACCTCGAGCGCTACCATGTGTCCGCTCAGCACGCGATTAGCGACGCCGATGCACTCTACCGCGCGACCTACGACGGCTACGTGCGCGGCAAGACGCTTCCGTCGTTCGATACGGTCATCGGTCGATGACCGCGATATTGGTCCTGCTGGCGTTCGCAGTGTTCGCCGTGCTGATGTACGTGCGCGTGCTGCCGGCGTTGATTGCCGTTCCGGCAATGGGATTGACGATGGCATTGGCGGCCGGGGTGCATCCGTCGGCGCTCGGATCGATCGTCACTGGCGGCGTGGTCGCGCTTGCGCCGGTATACGCCGCGGTCGTGTTCGGCGCGCTGTTGGGTCGTGTGACCCTCGACACCGGCATCGCTCGTGCGATGGTCAATGTCGCGGCCGAATATGGCGGCGAGAAGCCGCTGTGGATGGCGCTGGGACTGTGCGCCGTCGTCGCGCTGCTGTTTACGTCGTTGTCGGGGTTGGGCGCGATCATCATGGTTGGATCGGTCGCGTTGCCGATCATGATGACGACCGGCGTGCCGCGCCCGATCGCCGCCACGCTGTTCTTGATGGCGTTCGCCCTCGGCTTCATATTCAACGCTGCCAACTGGACGTTCTACACGACCTACTTTAGCGTCGGCGAACCACAGTTATTTCGCTACGCGCTGGTGCTGGCCGCGATCGATGCCGTAGCGCTAGTCGTCTACGCGTGCGTGTCGTTCGCTCGCCATCGCGACTATGCGACGTGGGCAGTTCGCGCGAAGACCGACGAGCGACAAGGCGTGCCCGCGATTGCGATGATCACGCCGTTGCTGCCGCTAGCGTTGTATTACGGCCTGCACCTCGATGCCGTGCCGGCGTTCTTGATTTCAGCGGTGTTCGGAGCGGTCGTGGCGCGTCCGAAAACGGCGATCACGACGCTGGTGGCAGCGGGGATCCGCGGAGTGGAAGACGTCGCTCCGGCGCTACTGCTGTTCATGGGCATCGGCATTCTCGCGACCGCGACCAAACAACCGCAGTTCGTGGCGGCGCTGCATCCGCTGATCGGCGATTGGCTGCGCAACCCGATCGCGTACGTCGTGGTGTTCGGTCTGGCGAGCCCGCTCACGTTGTACCGTGGCCCGCTCAATCCGTTCGGCGTCGGCATCGCGGTCTTCACCGTGCTGGCCTCTTCGCATGTGTTGGCGGCGGTCGTGCTGGTGGCGGCGGTCATGGCGGTGGTGCAAGTACAGAACGTGTGTGATCCGACGAACACGGCCAACGTATGGATCGCGAACTTCACCGGCGTGCAGATCGAGACGCTGACGAAACGAACGTTGCCATACCAAGTCGGCGTGGCCGCGCTGGCGACGTTGGCGGTGGTGCTGCTTTCGAGCTGGTTGTTCGGTACGCAAGCGTTCGCATCGGCGTTACCGGTGGCGCGGGCTGCCGTCGCCGAACTGCCGGGTTTGTACGCGCCGTCGCAAGCCGCCGGACGGATCGGTGTCGAGGACGACGGCAGTACGTTCGGCCGCGCCGCGACCGCCGCAACCATTGGCGCGCTGAACGCTTCGGGTACCGGGCTTTCAGCAGCGCCCGCGCAGGGCGATGCGAATCTCACCGACTGCAGAGCCAAACCCTTCGCTGCGTACGCCGACGTGCTAACCTCGACGTTCCAGCTCATCGAAGGAACCGACCTCGACGTCGGAATTCGGCTCGAAGACTGCGGCGGTTGGATCGTGAATGAATGGCACGACCATCGCGTGTTTGCGGCGCCGTCGGTCGATGACGCGGCCGCATTGGCACGCGAAAGCGCGGCCCGATTGCTCGAGTGGTCGCACGCGCAACCGGCGCGAGGCCGCGCACTGTTTCAGCAAGGCTTGGCGGTGCTTCCCAGCGACCCGCCGACGTACTTGTACTCGCTCTTCAAAACGGTGGACGGGCAGATGCGCACCTACGTTCGCGCCGGCGGTCCGGCCTACGTCGCCGGCTTGCGCACCGGGGACATCGTCGACACGGTCGACGGCAAGTTCTGGTGGGAATATGGTACGTACCAAACGCAGCAGCGTGCCTACGACGGAAAGCCGCACGTGTTCGGCATCCGTCGCGGCACTGCAACCTATGAGATTCGCTTAGGTGATCCGCTCGTGAAAGGATCTTCGTGAACGTCAACGATTCCGAACTGCTCGACTATTGCCACAAGCACGAGCGCGAACACCTGGCGACGCTCGAGCGAGCGATTGCGATTCAGTCGGTTTCGGCCGATCCGAAGCGACGCGGTGAGGTTCGACGCTGTGGCCAAGCGTTCGTCGATCGCATGCGTGATGTTGGTTTAACGGCCGAACTGCTCGAGACTGCGGGCAATCCGATCGCCTTCGGTGAGTGGACCGGTGCACCCGGCGCGCCAACGTTACTCATCTACGGCCACTACGACGTGCAGCCCGAAGACCCGATCGAACTGTGGAACTCGCCGCCATTCGAAGCCACGATCCGGGACGGAAAAGTGTACGGTCGCGGCGCGGTCGACGATAAGGGCCAAGCGCTGATGCATCTGGCCGCGATCGAAGCGCATATGAAAACGCGCGGGCGCCTGCCGATCAACGTCAAGGTGTGTTTTGAAGGCGAAGAAGAGATCGGTTCGCCCAGCTTTGAAGCGGCCGTCGAACGGTATCGCGACAAGTTTGCGGCCGACGTTGCCGTCATTTCGGATACCGGCATGTTCGCCAAAGACATTCCGTCGTTGACGACGTCGCTGCGCGGCCTGGTGCATTGGGAAATCACGGTCGACGGTCCGTCCGTAGACCTACATTCGGGGTATTTCGGCGGCGTGGTGCGCAATCCGATCGAGGCATTAGCCCACATCATTGCCGCGCTCAAGGACGCAGATGGACGCGTCCAAGTTCCGGGCTTCTACGACGGCGTGCCGGAACTCGACGAGACGACGCTGTCGGAGTTGCGCGCGCTGCCGTACGACGAAGCGCGCGAAGCGCAGGGCATGGGTGTGCCCCAACTGTGGGGCGAGGCGGATCAATCTCCATTGGCGCGCCTTTGGTTCCGGCCGACCATGGAGTGCAACGGCATCTGGGGCGGTTACAATGGCCCCGGCAGCAAGACGATCGTCCCGAGTTGGGCCAAGGCGAAAATATCCGCGCGCCTGGTCGGCGCGCAGGATCCGAAACGTGTTCGCGAGCTGGTGCGCTCGTTTATCGAAGCCAACACGCCCGAAGGCGTTCGAGTCAGCATCGAGGACGACGGCACGGTGCGCCCGATCGTCGCGTCGCGCGACCACGCCGCGGTCGCCGCTGCGGCGCGCGCGATGGAGTATGCGTTCGGCAAAGCGCCCGTGTTCGTCGGTAACGGCGGTTCGATCGGACCCGCTGCGATCTTCGATCAGGTGCTCGGCATACCGCAAGTCTTGATCGGCGTCGGTTTACCCGACGACTCGATCCATGCACCGAACGAGAAGTTCGATCTCGACCAATTCTACGGCGGAATACGCACGGCTGCGATTTTCTACGACGAGCTCGCCAGAGAAAGTGCGGTTGCATCGTGAGTGCCGTGCGTGTCGTTGCGATGCTCGTACTCGCGTTCGCTCTTGTCGTGAGCACGAGCGGTTCGGCGCGGGCTACTTGTGCGTGCCATCTTCACCCGCAGCATCGAACCGGCGCCTTCGTCATCATCGTTTCGGGAGCGAAGTCGTACGTGCTCGGGAGCAAATTCTACATTTCGATCACGATCGCTAACGGAGAGCACTCGCCGCCGCTTCCGGTCGGTCCAACGAGCGCGGCCCGGTCGTTTTCATTGACAGCCGTCACCCCAGCTTACACATCGGTCGAACACGATAAGGCGCTTCCCGCGCAGCGAACGCGAACGATCTCGGCCGGCGGGCGTTTCACGTTCCCGCCGAAAGCTCTGCAGGATTGGGGACTGCTCGGCTATCGGACGGGCACGTACAGGGTTAGTCTCGCGTACGACCACGTGGACTCGAATATGTTCACGTTTGCGGTGCATCGATGACATCGAAGGATTTCCGTTCGACCGAGCGTTTTAGCGATCGCGCTACGGCGTATGCATCGAACCGTCCTGGCTACCCAGAGGAAGCGGTCGACGCAATTTTCGCCGGCCTCGGCGATCCGCGCACGCTGACGATTGCCGATATCGGCGCCGGCACCGGTATTTCATCGCGACTCTTTGCCGATCGAGGTGCGTCGGTGATTGCGGTCGAGCCGAATTCCAAGATGCGCAAAGCTGCTTCCGCCCATGAGCGCGTGCGTTGGCAAGACGGCACTGCCGAAGGTACTGGGCTGTTCGGTGACAGCGTCGATATCGCGGTTGCTTGTCAGGCTTTTCATTGGTTCGCCAACGATGCCGCGATGGCCGAGTTTCATCGCATCTCTCGCGGCCGCGCCGCGATGCTACAGTACGAGCGCGACGAACGCGACGCATTTACGAAAGCGTATGGCGACATCGTTCGCGCCTACGCGGGCGACGATACGGAATTACTTCGCGCGAATGCTCTCGTCACGTTCAAAAGCTTTCCGGATGCGAAACACACGTGCACGGAAGCGTACTCGCGGCAGCGGCTGGATGAGGAGTCGCTGATCGGCCGGGCGGCCTCGTCGTCGTATCTTCCGCAGGAAGGCCCACGTGCCGAAGCGTTACATGTCGACCTGCGTGCGCTCTTCCGGCGCTTTGCACGTGACGGTTCCGTCGAACTGGCGATGGTGACCTACGCTCTGACGGCTGACTTTCTCTGAGCGCCCGTTACCGATTGGGAATAGACGTCGGCGGAACGTTCACCGACGTCGTCGCGATCGACGCTACGACGCGCGCGGTCGTCGCGCAAGTCAAGGTGCCGACGAGTCACGATGCAGAGGACGGCGTCGCTGCCGGCATCGTAAGCGGGATCGAGCGATTGTTGCGCGAGTCGAATATCGCAGCGGCGGACGTCGCGTTTATCGCGCATTCGACGACGCAGGCAACGAACGCGTTGCTCGAGGGCGATTTGGCCGAGGTCGGTGTGGTTGGCGTGGTGCGAGGGGGCAACTGGTTGGCTCGGCGGCAGATGCATTTCGGCAGCGTCGCGTTGACGGACGATTCGAAACTCGAGCCCCGCTATGCATTCGTGCGCGACGGCGATCGTGCCGCGATGACAGCAGCCGTCGATCGATTGATCGGTGAAGGCGCGCAAGCGATTGCCGCCAGCGAGGCATTCGGCGTGGATCGTCCGGATTCGGAGGCCGAGGTTGCCGAATACGCCCGCTCGCGCGGAGTCGATGCGACGACTGGCCACGATGTGAGCGCGACGTATGGACTGCGCGCCCGCACACGCACGGCGGCATTAAACGCAGCCATGCTGCCGCGCATGATTCGCACGTCGCGCGTGACGGCGGCAGCGGTCGAACGCGCGACGATTCCGGCGCCGTTGATGGTGGTGCGCAGCGACGGCGGCGTGATGGACGTGCGCGAGATTGAACGCCGCCCGATCTTGACGTTATTGTCGGGGCCGGCGGCCGGAGTGGCGGGCGCACTATTGTACGAGAATCTCACTGACGGCATTTTCGTGGAGGTTGGCGGCACGAGTTCGGATTGCTCGGCGATTAGCGCCGGGCGCCCGCAGATGCATCCGGCCAGGATCGGCGGACACCGCACGACGTTGCATACGCTCGACGTGCGGACGGTCGGCATCGGCGGCGGAAGCATGCTCCGCGTGAGCGGCGGCGCGATCACAGATGTCGGCCCGCGCAGCGCGCATATCGCGGGTTGTGCGTACGCGTGTTTCAGCGACGCGCGCGTGGTTGGGGAGTCGCGATTGGAATATGTCGCGCCGTCGCCGCGCGACCCAAGCGACTATGCGGTGCTGATCGCTCCCGATGGAACGAAAATCGCCCTTACCACCACATGTGCGGCGAATCTGCTCGGGACGATTCCCGATGGCGCGTTCGCACGCGGTGACGTTACGGCGGCGCTCGCCGGCTTCGCGGTTCTGGCTCATCATATCGGCGGAACGCCCGAGGAGCTTGCGCGACGAGTACTGACGTTGGCAGTGAAGAAGCTGCGCCCAACCATCGATGCGCTGGCAGCAGATTACCAGCTGGACGCAGAGCAGGTCACGCTCGTCGGTGGCGGTGGCGGTGCGGGTGCGATCGTGCCGTTTCTGGCTGACACGCTTGGCCTGACGTTTCGCATCGCGCGTGATGCCGAGGTGATCGCTCCGATCGGTGCCGCGCTGGCGTTAGTGCGAGACGTGGTCGAGCGAACGATTACTGCGCCCACGCCGGAAGACATCGCGCGTCTGCGGCGAGAGGCCATCGACCGGGTTGTCGCTTCCGGTGCGAATCCCGACCGCGTCGAGGTCGTTGTCGAAATCGATGCTCAGCGTAGCCGAGTTCGTGCTACGGCCTCCGGTGCGACTTCATTATCGGATTCAGGCGCTTCGGCCGTTGCGGATAAAGATGCCGCACTTACCGCTGCGGCGCGGTCTTTGTCGTGCGACTCACGTGAGTTGGAGTCGATAGAGCTGACGCCCATGCTGACGGCATACAAACACCGGGGGCGCTTTCGTATCGCCGACGATCGTGGCGTGGTCCGTCTAGCGTTGCCGGCCGCGGAGATCGACATCATACCTGCCGGCGAAGCAGAAAGCCGCACGCGTGAAGCGATCGAACGCGAAACCCGCTTCGGGGACGTTGGGCGCGCGTTACCGGCAGTCTACGTCGCGCACGGCGCTCGCATTGCCGCGTTCGAAGGCGTAGTCGATCGCGATCAAGCGGTCGCGCTCGTGTGTGAAGAATTAAGCGGTTGCAGAGTGGACGAGCAGATCGCGGTTATTACGGTAGCGCGTAGCCAATAGGTTACGGAGAAAACAATCTCCAGTCGCCCTCGGAGATTACTTCGATGTTTCCGTCCTTCACTCGGATGGCCGTCTGATCGTCAATTGCGTAGACCGGGACGGGTAACATCGACGCCCATTTTTCGGCGTTCGCTAGAGAAGCGTCTTCATGATCTGGGTGGTTGAGGTGCGGAACGATCGCAAAGTCGACGAACCCCGCTCCGCGAGCCGTAACGAAAAGTCTGCTCGTGTTGCCTTGGGGCGTCGCGAATTCGATGTCCCGCGATGTCAACACGCAATTGCTATCGATTGGCGAACTGTCGTACGTCTCACCAAAGGTGGAAGCGACAGTCATGCTCCCGGCACTAACTCCGACGTAAACGAGGTTGGGCAGCGTCGAAAGGAGATCTGTTAGCCCAGATTCGCGCATCCAGTGGCTGAGATAAACCGGGTCACCGCCCCAAACCAGTATCGCGTCCGCCTCCTCGACCGCGCGGGACCAGGTCTTGTTGTCGATCGTTGGCAGCGCGGTGAGTTCCAGCAATCCTACCGATTTCCAACCCAATTGCGTCATGGTAGATTGCGTCATTGGAGATTGCGGTTCTCCGCAGATCGCCTTATACGCGATATATGGCCCGCCGGCGAACGGATAGATTCCCGTAACGACAACGAGCGCATTCGATTCGGCAATCGGTTTGTCCAAAAGGTCGACGAGCGCAGCTTGGATGCTCGCATTCCTGGCGCCGGAGGAAGTGAGAAGCAGTTTCATTACAGCGTCGTAGGGTCGATCCAGCCCAGACCCTTGTTGCCTGGTTCATTAAACCAAACGTCGTTGTTCGGACCGTACAAAATACTCGGTGAAGGCGTGTAACCGCCGTTACGGTTGTAGGTGAGCACGGTGGTAACGGTTCCGCTCGGTGTTATACGGCCAACGCATCGGTCAGCGGAGTCGTAGTACCACACGTTGCCGTCGGGCGTGACGACAACATCGTTGGGATAACAGTCGCCGGGATACGTATAGCTAGCGATAACTTTTCCGGTCGCATCAATTTCATAAAGTTTTTGATAGTTTGTGTACCACAGCTCGTCGTTAGCAGACCACAAGGGTACGATGTTAACTTGGAACTCATGACCGTGGCGTGTTTGTTTTCCCTTCAACGTCATTTTGTAGAGATAGTTTTCGTCGTCGTACCACAAATCACCGTCTGACGCTGTAACGATGTACTGTGGATCGGAAGGAGTTTTAAACGAGGTCAGCTGCCCGTCGGTCGTCAACCGGTCGATCTTGTCCTGGTATGGCTGAGTAAACCAAAGCGCGCCATCGCCTCCAACCGTCATCGACATCGGATCTCCGCGATATCCGAGCTCCGTAAAAGTAACCTTTCCTTGCGGGGTGATCTTACCGATGCGAGCGTTGGTGTAGTCGGTGAACCACATATTTCCATCGGGAGCCTCAACGATCGAGCAACCGGCTAACGACGTCGTTGCTTTGTAGTCGTGAATCGTGCCATCGGGTGCCCGCGTCGCGATATGACCGTTACTAAGGCACATCCAAATCGTGCCATCGGTGGCGAGAGCCATGTTGTAGCTCTCGCTCGGTAACGGATACTCTTGCGGGGTTGACGGGATGACGGCCGCCGGAGTAAGGCGAGCGCCACCATTGGCGGTAGCACCGATCGTAGCGACTGCGTCGGCGCCGGAGAATTTAACACCGATCTTTTCTTCGGACGTCGTTACGTTTGACTTTGAAAGCCCCGCGTTTTGCTGGTCGGTAGTTGACAAGTGAATCGGGTATGGATACTTCCCCGTGATTATTTTGCCGTGTAGGTCGCGCACTTCGACTGTGAGCGGAATGCTTTGGGCGACGCCGAGTTGCGGCTGCTTCTCGAGCGTCAGCGCGATCGATTGATACTCTGGATCCGATTTCTTGACATCGTGCAGTTCGACACGGCCGAGTAGACCGAGTTCCGATCCTTCGGTGAACCAGATGTTCTTGTCGCTACCGACGGTAATCTGAGCGAGATAGTTGTAGTCGTATTTGCCTTTTACCGGCAGCACGGTGAAGGCTCCCGAAGTTGTCATTCGGAGGATCTGATTCGTCTCGGTAAGCCACAGCGCGCCATCCGGACCTGCGACGATTGAAGTAGCGCCGGCGTCACCGGCCGGCAACACATATTCCTTAAAAGTTCCGGACAGCGTCATGCTTGCAATCTTGTTGGCCGAACTCTCGATGAACCATAGCGTGCCGTTGGCGGCCTGGCAAATTTCCGCAGGGCCGGCGTTCTGTGTCGGAATAGCGTAGCGCTTAAATTTGCCGGGTGCAGTCATGTGCGCGATGGAGTTATTGCGGTAATCGGTAAACCAAATGGACCCATCGTGAGCGCCCGTCAGAGACACGCCTTGCGATCCGGGCCCTAATTTGTAACCGTGGAATTTCCCTTGCGGCGTGATCTCAAGCATGTAGTCTGCATAATAGTACGGGTCCAGCGTCCAAAGATCGCCGAAGCCGCTCGCTATAGAAAACACGCCCGCGGACGATCCACCAAATTGTTTGGGGACTGGAAACGAGTCGAATTGTCCAGCCGGCGTTATTCGATCGATTGCACCTGGAAACGACGTCATCCAGAAATTGTGGTCGGGACCTTCGGTAATGGATGCGATGTCGTCGCCCAGAGGAATGGCATAATCGGTCATCTCGCCGGCGACCGAACTTTTGCCAACGACGCCGTGACCGGTGAACCATACGTTTCCATCGGAGCCGGAGGTTATGCCGCCTAACGTCGTGTTGACCGGCGTATACATCTGGTCGATGACGTATGTCTTGCCACCCGCCCGCACCGAACTCGATACGATGCGAGCCTGCGTAGTCGTCGTTTGCTTTGCCGACCCTTGATTCGGAGAGGGAAGCAACGACGCATGTTGTGCCGAGCATCCGCCCAGTACGGCGCTAAAAAAAGCGAAAAAAGAGCGTTTGCATATGATGCGCGCGGCGGAAGGCATTCCGTAGCTCCTAGAGGGTAGTAGCGACGCGCATTCTCTTCGCAACAGCCAGCACGGCACCTACCGCCACGTCGCAGGCCGAGTGCCTTTACTGGACTGAAATGCAAGCGGGGCACCGTAATCCGACGCCCCGCTACAACTGGTCTACCGCGTGACCGGCCGCCTCAGTTTACTGGTGGCTGCCGTACCGCGAGCCGGTCGATATCTTGCAGCGCGACGGTACTCTTATGTCGGCCGTACGCAAAGTAGAAAATCAATCCGATAACCAGCCAGATGATGAACGATAGCCAAACGAACGGGAAGAAGCCCCAAATGAGTGGGTTCCCGAACCGTAGGAAGTACATCAGAGACAGCGCTGTGAGCGCCGACAATACTGGAATGAGGTACGGTCCGAACGGTAGCGTGAACTGTCCGGTCACTTCGGGATGCCGTTTACGAAGGATCGGCACCGCGATCGAGACCAGCACGAATGCGGCGAGCGTTCCCATATTGGTGAGTGCTCCGACGATGTCGATCGGCGTAAAGGCTGCGATCGCAGCGATGATGATCCCAAAGAACGCCGTCGAGAAGACCGGAGTGCGCCAAGTCGGATGCACGCGTGTAAACGCCGGCGGTATCAAGCCGTCACGCGACATCGCGAAGAAGATACGGCTTTGACCGAACATCATCACGAGCAGCACGGTCGTTAAACCGGCGATCGCGCCAATCGAAATGATGACGCCGGCCCAGCCTAAGCCGACGTAGTTCATCGCAAATGCGACCGGGAACGCGACGTTCAGTTTATAGAACGGCACCATACCGTTCAGAATCGCGACGACGATGATGTAGAGTATCGTACAAACGCTGAGACTGACGAGGATGCCAAACGGAAGGTCGCGCCCGGGGTTTTTTGCTTCCTCCGCGGTCGTCGAGACAGCGTCGAATCCGATATACGCAAAGAAGATGAATGCTGCGCCACCGAGCATGCCGTACACGCCGAACGGGAAATAGCCACCCATGCCCGCCGGTCCGCCCGGTGGAAGGTGGTAGTTGACGCCGTCGATGTGCCCGATGCCGATCGCAATAAAGAACAGCACGATCAACAGCTTGATCGTTACGATCACGGCGTTGACGGCGCCCGACTCTTTCGTACCGCGCACCAGAAGCGCAGTGATAATCAGGATGATGCCGGCCGCGGGGAGGTTCGCGTACCCCGACACTCCCGCTTGGCCCGCCAAGCCCCAGTGTGGTCCATTTGTCCATTCCGGCGGAATATTAAGCCATCCCAATCCCGGTGCCGCGGCCGCCTGGTGCAAGATGTTGACAAAGTAACCGGACCAGCCGATGCTGACCGTCGCCGCGCCAAGCGCATATTCCAGCACGAGATCCCAGCCGATAATCCAGGCCAAAAACTCTCCGAGCGTCGCGTACGTGTACGTATACGCGCTGCCCGAGATCGGAATCTTGCTGGAGACTTCAGCGTAGCAGAGCGCAGCCAAGGCGCTGACGAGGCCCGCCACAACAAACGAAATCGTCAGCGCAGGACCGGCTCGAGTCGCCGACGCGACGCCGGTCAGCACGAAAATACCGGTGCCGATAATGGCGCCGATGCCCATGGCGGTAAGCGCCCACGGGCCCAACGACCGCTTTAATGCGTGCTCGCCGTCTTTATCGCTACCCTCGGCGAGAATCCGCGCGATCGGCTTAACCCGTTGAAATAGCATTAGCGAGAATATCGCGTGTCTTGCTAAACTCCCTGGTTTCGGCGCCGCGAGGTAAAAGTTTGCCGATCGTTAACGCAGCAAACAGCTCAACGGAGATAGAATACCGTGTCGATTTCGAAGATGGTGGTTCGCCTCGTAGTTCCGCTCGTCACCTTGGTTTTATCGGGTTGCTTTGGTAATGCCGGTTCGGGCGGTGCATCGGAGCTCGTGCATCTGGAATACCCACACGATCGAGTAGCACCGGGCTTGGTAAACGCCGCTCCGGCGCCAGTGCTGTACGTAGCTCAGTACAATGGCAGCCGCATATTACTATTCGATCCGAGAAAGCACGATAAGAACCCGATAGGACAGATCACAGACGGTGTCCAGGATCCGATGGGTCTTGCAACCGACAACAAAGGCGATCTCTACGTTCTCAACACCATCTATCCGTCCGTAACGATGTACCCGCCCGGTTCGAAAGAGCCGAGCTTTACGATCAGCAAAGGCATAAGTTTCGCTCCGTATGGTCTGGCGGTCGATTCGTCCGGAGACGTATTCGTCAGCGAGCAAGAACCCGACGCAATCGTTGGATATCGCGCCGGCAGCACGTCGCCCTTCGAGCGGATCACGTTCAAAGCAGATCCGGTCGCATTCGGAATCGATCGTGAAGACGATCTCATCGTGATAAACGGCTCTGAAGTTGTCAAAATTCCGCACGGAACGAAAGAGAAGATCGACCTGCATCTCGAGGGACTTACCGGTCCGGAGGCAGTGTCCGTCCGCGGAGATGACGCGTTGTACGTTTCGGACTTTGACCAAAACATGGTGTTCGTTTATCCGGCTGGTAAAACGAAACCATCGTATTCCTTCGGCGCGGGCATGGACGGCCCGATATTCAGTACGTTTGGAATTGGAAGCCGCTTTTTTCAAGTCAACCAAAACAATCAAATCGTTGAAGGGTTCTTGAAAAACCAACGTAAGCCATTTGCAAAGATTTACGGCGAGGGTCGCCTAACGGGCGTCGCGGCTTTCCCGAAATAGCACGTAAATCCGGCTAGAAGCGTTGGCCTCGCGGGTAGGTGCTTCCGCCGTGGGGTAAAGTAGCGCTATGTCGCTTTCCGAAGGATCGTTGCGTCCACAAAACGGGTGGCTCCGCGCGTTGATCGTCATCGCCGTGCTGATCGGGATCGGCATTCTGGCGTGGATGCTGGGCGTCGCCGCGGGGCGCATTCAAAACATTCTCACGACGATCGTCGCGGCCGTTCTCTTCGCATATATGATTTATCCGCCGGTACGCTTGTTGAGCCGCAAAATGCCGCGGGCGCTCGCGGTCCTGATCGTGTACGTCGTCGTGCTCGGGCTGATCGGGTTGGCCATCGCGTACCTCGCGCCCACGGTCACGCGCCAGGCAATCGAACTGTCGCAAACGTTCCCTGCGACGTTGCAATCAGTCGAGCGAGACGCTGCGAATCCAGGCTCGAGTTCGCTCTTGCAACATCTCCCGCCGGAGCTTCGCAGCTTCGTGCTCGCAAATCTCGCCAAAGCGGGAGCCGTTGCGGCGGCCTTAGGCGCGACGCTTGGGATGCAAGCGCTCGGAATACTTCGCGGCACCGTAACGTTCTTCGTCGACCTTCTGCTCGTGCTTACGTTGACGTTCTTCTTCGTTACCGACGTCGAGCGCATTCGCTCCGGCTTCATGCGCTTGCTGCCGAAGAAAGCGCGCCCGGGAGCCGCCAGCTTTATCGACGATTCCGACGCCGTCATCGCCGGTTTCGTGCGCGGTCAAGTGCTCTTGGCGCTCATCATTGGCGTCGCGGCGATGGTAATTCTTCTCATTATGCGCGTCCCGTACGCACTATTGCTGGCGGTCGTCGCCGGAATCGCGTCATTGATACCGATCTTAGGCGAATTCATCGGCGGTATTCCAATGTTCGTTGTCGCGCTCGTTGCCGCCGGGCCGATTCGCGCTTTGATCGTGCTCGGGCTGTTTATCCTCGTATTCGAAGCGCAGGGGCGCGTTCTCGCTCCGATCATCGTGGGGAAGAGCGTCGGCGTTTCGGCGCTGGTGATCTTCATATCGATCGTCGTTGGTGCCGAAACGCTCGGAATCATCGGCATGATCTTAGCCGTTCCGGTCGCCGGAATCGTACGCGTCGCGTTGGACCGAATTGCGGCGGCGAACGAGCAAAAAGCTCTGAGCTAACGCTTCCGACTTATGGAACGATGGTTTCCGATCGCGACGGAGCGATTATTGCTGCGCGAATTCAGCGCCGCTGACGAGTCCGATATTCATGAATACGGCGGAGATACGATCGTAGCGCGATACGTCGATTGGGGGCCGAACACACCGGAGAAGACCCACGAAATTCTTGCGAGCCGTCTACGCGATCAACTAATGTGGCCACGAGACGAGGTTGACTTGGCCGTGGAACTGCGCGAAGAGCAAAAGGTGATCGGCAGCATCACTCTCTGGATGTTGGATCGACAAACCGGCGTCGCCGGCTACGGATATGCGTTCAACAGAGCCTATTGGAATAACGGCTACGCGAGCGAAGCCTCCCGCGCAATTCTGCGCGTCGCCTTCAGTACTCTACGTCTTCATGGAGTTTTGGCGACGTGCGACGTTCGCAACGTCGGATCGTGGCGCGTTATGGAGAAGGTTGGGATGCATCGCGCGCGTAGGCTCGAGCGAGACGTTCTGCAAAAGGGAGAATGGCGCGACTCGTACGAGTACGCCATCATCAGCGGCGATATTACTTGATGAAGTTGATGGCGAACGGGTAGCGGTAGGTACGGCCCTGGCTCGCGGCTACGGCTCCGAGAATCACACAGACCAGCGATCCGATTCCAGCAAAAATGAACAGCGCCGCGACGCCGAACATTCCAACCATGGCTCCAGGCGGAAGCTGCGTATTGGACGAGTCTCCGTTGGATGCGGCGATAGCGGCTGCGATTACGCCAAACCACGCGACGACGAGAGCGATGATTAATAACACGAGCCCGATCGACAGCGTGATCTGGAAGTTGAGCGACGACTTCGCGTGCTCGGTCGCGAACGGCCGCTTCCCATTGTTGATCAAATAGACCACGAGCGGGCCAACGACGTGCCCGAAGGGGATGCCGGCCACTGCGACCAGCGCCGATAGGTGGGCGGCTACGCCCCAGCCGCGTTCTTCACGTTCGGTGGCGTCGATCGTGTCAATCATACGCTTACTGTACTATGGCGCGGGGTCCCGTGTTTCATGCTACTTAACGAACTCTCTCGCCAACGGGTACCGGTACGTGCGGCCCTTGCTGGCGGCCACGGCGGCGAGGATATTTTGCACGAACGTCCAGACGAAAAATGCTACGCAGGCGATGACGACGGCGAAAATCCCGATCAGCGCCCCGGTCGAAAGCGGCGTTGGCTTACCCGCGTCCGACGACCCGGCAACCACGGTGACCAGCAGAATCGCGTAGACGACAAGCGCCGCGATGATCAACATGATCGCGACGATCGTCATCGTTATCTGAAAGTTGAGCGATGCTTTCGCGTGTTGCGCCACGAGCGGCTTCTTATCGCGATACGAAAAGTACATGATGAGCGGGCCGGCGATGTTTCCAAAGGGGACCACGAACCCGCTGATTACTGCAGACAGATGTGCGAGAACGGCTAAGTTGCGCTCTTCACGCTCGCTCGGATCGATCGTCTCAATCATGTTGGCAGCTTACCACAATCCACTCCCCGGTACGCCGCCAGGCGCCGCTCGCCCATCGCCGAAACGGACGACGTGCTCGAAACCGGCGTACTCGTGATCGGAGGCGGCAATGCGGGCTGCGCGGCGGCGATCGCCTCGGCCCGTCATGGCGCGCGCACGACCCTGGTCGAACGATACGGATTTCTGGGGGGCACGGCGACCGCCGCGATGGTCGGACCGTGGATGACGTTTCACTCCGGTGGCGACCGCATCGTCGGCGGTATCGCGCAAGAGATCGTCGAGCGATTGATGGCCAAGGGCGCGTCGCCGGGGCACGTCGCCGACTCGTCGGATTACGTCGCCACAATAACGCCCTTCGACCCCGAAGTGCACAAAGCGGTGCTTTTCGAGATGATGCGCGAGGCCGGCGTCGAGCTATTGCTGCACGGCTATTTTCTCTCAACCGAAACAGTTGGCGACGGCGTAACGGGAGCGACGTTCGCGACGGTAGCAGGCTCGCGCCGCTACCAGGCGACGGTCGCGATCGATGCGACGGCCGACGCGCTCGTCGCGCACTCCGCCGGCGTGCCGACGCAGCAAGGCGACGAACGCGGCCGCGTCCAGCCGGCCAGCCTGATGTTTCGGCTTAGCCATGTCGACATGCACGAGCTCGCGCGCTACGTGCGCGAACATCCCGACCAAATGCGAACATCGCTCGCACCCGGCCAGCGTAAAGCAGCGGCGCTTACCGCGGTCGCGGGCTTGAATGAAATCTGGCAAGCCGCGGTGCGGGACAACATCGTCGACGTGCCGCGCGAGCTCGTGTCGATCTTTGCGTCGCCGTACGCCGACGAAGTGATCGTGAATATGACGCGCGTCGTCAACATCAATCCGCTCGATCCGGACGATCTGACCCGCGCGGAAGTTGAGGCACGTTTACAGACGATGCAACTACTCGACTTCTTCCGCACGCGCGTTCCCGGTTTTGCCAACTCACGCATCGCCGCAACCGGAACGCAAATCGGCATTCGTGAATCCCGGCGTATCGTGGGTCGTTACACGCTCACCGCTGACGACGTGTTAAACGCGCGGCAATTCGACGATGCCGTGGCGCGCAGCGCGTATCCGATCGACGTGCATAATCCGTCCGGCTCGGGAACGACGACGAAGCGGCTCGCACCGGGCAAGAGTTACGAAATCCCGTACCGTTGCATGGTGCCGGTCAATCGCGAGCAGTTGCTGGTGGCGGGGCGCTGCATTTCGACCACGCATGAAGCGCTCGCATCGGTACGCCTCACCCCAACCGTGATGACCTTGGGCCAAGCCGCAGGCACGGCGGCCGCGCTGGCCGTCAGGTCCGGATCGATGGTCGGAGAGGTCGATCCGGCGCAACTCCGGGCGACCCTTGAGGCCGATGGCGTGGATTTACGGCGTACGTGAAGAAGACAGCAATCATGCGCTCTTTCGCACGATCGCTTCGCATTTCGTTCATCTGCGCCGCCACAATCGCCGGTCTGGCCTCCTGTGGCGGAGGTTCTCTGCGCAGCACCCCGCAGGTCGCAACGCAATCCTTCGAGGTGCCCGCTCGCCGAAATGCCGACTTGCCGATACTCAAAGAGTACCGTATCACGGCAAAAAATATGGAGAACGCCCTCGATCTCACGTTCGATGCTGCGGGTTCGCTCTGGGTGAATTCGACCTTGGCATACCTGGGCAAAAGAAGCCCCAACGGCCACATAACGGCACATAAGCTGCCGAATCAGAGAGACAATTATGGGTATGGGTGGGCGTATAATTTCGCGACCGATTCGAGCGGCCGCGTGTATTTCACGACGTATTATGGCGAGCACGTCGGATACATCGAACCGACTGGGAAAATCGTCGAGTTCGAACCCGCTCATCTGTACGCATGGACGTCGGGATTGACCATAACGCACGATCGCTTGTGGGTCGAAATAACCGGCTTCTACAGCACCTCACTGCTCGAGTTCACGTTGACCGGCAAACTGGTGAAGCAGTTTCCACTCCCGAGTCCATATTGTTATAGCGGACCCATGACGGCATCGAAAGACGGCTCGTTGTGGATCGGATACAGCGCCAACTGTCCTTCGATTTTACATGTTACGGAAAAAGGCGTCGTCACGAAATATCCGATCGTCGCTTCCAACGGTGTATGGAAGATCGCGAACGGTCCGGACGGCAACGTTTGGTTCGCCGCGGGGAGTGGCCCGACGCAGCACGACTACATCGGGAAGATCACCCCAAACGGAACGATCACGGAGTATCCGATTCCGAATCAGGCAGATGGGCTTGCGGTCGGACCGGATGGCAACTGGTATCTAACGATGCCGTTCGTCGGACAGATCGCTGAGATGACGCAAAGTGGAGACATCGTCAACACGATCACGCTGCCCGGCGCCATCAACGGGAGCGCGCCGAACTACCAGCTAGGCAGCATCACTTTGGGACCCGACGGCAACTTGTGGTTTGTCGAGGGCCAGCGTAACCAAATTGGCGAGCTGAAGTTCGGCACTCGGGCAGAGAAGAGGTAACAGGGTATGGCTATGAAGTCGTCGTCGTTTCTAGCGCCGCGATCGAAGCTTCCGCAACAAGCACTGGACGAGCTGCGCAGCATCATCGATGGGTACCATCTGATGCGCTCCGCGTCGGATGCCGGGTCGAACAGCGACGCGGAGATCTCCAAGCTTGAGAGCAAGCTGCAGACGTCGCCTGCGCAGCTATGGTGGTCGGATCTCGCCATGGCCGAGTTGTGCGTTGCGGCTATATTGCCGGCCGACCAGATTCGTTCGACCCTCCCGTCGTGGCGGCGCCGCCTGCAGGACGTCGTCGGTTCGAACCGCTACTCGCAGTACGTCGCCAGCGCGGTCGACATTTCGCAAGAGCAAGACGTCGACGTTTTGCGCGCCGATTTGATGTCGTGCATCCGAGCCGTCTACTATTTTTACGGTTCGTACGGCGTCGCGGCGTTGAGCCGCACTCGGGCCGCCGAACGGCTTGTCGCGGCCGCCATCGTCATCCTCGCCGTCCAAGCGATCGCATTCGCCGTTGCGTGGCTGTTGCCTAACATCGCCGGCTCGTGGAGAGCCGTTGCCGCCCTCGCAATCGCGACGTCGGCCGCTGCGGTCGTGGGCAGCGTCGTAAGCGTTCAGCGACGCCTGCAAGACCCAACCGTCGAAGTCGATCCGTTTTACCGTTTCATTCAAACGGATGCAGATTGGTTTGGAATCGCCGTTATTTCGCCGATGTTCGGAGCCATTTTTGGCCTGCTCGTGTACGGTCTGCTCGTGTCGAAGCTCTTGTCCACCAGCATAGTAACGTTCCAAGAAACTTCGAGCGATCCATTAGCGATTGCGTTGCCGGCATCCGTGGCCGGTTACGCCGCTGTCGTTATCCTCGGCTTCATCTCGGGGTTCGCGGAGCAGTTGATACCCGACGCATTGACGCGAATCGCGACTCGTGCGCTTGCCGGCGTTGCCGGTGGCGACTCGACGACGGTGCAATCACCCGCTGCCAGTCCGTTTGTGAGAAGCGCGGCGAAAGCGAGCTCCGATGGTTCGAACGCTTCCGCAGTGGATGACGCGACGAAGTCGACGCAATAGTGCAGCAGCACGTTCTTCTGGCAACGTGGATAGCGAATCACTGGTCCGACGTCGCGAGCGTCGCTTCGATCGTGATCGCGTTCGTCGCGGCATTTCGGCCGGAGCTGCACGCGCTCTTGCGACCACGACGCGTCGACGTTCTGCTTAGCGACAGCCTATTTTTGGAGATCGGCTTCAATGGTTTTGGGCCGACGCTCGGAGTGATCGGCACCTTGAACAACGAGCACGCGCGCTCATTGATAACCAAAATGCGCATTCGACTCAAAGCCTCCGGCGCAAACGGTGAGTTTGTTCTGACGCCGCTTTTTAATCGGGAACGCGCCATCAATAGCGCGCTCGCCGGCGGTGAAGAAGCTCGCGGCAAGTTCTGGTTACCATTCCTGATCGAGGCGGACGTCGCCATCCCCTTCGACATCTTCTTTCGCAACGATGCTGCGACCGCCGCGGTAACGTCGAGTGGCTTCAACCTAGGGCAGGCGTGGATGTCCTACGCCAACGCCAAGGTGCAAGAAAACGAACAAGCGCTATCCGATCCGGATCCAACTACGATGCAGGCGAAGGTCGCGGGCTACCTAACCGCCCTCTCTAATGAGTCGGGTAGCCAAGACTTTATCGTGACCGCTAGCCGGGAATTGAGTGATGCGTTTGTATGGCAGGTGCAAACGTATGAAGCTCGCCTAGAAGTCGACGTGCTGGATTGCCATCGCGCCTTCTCACGGAGTTTCCAATTTGCCATCTCCGAAGAACAGCTTCGACAGCTTCAGGAGAACATCGGCGTCATAATCGCGATCGTCTGCAAACAGCTCGACCCGAACACCGTTCCGTGCTCCGCTTTTTCGAAGATAACGCTCGAAGATTGAGCGAAGCATTGCGGTCGGCTCGCGCGTACAACATCGCGATCCGTTTTGTGGACCTCGGGGATTGGAACGGCGGCGGCGAACTGCGCGCGGAATACGACGCAACCATTCCCGAGATTCGCATCAATCGCCGCATCACCGAATCTATGCCGGATAGCGAGCGCGAACGGTTCGTCGCGCTCGCCATCGGCCACGAGCTATATCATCATCGGGAACATTTAGGAGAAATTCCCACACTGTCAAAGCATGCCGAGCGCGAAGCCTCGGCAAATGCATACGCCCTCAAACTACTCGCCGAGTTGCGGCCCGCACTCGCGGAACGGTAACCTACACAATGGGAATCTTCCGTAAGCATCGAATTTGCTGCGACATCGTGATAATTGATGGGCGATAACCTTTTCGCCGGAATCGACGGCGGACAAAGCTCGACCAGGGCGGTCGTGGGAACGGGTGACGGGCAGGTTCTCGGCCGCGGAGCCGTCGGCGGAGCGGATGAGGTCGGTGCTACCACACATTCCACGCGACTTCGCGATGCACTACGTGATGCGCTCGCAGCCGCGGTCGCCAACGCCGGCTTACCTGCAGACGCGCAATTCGATACGATCGTTGCGGGCGTATCCGGGTTCGACGGCGCGCATGTTGGCCGTCCACCCGAATTGCCGGCTCGCGAAACGATCGTGCTGCACGACGCGCCGATCGCGCTCGCGGGAGCGCTCGATGGCGAAGCCGGCATCGTCGTGATTGCCGGAACCGGTACCGTCGCATATGCTGCGAACGCGAATTCGGATGACGCAAAAACGTATGGCGGTTGGGGCTATCTGTTCGGTGACGAGGGTAGCGCGTTCTGGCTGGTGCGCGAAGCTCTTGCGCAAATGATGCGGCACGAAGATGACGGCAGACCCCTCGACGCTCCGGCCAATGCGATACGTGCGTACTTCGGAGTCGACTCGCTTCGCGAGATCGTGTCGGCGACGCACGCCGGGCGACTCACGCGCGACCGCCTCGCTTCCTACGCTCCGTCGGTTTTGAAAGCGGCGCCGTTCGACCATCTCGCGCGACGCGGCGTGCAGCGACTGGCCGAGCTCGTCGGGGCGGCGGTCCGCGATGGAGCCGCGCCGCGCGTCGCCTTGATCGGCGGCATGTTCGCGAACGCCGATTACCGCGAGCGCGTCGGCGCTGCTATCGAGCGCCTCGGCGTACGAATCGTCCCCGCCAAACGGCCGCCGGCTGAAGGAGCGATGCTGCTCGCTATCCGCGCCGCCGGCGGATGAGCGATCCGCGAACCGCGGACGCCATCCTCGAGAAGCTGCGCGGCGGCCTGATCGTCTCGGTCCAAGCCTTCGACGGTTCGGCGATCGATCGGCCCGACGTGCTCGCCGCCATGGCCGATGCCGCGGTCCGCAACGGCGCCGCCGGCATTCGGGCGAGAAGTTTGGCGTGCCTAACAACGATGCGAAATGCGATCGACGCACCGCTAATCGGTCTCGTAAAGGCTGCGTACGACGGATTCGAACCCTACATCACCCCGACGATTGCGGATGCCGAGGCCGTCGCTGCGACTGGTGCCGACATCGTCGCATTCGATGCGACGGGACGGCCGCGACCGGATGGCAGCACGATGGCCGAAGCGGTACGCGCCATTGCGACTGTCGGAAAACTCGCGATGGCCGATTGTGCTACGTTCGACGACGCCGTCCGCGCCGCAGAAGCGGGCGCACACATCGTTGCGACCACGTTGAGTGGCTACACGCCCCAAACGAGCGGCCGCGCGCTGCCCGATCTCGACTTGGTCGAACGCATGACTTCACTAGACACATTTGTCGTATGCGAAGGCGGCGTGCACCATCCCGAGCAACTGCGCGCGGCGTTCGATCGCGGTGCGGATGCCGTCGTTGTCGGTACTGCAATTACCAACGTCGACTGGCTCGTGCGTCGATTTGCAGGGTTGACGGGTGCCGCGCCAAACCGCTCAAAGTAGATGCGCAGCGCGGAGCTTCCTTATAGTCTATCAATAGAGCGCTTGGGAGAGGGAATTCATTGGTAAATCAGACGGCGCCGCCAGTTCGGCTCGGCAGTCAATTTTGGATGGTCAGCGCCGTCCTCGCAGTGCTGGCTGCCGTCGGAATATGGTTCTGGTACTGGTTCCCGATCGAGCAATACTTGCCGGCCGCCATCGTAACTGCGCGTCAAGTCGACACACTCTTCCGCTTCATGGCCGCGACCGGCACCGCGCTCTACATTTTCATCGCCGGCTACCTCGTCTATTTCTCGATCGCGTTCCGCGTGCGCAAGAGCGATCCGCCCGACGCGATCGGCGTCCAAATCCACGACAATCACAAACTCGAATTGTGGTGGACGATCATCCCAGCGTTGTTCGTCGTGCTGCTGTCGGCCGTCAGCGTTCGGATCTGGTACGAAATCATGCTGGAGCCGCAAAACGGTTTGGTCGTTCAAGCAATCGGCCACCAGTTCGATTTTACGTTCCGCTATCCGCAGGTCAACGGCGAGATCACCGACGAGATGCATCTGCCGATCGGCGTTCCAGTGACGCTCAATTTGACGTCCTCGGATGTGATCCACTCGTTCTGGGTGCCGGCGATGCGCCTGAAAAACGACACCGTCCCTGGCCTCGTCACCGAGATCCGGTTTACGCCGCGCCTCGAGGGACGCTATCAAATCATTTGCACCCAGTTCTGCGGCGTGTTGCATAGCCAAATGAACAAGCAAGTGCTGGTCATCGAAAGCCGGGACAAGTTCAACGCGTGGTTCCACGGCTGGCAAGTCAAGAACGCGCACGTCAGCAACGCATTACCGACGACGACCGGCACGGCGATCAACCTGTCGAATGCGAACATTGGGGCCGGTCAGACGCTGTTCAAACAGAAGTGCTCGGCGTGCCATTCGACGGGACCGTTCGATCAGCGCATCGTCGGCCCGGGCCTGAAGGCGGTGTTGCACGACCCGACCCACCCGAATCTCGTAGACGGCGATCCGGCCACAGAGGCCAACGTCGCAAAGATTTTGCAGACCGGGTACACCGGCAGCATCGGCAGCATGCCCAACGCAACCACCAACGGACTCTCGGATCAGGATATTGCGAATCTAGTCGTGTACCTGAATTCCCTGAAGTAATCGGAGAACGATCATGGCAACCCACGCACCAGTAGCTCATCCCGGCGGAATCGCGGGTCACATCCACCAGGAACCGCAGGGGTTCGTTCGACGATACGTCTTCTCGATCGATCATAAGATCATCGGAATTCAATACCTGATCACCGGGTTCGTCTTCTTCATCCTGGCGGGCTTACTGGCCGAAACGATTCGCACGCAACTACTCAACGCTAACGGCGGCTTCGTTTCACCCGAGACCTATAACGAGGTGTACAGCATCCATGGCAGCGCCATGGTATGGCTGGTCGTAATTCCCATCCTGACCGGTGGATTCGGCAACTTGGTTTTCCCGCTGCAGATCGGCGCGCGGGACGTCGCGTTTCCGTGGCTCAACCTATTGAGCTTCTGGATCTTTCCGGTGGCGGGTTTGATGTTGTTCTCGTCGTTCCTGATGGGCGCGCCAACCGCCGGCTGGACTGAGTATCCGCCGGTGTCGCTGCAAGGCGCGGCGGGTACGTCGATGTGGGCGGCTGCGATCTTTTTAGTCGGTGTCAGCTCGACGCTGACGGGTATTAATTTCGTCGTAACGTTGCTCAAGATGCGCGCGCCGGGGATGACTTTTACGCGCATGCCGCTGTTCTGCTGGGCACAGTTCGCAACCGCTCCGCTGCTGATGATCGCCACGACGGCGCTGGCCGCCGCGCTGGCGGCGCTGTTCATCGAGCGCCAGTTCGGCGTGCCGTTCTTCGACCCGACCAAGGGCGGCAGTGCGGTGCTATGGCAGCATATGTTCTGGTTCTACTCGCATCCCGCCGTCTACATTATGATTCTGCCGGCCTTCGGAATCATCTCCGAAGTGCTTCCGACGTTCGCGCGTAAGCCGATCTTCGGATATAAGCTGATCGCGTTTTCGTCGATGGCAATCGCGTTGGCGGGCTTCATGGTGTGGGCGCATCACATGTTCACGTCGGGCCTCGCACCCTATTTGCAGTTACCGTTCATGATCTTGACGTTCGCGATCGGCGTGCCGACCGGCATCAAGATCTTTTCGTGGACCGCGACGCTGTGGGGCGGCAAGATCCATCTGACGACCGCCATGTTGTTCGCGATCGGATTCATCGCGCTATTCACGTGCGGCGGTATCACCGGCATCTTCCTGGCCGCGGTGCCCTACGACCTTGACGTGCACGGCACGTACTTCGTGGTCGCGCACTTCCACTACGTGCTCGTAGGCGGAAGCATGATGGGCGTGTTTGCCGGGATGTATTACTGGTTCCCAAAGATGTCCGGACGACTCTTGAACGAGACGCTCGGAAAGATTCACTTCTGGCTGTTCTTCATCGGATTTAACGGTACGTTTTTGCCGATGCATTGGCTCGGTGTCGAAGGCATGCCGCGCTGGGTCGCGAGCTACGATCCGCAGTTCGAGTTCTGGAATCGCTTCGCGTCGATTTCGTCCTACGTGATGGCGCTCGGTATGTTGGTGTTCTTCTACAACGTCATCTCTAGCGCACGCTTCGGCAAACGGTCCGGACCGAATCCGTGGAACGGCCGCACGCTCGAGTGGATGATTCCGTCGCCGCCGCACTACTACAACTTCAAAAACATTCCGACCGTGTACGGCCTGCCGTACGACTTCTCGCATCCACTCCCGTATAAGGGTCTGGAAGACGAACTCAACGATTCGCCGCCCGCAGCGGCCGGAGCGCATTAAGCATGGCTGTCGCTTCGGTCCCGCACGGCGGCGTGCACGTGGAGCAGCCGGATCAGCTGTACAACGAAATCCGAGACCTGCGGCTGCAAGGGTTTCTTCTGGCGCTCATCAGCGACTGCGTCCTATTCTCGTCGTTCGTCTTCGCGTATTTGTACTTGCGCAATAGCGGCCAAGGCTGGCCGCCGCCGGGCATTCCGCGACTCGACGTGCCCTTTGCAGCCTGGAACTCCGTGTTACTCTTTGGCTCGGGCGCGACGATGCATTACGCGCTCGAGAACCACAAGCACAACAACTTCATGAAATACATGTTGTTCTTGATCGCAACGATCATTCTGGGCGCGGGCTTCTTGGGCGGTCAAGGGTATGAGTACACACACCTTATCGTCAGCGAGCACATCACGTGGAGCGGAAGCGGCATCTTCGGCGCCTCATTCTTCACGCTTACCGGTATGCACGGCTTCCACGTATTCGTAGGCGTCATTTTTCTCACGGTGCTTTTGATGCAGTCGGCCGCCGGCGTCTACACGCGAGAAAAATTCTTCGGCATCACCGCCGGAACGTTGTACTGGCATTTCGTCGACGTTATCTGGGTGCTACTCTTCTCGATCTTCTATCTGATTTAAGGAAGCGACGATGCATCTCAATTGGCCAATCCTCGAACGCACCGGTGCCATCGCCGGCGGCATCATCGTCGGTATCGTCGCGTTCTACGCGCTCTATAAAGACTGGAAGACGCCGGGACTCGAGAACCAAGTGTTCAAATTGATGTTACTGTTGCTTGGCTTTGGAGCGCTGCTGGCAATCTTCGCGGGCGCGGGCGTGCTCGGAAACTTCGGGAAGGCATAGAGATGATCGTACCGGATTCAGAGTATCTCGATTTTAGTCAAGTCCCGCAAACCAAGGGCATTCCGAAATCGATTTTGTACTCGGCGATCGTTGGCCTTGCCATGATCTTCGGGATCGGCGCATCGGTGGTATTGCTTTCAGGCAACGGCCATCATTGGCCGGCGGCCTCCTCGATGCGTGTGGACCTCGGTGCGCTCCACGAGTAACTGCGCGCTCGCGTAGACGACGATGTCCGAGCGGCGTCTACGCAACATCGGAATGTTCGTCGTCCTCGGCGGCCTTTTGGCGGGCGGAGCGATTCGTTGGGAACCCCTGCGGACGCTGATTTTACTGGCTGTTTTTATCTTTGGTGTCTTCGAATATTGGCGCGCGGGCAATCGTCGCGCTGCCATCGGGTCCGTCGTCTTCGTCATCATCGGTACGACCTTGGCTCTCCTATACGCTTACCACAATTCAAACCGCTAAAGCCGGCGCGTCGGTTAGCGGCGACGTCCTGCCCTGGGAAAATGTAAAAAAGCAGACGGACCTTTCGGCCCGTCTGCTTCACGGAGATGGTGCGTAGCGGATTGTTAGGGTGGCGAGACGATATCGAAATCGCCCGGGTTGATTGTCGACAGATTCTTTGCGTCGGTGCTTGTCCAAACCGGCGTCCCGTTCGAATCTTTCGCGAGGATGATCGCGTTGCAGCAACCCGTATCGTACACGTAGAGACCATATTGTTGCATTGCGAGGGCGACGATCTTGGCTTCGCGACTGAAACCGGAGATATCGAACGAAGATTTTAGTCGCGCGTGCGAACCGTACGGCATCGGAGAATCGCTCCCGGGCCCCCTATAGGCGTTACCGTCGGTGCAGTGTGCTTTTCCGGCGGGCGAAACGCATGGAGCGCCGGCCACGCCGTTCAACGAGTGCGATACGGCGTTCCAACCGATCGCATGTCCGATCACGCCGGCAGTAAGTTCTTCCGGTCGAACCGCCAGCAGGCCTAACGGAATTCCGGTCGCGGTTGAAAGTGCGCCGTTCTGCGGTTGCACGAAGGGCTTGGTGAGATCGATGTGTTCGTTATTGAACATCGACAAATAGTTGCCCGATTGGTAGTAGTACGTCAGGTACCCTTCGTAGTACTGACACGACTGCGTGTTGATCACTTCGGAGTGATGGTCGCCGTCTTTCTCGATGAAAAAGCTCGACGTCCACGGGATCGGCGAGTACGGATGATCGTAACTGTTCCCGGGTTTGACCGTGACCAGCGGCGTAGAGTTGGTTGCGGAATTGATGTCTTGCAGACTAACCCAAGCTTGGAAACCGCCTCCGCCTCCGCCGGCGAGTGTTGCGGCAATGTATTTTGCGCTCATCGATTCCGGCGATGCTTTTGTGATCGTCGTTTGATACACGTCACCGCTCGGATACGGGCAGCCGAGAATTTTTGGAGCGCTTGACGGCTGCGCGGTCGGCTTACTGGACGGAAGGGCTTGCGCCCCGGCATACTGCCCTGGAATGGGGGATTGCGAATTCAATCCACCTTGACATGCGCACAATGCGCCTAGTGCCAGCGTCGCTGGCAAGCAACGAAACATACCTCGAACCATGTGTTGGCCTCCTCACCCACAAGTCGGCGTAGGACTTAAGTCCCGGTCGCCATGATTCTTCAGTTGCTCTTATTATCATGCTTTGCGCACGAAGCAAGCTGATGGTATCTTGCAGATCGCCTGGTGTTAGGGACCGCTACTTGTAAAGCCGCACGTGCAAGCAATGAACCGAATGGACCAATCGCTAAATTTACTTGCGAAACCGTTCGCGCGCAATGCCGATTGCGAGCGCCGGTAGATCGCCATCTGGTAACACACCGGTTGGTTTTCCGTCGATTTTGTGGATCCCGGCATACGTCGAGAACTCGAGCATCGATGGAATCGTCGCTTCGGCCAGCGCAATCGTTCCGAGAAATTCCCATTCGCATGCGACCGACGCATCCGGAAATAATGCGGCGACGTATCCGCAGGCGTCGTCGCGCGATTGCGCGTCGCGGTCGCGATAGCGCACGTAGCCGTCTAAAATATAGATCGGCTTGAACGTCTGCATGTAAGCTGCGATCGGCGCAACCAGCACCGCGACGAAATACCCGGCGAACGCGATCGCGCCGATCGCGAATATCGGTGCGATCTTTACTAGCGTCGCATCGCTGGCGACGTGATGCGCGCGCCACACGATACCCCATGTGAGCAAGACCATAAATATCGCTCCGACGAGCGGCTCTATGGCGATCGCCATGCGGCCACTCAGTCCGCGCGCGACGATGCCCCGTTCGCGTTCGGTCCATGCCCGGTGCGCCAGCCCGAGCGCACGCCGGTCGAGCGGGCCGAAGCGTTTCATACCGCCCGGCTAAGCCGCTTCTCCGATCGGCTCGCGGCGTTCTTGCCGGCGCGACTTCAGCGCGGTCGTTAACGCCAGAGCAACGAGCGCGACGGCGCAAAATGCCAGATAGGCTTCGCGATAGCCAACGACTTCTTGTGTCGCCAGGCCGATGATGCCGCCTACTAACGACGAGCCGACGATCTGCCCTACGATCAAACATTGGCTCAGCAGTCCGACAGCGATTGCGCGCGTGTGTTCGTGCGTTTCGTTGGTAACGATATACCGCGTTGGCGCGCCCAGCAGCGCACCAAAACCGGCGCCGGCAACCAGCATCGCGAGCACCGCCAACCAGATCGAGCTAAAGCCGAGTGCGAACAAGCCGAGCCCCACTTCCACTGCGACCGTGCCGACTAACAACACGTCGCGGCTTCCTACGCGGTCGAGTGCGCGTCCCGCCATCGGAATAACGATCACGAATGCCAACGCGCCGAGCGCGGCGATCGAGCCGGCGGCGATATACGACACGTGCAGCGCGCCGACTAATACGGTCGGAACGAAAAATAGCGAACCCTCGAGGATGCCGATCGCGATCTCGAGAGCGTACGTTTTAGCCAGCTGCGCGTTGCGCAACAACACCGGCGGGACCACCGGAAAACGCGCACCGCGCGATTCCCACAACCAAAAGCCGGCGAGCACCACTATGCTGCCGGTGCCGAGCACGACGTGCGCTTCGATCAAGCCGTCGGTCAGGGCTAATAACCCAACGCACAGAAGCGCTAATCCTAAGACGTCGACCGGCTGCCGTTTGCGCGGCGCGAACGACGGGACGTAGCGCATCGCAAGCCAGAAGACGACTGCCGCCAGCGGCACGTTCGGCAAAAAAATCCAACGCCAGGATACGTAGTGGGCGATCGCACCGCCGAACAAAGGTCCGATGACGGCCGCCAATCCCCACATGGCGGCGACCATTCCAAGTGCAGCCCCGCGCCGTTCGCGCGGCACGACGTCGCCGATCGCGGCGGTCGCGACTGGAAAAATGCCGCCTGCACCTGACGCCTGCAACGCGCGCGCGAACAGAAACACGCCGTAATTCGGCGCAGCCATCGCCACGATGCTGCCCGCGGCAAAGAGCGCGATGCAGCCTAAGTACGCTGGACGCCGTCCGTATCGGTCGGCCAGTGCGGAAGCGATGGCGATCGAAGCGACGGTGACCAGCAAGTACAACGTAAACACCCACGCCAAGTCGGCGGTCTGAACGTTGAAATCGTGGCCCAGCGCGGGCAGTGCGGGAGAGAGAACGCTCAAATCGAGCGCTCCGGCAAACACGCCGGCGGCCAGCGTGCCGAGCAGCGGTTTCACGCGACGATGATGCGATCGACGACCATGAACAGGCACATCAGCGCGAGGTATAACAGCGAAAATCGAAACAACCTGCGCGCGGCTAACGTTCCATCGGTTTCACGCCACGTTCGCACGGCATCGAGCAAAAAGATCGCTCCCAATACTGCCGCAGCGGCAAAATACAGCGCACCCATGACGTGCAACGGATACAGCGCCAGCGACGCGATCACTAAGATCGCGCTGTAGTAAAAGATCTCGCGTTTCGTTCGCGGCCGGCCGTACACGTTGGGGAACATCGGAACCTTGGCACGGTCGTAATCCAGCTCGGTCATGAGCGACAACGACCAGAAATGTGGTGGCGTCCATAAAAAGATCAGCGCGAACAGTCCCAACGCCGGACCGCCGATAGAGTTGGTCACCGCGGCCCAGCCCACTAGCGGCGGCACCGCGCCGGCCGCGCCGCCGATCACGATGTTCAGCGGCGTTAATCGCTTGAGCCACATGGTGTAGATGACGACGTAGTACACGTTGCCCGCCAGCGAGAGCCAGGCTGCCAACGGATTTACCAACACGTACAATATTGCGAAGCCGAGCAGGCCCACGATGGTGGCGTAAATGGTGCCGGCACGCTTCGAGATGCGGCCTTGCGGGATCGGCCGGTCGACCGTGCGCCGCATGATGCCGTCGATGTCGGCGTCGTAGACGCAGTTGAAGGCGCCTGCCGACGCCGCCGACAACGCGCCGCCAAGCAGCGTCCACAGTGCGATCCCAATCGGTGGAAGGCCGTGTGCCGCCATGGCCATCGCCGCCGCCGTTGTGATCAGCAGCAGATAGATGATGCGTGGTTTCGAAAGCTCGTAATAATCGGCGAGGACGTTGCGCAAATTCACGAAGCGGCCGCCGTCGCTGCGCGCGAACGGGCGGCGTCGAGCGACGCGAAGACGGTGCCGACGACGAACGCGAGGAAGGTCAGTGCCGCGTTGACGGCGTGCGCCTCGCGCAAATCGGTAGGCAAGCGAAGTACGACATTTAACAAGCCGAGCAATACTTGCACGAGAACCAGCGTGACTCCGGTGCAAACCGCAACCCGCGTCTGCTTCGACGAGGAAACGGCCCACACGATTGCCAGCGATCCCGCTGCGAGGAGCAGCGTGGCGCCCGCCAGCCCGCGATGCAACATTTGTACGAACTGCCCGCTGCCGTAGACGATCACGTTACCGGCGCAGCCGGGAATGTCGAGGCACGCGAGGCCGGCACCGCTGGAACTGACGTACGCACCGACGCACATCGTGATGAATGTTATTGCGGCGGTCGTACCGATGATCGCGCCGGGCGCGATTCCGGTCGACCGGCGGCTGCGCGCCGGGTCCGAATCGGCGGCCGAGGCGAAAATTGCTAGCGCCGAAAGCGCGGCGACGAACGCCATGGCCGTTCCCCAGTGGAGCACGACCGACATCGGACTGTTGAACAATTTGACGGTCGCGGCTCCGAGCAGCACTTGAACGACGAAGAGAGCTGCTACCAACGTCATCGCAGGCACGATAAAGGCCGAGCGGCGACGTTCGCGCCACGCCACGACCAAGAGCGCGATGACCAGCGGCGTCACCGAGAAGGCCAGCAACCGGTGCGCCCATTCCCAGATCGTGCCGTCCGACAGCGACGGAATCAGACGTCCGTGACAGAGCGGCCAATCGGGACAGGTTTCTCCCGCACCGTTGATGCGGGTCCAGCTTCCCAATACCACGGTTGCGAGCGCAACGAAATCGGCGGCCAGCGCCAAGCGACGCAAAGTCCTCATCAGCTCGTTTTAGCGTAATCCCTGTTTTCGCACGCGCACAATGACATTGGAGGCTTGTGAAAAGGCGCCTTTGGAGGGGGCGGTCGTCGTGAGCCGGGCGAAGGCGACCGCCGTGAGACGCTGGACGGCGCTGGTTGCGCTTTTGCTGCTGACCGGCTGCCGGGAGGTACGCGTCAATACGCTGGCGCAGGGGACCACGACCGTTCCCGGAGCCGATCAAATCGTCATCGTCCGCAACACGGTCGACCTTGCTAAGGAGGGGTTGCACGCCCCAGTCCATTTTCGCGGCGAGTTCGGTGTGATTCTTCTCATGGGCCCGCACACGCGTACCGGTTACAAACAGATTATCGAATCGATCCGCGCCAACGATCAGCGGGTTCGGGTGGTGGCCTTCGAGCAGGAGCCTGGCGACGGCGGCGAATCCTCGCCCAGCTATCGTACGTACACTTTATGGATCGTTCCGAACCGCGTTTACCGGCGAGGCCTTCGCGTGGATGTGGTCACGCCCAGTGACCAGCCGATCGCAACTACTTACTTGCCATGAGCTGAAGGGATAGCGCCGCGTCAATGCGTTCGCCCGACAATCAATCCGAAACGACGGCCGGCGCCGATCTCGATATCCGTATCGATCGGCTCGGCCCGGTACTCGAACCCGATGGAAGCCCGAACGAAGCCTGCGGAGTTCTCAATCCGGCCGCGACGCACGCTCCGGGCGGCGAGCTGCTTCTCTACCCACGTTGCGTGCAAGACGGTAACATCTCGCGCGTCGGCACGGTTCGTATCGCCGAACACGATAGGCGTTTCGACGTCCAGCGCTTAGACTACGCGCTCGTTCCGCAAGCCGAATATGAGCTGCGGCCGCAACCGGGCTACGGCTGCGAAGACCCGCGCGTCACGTTCGTACCCGTGCTCGACGCGTACATCATGGTGTACACCGCGTTTGGACCGAACGGTCCGCGCCTGGCGATCGCACAATCGAAGGATGCATACCATTGGGAACGCATCGGCTTGCTGCATTTCGAAGGTGCGACCGGCGACGACAAGGACGGCGCGATGTTCCCAGAGCCGGTGCTGTCGCCGAGCGGCGTGCGCAGTTTGGCCGTCTACCATCGTCCAATGTTACATCTTTCGGCGGTCGACGGACGCGCCGCAATTCCGATGATCGAAGCGATGCCGTTCGAAGATCGTGAATCGATTTGCATCGGATACATTCCGCTCGATCCCGTGTTAGCCGATCGCACCAATATTCTCTGCATCGCCGAAACCTGTACGGTCATGTCGCCTGTGGCAGCGTGGGGTTCGATCAAGATCGGTGGAGGAACGCCGCCCGTAAAAACATCGCGCGGATGGCTGTCGCTGTACCATGGCGTCGACGTCGTCAACGGCCGATTGGGAACGCCGGTGCTGTCGTATAGCGCGGGCGTCGTGATCCACGATCTAGAGCGTCCCGATCGCATCGTCTATCGCTCACCCAAACCGGTGATCTCGCCGACCACCGAAGCCGAACGCGTCGGCGTGGTCGACAACGTCGTGTTCCCGACCGGATTAGTTCCACGCCTCGACATGGG
Organism: Candidatus Tumulicola sp.; assembly: GCA_036490475.1. Lineage (NCBI taxonomy): Bacteria > Bacillati > Vulcanimicrobiota > Vulcanimicrobiia > Vulcanimicrobiales > Vulcanimicrobiaceae > Candidatus Tumulicola > Candidatus Tumulicola sp. Next base: position 1,179,071 of record DASXDT010000006.1, read on the forward strand.
CGACGACGTCTACGACGTGTATTATGGAATGGGCGACTTCGCCGTCGGTGCGGCCCGGTTGTGGATCGCCGGCGTCACGGATTTCCCAGCACTTTCGAGCGTGAGCCGCGCATAGCCGGCCCCGCATCGTGCGGAGGACTTGAATGAACGTATTCTCGCGTATGGTTCGCGGCAAGCTGGCCGGCTTGGCCGGAACGGCCGCGCTCGACGCCGTTACCTATCTCGATATGGCGATTCGAGGCCGCCCACCCAGCGAACTGCCCGACAAAATGGTTCGTACGCTTGCCGAACTCGCGGGATGCGCAGAATTTGCGAAGCCGGCTGAAGAGCTCGACAACAAGACCAAACAGCAACGCGCTGGGATTGCAGCCTTGTTAGGCTATGCCGACGGTGCCGGTTCGGGAGTGGTGTTCGGTCTGGCACGTCCGTATGTTCGCGGCGTACCGTGTTTTTGGGCCGGTATCGGGCTGGCCGGATTGACGATGCTGCTCAGCGAGGGGCTTGCGGCGAAGCTGGGCCAAACCGATCCGTCGAGTTGGCCCGCTTCCGCTTGGATCGAAGACATCGTCCCGCGTTGCGTATATGGCTGGGTGACGTGTTACGTCTATGACCGGCTCGCGGGAAGCGACGACGGCTAAGAGCGCTTCCGCGCAGTTTTCTTGCGCGTCGTCTTCTTGCGCGTAGCTTTCTTCTTGGCGGTTGTCCTTTTTGTGGCGGTCTTCTTTGCGGTGGTCTTCCTTGCGGCGCCCGTCGTTTTCTTGCGGCCGCCGGTCGATTTCTTACGCGTTGCCGTCTTTTTTCTAGTCGTTTTTTTGCGCGACGCAGTGCTCGCCTTTTTCCCGAGCTCGCTCCAGTGCGTCTCGGTCATCTCGACGCCATACTTTTTGGCGGCTCTCTTGATCTTCGCAAACGCGAGATCGCGTTCGGCATCCGAGACGCCTTCGGTTTGATCGAACCGTGCGATCGCATTGCGCACGTGGGATGCATCGGTCAGCGGTTCTTTCCGCTCGTTCGGAAACGCGAATTTGGACTCCGGGAGGTCTGATCGTTTGGTCACTCTAGCCATCATGTATCCTTTCTGGAATAACGTAAGAGGTCGACCGCGAAGCGTTCTTCGGGGTGCAGTTGCGATTTGCGCCGGCTCTTGCGTACCGCAAGTTTGCCGGTTTCGAGGTAGCGTTCGAATACGGCTGGATGGATGTAGCACTTGCGGCAGACGGCCGGAGTATTTCGCAGTTGCGAGGCGGTGAATTTCACCGCTTCCGCCGCATTCTTCGAACGTTCGGCTTCCGTTTCGGCGGGGTGTTCGAGTAGCCACTGTGCACAGTGTACCGTCCCCAACCACGTCCGAAAGTCTTTGGCGGTAAAATCGGCGCCGGAGATCTCGCGAATATACGCGTTCACGTCGGACGAGTCGATCGGCACCGCGTTGCCGTCATCGTCGAGGTAGCTAAACAAATGTTGGCCCGGCAAATCCTGACAAAGCGCGACCAGCTGCGCCAACTTGCGGTCGTGCAGATCGACCCGGTGATGCAGGCCGCTCTTGCCCTTGAATTCGAAACGCAGGCTTGCGCCGCGGACGCAGGCATGACGGTTGCGCAGCGTCGTTAGACCGAACGACTGATTGTCGCGCGCGTACTCTTCATTCCCGACTCGAATCAGCGTCGCTTCGAGCAACGTCACCACGCCCGCCAGCACTTTTTCCTTGGGCATGCCGCGCAGCGATAGATCGCGCTCCAGCGATGTACGCATGGCCGGCAGCGCGTCCGCAAACTCCACCAGCCGCTCGTACTTCGCGGCGTCGCGCACCTCGCGCCAGCGCTCGTGATAGCGATACTGCTTCCGTCCGCGCGCATCGCGGCCGGTCGCCTGTATGTGCCCGAGCGGATCGGTGGAGATCCACACGTCTTCGTAGGCCGGCGGAATCGCCAGGTGCGCGATTCGCTCGTGGTCGCCTTCGTTGCGAACGGTCGAACCATCGGGCTTCACGTAGCGGAACTTGCCGCGAAATTTCTCCCTGCGGATCCCCGGTTTCGCATCGCTGACGTAATGTAGACCGGCGCTCTTCGCCTCGACCACCGCGTCGACCGTCACCGTTCACCCTCGGCGCGCGCGCTTTCGGCGCCCAGCCGCCAACCGATGAATGCGATGGCGGCCAACCCGGCGAGCAACAGCGGGATCGACCACACCATCCCGCAGAGCACTACCGCCGCACTCGAGGCCATCAGAATGGGCCACGCGCTCGAACTGGTGAAGATGCCGAGATCCTCTCCCCCGGCTTGGCGCTGCGTCATGTGCGGATCATCGCCTGAAAGATTCGCATCGCGTTCGGCGAGTACGGCCCATAGCGTCGCAAAAGCCAAACCAGTGGCCATCAGTCCAAGCAGAATCGTACCGCCGGCATGGTGCGACGAAAACCAATACGCGGTTGCGATCAGAATGCCAAACACGGCCGAGCTTACGAACAACGAGATGCCGGTTTTCATGCGGCTCCTTTGGGCAGCAACTCGGGATGGCGAACGTCGAAGGCCGGACGCTCCGACCGAATGACGGGCAACGATGTAAAGTTGTGTTCGGGCGGCGGGGACGACGTCAACCATTCCAAGGTGTAGGCGCCCCACGGATCGTCCCCGACCGGCACGCGTTTACGCGCCGAGACGACCACATTCGCGATGAACAGCAGCACGCCGATCGCCATCACCGCAGCACCGGCCGAAGCGATCGCGTTGAGCGCCGGCAAGTGCTCGACCGGCGCGTAGGTGTACACGCGGCGCGCCATACCTTCGATGCCCATGAAATGCATCGGTAAGAACGTGCAGTTGAACCCGAGGAACAGCGTCCAGAAGGACCACTTTCCGAGCCGCTCGTCGAGCTGAAAACCGAACATCTTCGGAAACCAGAAAAACAGCGCCGCGAAGATCGCAAACAAGCTGCCGCCGGCAATCGTGTAGTGAAAGTGGGCGACGATGAAATAGCTATCGTGCACGTCGTAGTCGATCGGCGGCGACGCGATCTGCACGCCGGTGATCCCGCCGACCAGGAAATTGAGCATGAAGCCGATGGCAAACAGCATCGGGGTGGTAAAGACGATCGAGCCACGCCACATCGTGCCGATCCAGTTGAAGAACTTGATGCCGGTGGGTACCGCGATCAGGAACGACACCGCGGAGAAGAACGGATTGTCGACCACGCCGGTGGTGAACATGTGATGCGCCCACACACCCATCGACAATCCGGCGATGGCGAACGCCGCCAGCACCATCCCGACGTACCCGAACACCGGCTTACGCGAGAATACCGCCACGATTTCGGTGATCACCCCGAAGAACGGCAGAATTAACACATACACTTCGGGATGGCCAAAGAACCAGAACAGATGCTGGTAGAGAATCGGGCTGCCGCCACCGTTCGGATCGAAAAAATGACCGCCTAAATGCCGGTCGATGAGCAGCATGAAAAAGCACGCTGCCAGCGGAGGAAAGGCCATCAAAATCAAGAGCGATGTCGCGACCATTTCCCAGGTGAAGATCGGCATGCGCCACATCGTCATGCCGGGCGCGCGATAGAGAAAGATCGTGACGACGAAGTTGAGCGCGGTAAGAATCGACGACACGCTGGTCATCAGCAGACCGATCAGCCATAAATCCTGGCCGGCGCCCGTCGCGATTTCGATCTCCGACAGCGGTGCGTACGACGTCCATCCGGACGACGCCGCGCCGCCGGCAGCAAGCGCGCCCGATAGTACGATCAAACTGCCGAAAACGAACATCCAGAGTCCGGTCGCATTCAGTCGCGGAAACGCCATATCGGGCGCGCCGATCTGCAGCGGAATCAAATAGTTCGCGAGACCGATCCCAAACGGCGCCACGAACAAGAAAATCATAACGGTGCCGTGTAACGTAAACAGCTGGTTGTACTCGTGCGGCGTAACCACCGATAGGCCGGGCTGTGCGAGCTGCGTGCGGATGATCAACGCCAAAATCCCGGCCACGCAGAAGAAGGTGAAGGTCCACACGAGGTACATGATGCCGATCTTCTTGTGATCGGTCGTGGTGAGCCATTCAATCACGACGGGCTCCGGCCGCCGGCCGCAACCCAGGCGCGATACGCTGGCAGCGGGACGACGCGCACGGTAAACGTCATCAGCGCATGGTCGAGGCCGCAAAATTGCGTGCAGCGCCCGGTGAACCGGCCAATCTTGACCGGCGTAAGGTCGAAACGATTGACCATGCCCGGAATCGCGTCGCGCTTGAACAAGAAGGCCGGCACCCAAAACGAGTGATTGACGTCGACCGAATGCAACATAATTTGCGTTTGCTCACCCTCCGGAAGAACCAGCTCGGGCGGCCGTTGCGGCGTTCCGACGATGTGAATACCCGACGGGTAATCGAACTCCCACGACCAGCGAAATCCCGTGACGTCGATCACTTGAAACGGGTGCGCCGAAACCGCATCTACCGGCATCTCGCGACGATAGGTCACGTAAAACAAGCCGGCCACTAGTAACAGCGAAACCACGACACCGCCGATTTCGAGCGGGGCATTTGACGCAAACTGCGGCGGAAGAGCTTCCGAACGGCGCCGCCACAGTACGAGTGGCGCCAGGATAAAGGCGTAGACGACGACGCCGACTGCGACCGATGCCGCGATGAAGACCAGCCAATCGCCGCGCATCACCTGACCCTGTAGCGTCGCGGGGTCGAAGACGGACATTGAAGCCGTTATACCCAAGCGGCCGCCGGGTAGAACGTCGCCGAGGAGCTTTCGCTATTGTCCATTGCCGGCGCCGTTACACCCGCCCGACGCGACCGTCTGCCGATCCGCGCCCATCCGCTGGTGTTCGGCGTCGTCGTCTTTTTGGCCAGCGAACTGATGTTTTTCGCGGCGCTGTTCGCCGCCTATTTCGATTTGCGCGAGCAAGCCGCACCGGGAACGTGGCCGCCTTCGTACGTGCATCTCGACATGCTCGACTCGACGATTGGCACGGTGCTGCTGTTCGTATCCAGTCTGGTGATGTTCGCGATGGCGCGGGCGGCCGGCCGCCAACGAATCAGCGCGGCGCGCGCCTGGCTGACCGTCGGAATGGTTTGCGCCGTGGGCTTCATCGCAATCGCATTGTACGGCTACGCGCACGACACGTTCACGATCGCTTCGAGCGCCTACGGCTCGCTCTATTACACGATCACGGGCTTTCATTTACTGCATGTGATCGCCGGCGTCGGATTGCTCGTCGCACTGTGGCTCGGTTTGCGTAGTCCGGCTCTTCGCGCCAACCATCTGGCCGGCGCCGAGGCCATTTCGTATTATTGGCACTTCGTGTTCGTCGTTTGGCTGGGACTCTGGTCGGCGATCTACCTTATCCGATGAACGCACGCGAACGGGCGATCGCGGCCGCGCTACTATTGGCGATCGGCGGCAGCGTCGGTTTTATGATCGTCTATGCGCGTAACGCCGGAACCCAATTTGAGGGTGCGGCGCTAGGAATCGCGTTGTTGGGCTTCACGCTCTCGGCGTTAGGCTGGGCGTTCTGGATCCTCGGTCGCGAGCAAACCGAAGATCTGCGCGACACGTATCCGTCGAGCCCGGCGGATCGAGCCGGAGCGGTGGCCGAACTCGAACACGGCGAAGCCGAGGTGTCTCGTCGCGGCGTGCTGGTCAATCTGCTGATCGCCGCACTCGGTGCGTTTGGTTTGGCGACATTGTTTCCGATCCGCTCGCTCGGGCCGGCGCCCGGAAAAACGTTGTTCAAGACGCGCTGGGCGCCGGGACTGCTGCTGGTGCGGGACGACGGACGGCCGGTGCGCGCAACCGATCTCAACGTCGATTCTGCGGTGACGGTGTTCCCCGAAGGGGCGGTCGGCGATTCGGCATCGCAAACCATGCTGGTACGATTGCCCGAGGGCCTCGGCGACGCCGTCGACGGCTACGTCGCGTATTCGAAAGTCTGCACGCACGCCGGCTGTCCGGTGGCCCTGTATCGGGCGACAACGCACCAACTGCTGTGCCCGTGCCATCAGTCGCTGTTCGATGTGGTCGACGCCGGGCGCGTCGTTGCGGGACCGGCCGACCATGCGTTGCCCCAACTGCCGATCGCGGTCGACGAGCACGGTTTCTTGCGTGCGCGCGGCGATTTTCCGTCGCCGGTCGGACCGGGCTTCTGGGAGCGCGGTTGAGCCGTGGTCCAACGGTTCGTGACGTGGCTCGACGACCGGCTCGGAACGTCGCATTTTCTCAAGCATGCGTTGCGCAAGGCGTTCCCCGATCACTGGTCGTTCATGCTCGGCGAGATCAACGTCTATTGCTTTGCGATCTTGCTGGCGACCGGAACGTTCTTAGCGCTCAACTTCGACCCGACACCGCTGAAAGTCGTGTATCACGGGCCGTACGCGCCGCTCGACGGTGTGACGATGTCGCGTGCGTACGCGTCGACGATGGACTTAAGCTTTTCGATCAACGCCGGACTGCTGATCCGGCAGATCCATCATTGGGCGGCGTTGGTATTCGTCGCCGGCATTATCGCGCATATGTCGCGCGTGTTCTTTACCGGAGCGTTTCGTAAGCCGCGCGAGATCAACTGGATCGTTGGAATCGCGTTGATGGGTTGCGCGATGCTCGAGGGTTTCACCGGCTATTCGCTTCCCGACGATCTGCTCAGCGGTATCGGGCTGCGCATCGCCGACGCCGTTGCGTTATCGGTGCCGGTGGTCGGCACGTGGGTGTCGTTTCTCTTGCTGGGCGGTAGCTTTCCGAGCCCGCACATGACGGGCCGCCTCTTCACCACGCATGTCTTTATCTTACCCGCCGCAATCGCGGGATTGATCGCGGTGCATCTAGCCATCGTCTGGCGGCAGAAACACACGCAATTTCGCGGTACCGGCAAACGCGAGGATAACGTCGTCGGGTCACCGCTCTTTCCAACCTACACTGCGAAGTCGATCGCGCTCGGGATGGCGACATTTGCGGTGCTCGTCTTGCTGGGTGCATTCGTACAGATCAATCCGATCTGGTTGTATGGACCGTACGAGGCATCCATCGCGATGTCGCCCGCGCAGCCGGACTGGTATGTCGGCTGGCTGGATGGCGCGTTGCGCATGGGGCCGCCCTGGTCGATCCATCTGTGGGGACATCTGATTCCGTCTCCGTTTTTTCCGGCCGTGCTGCTGCCCGCCGTCTTGTTCGGAGTGCTGTTTCTGTGGCCGTTCATCGAACGCCGGGCCACCGACGACGGCCGTTCGCATCAACTGCTCGATCGCGTGCGCGATGCGCCGGTGCGTACCGGCATCGGCGTCGCGCTGCTAACGTTTGCGTTTGGCCTGACGGCGGCCGGCAGCGACGACGTGCAGGCGCACTTCTTGCATGTGTCGGTTGAGTACTTAACGTCGATGTATCGTATCTTCGCCTTCGCAGGCCCGCTGGTTGCGTTCGTTATCGCCTACGCCTTCGCGCGCGAGTTGCGGCGACGAGGCGGCGTACATGCAGCGCCGCGCGTTCGCCTGCGCCGGAATGCCGACGGCGGGTTCGACGAGGAACCCATCCTGTGATCGTCGCGTTGCTGAGCGCGATAGCGCTCGCCGCGTATGCGTTCGCGGCGGCGGCATATCGCGAACGTCTGCCGCATCGCGCGTTTCCGGCATGGCGTTACGCCTGGTTCGCGTTAGGTGTGCTCGCGATGGCGGTCGCGCTATCGCCGTGGGGCGATCGCGCAGCCGACGCATCGTTTACGGCGCACATGCTGCAGCATCTCACGCTGATGCTGATCGGGCCGCCACTCATCTTGCTGGGTGCGCCGTTACTGCTGGCCGCAGCCGTCGCGCCGGCCGCCGTCGCTCGTACGTTCGGCCATCTGTTGCATCGCGAGGTCGCGCGGATCGCGCTCTCGCCGGTAGCCGGGTTCTTCGCGTTCGTAGCGGTGCTGTGGCTGACGCACCTGACGCCGTTGTACGAGGCTTCACTCGAACATCCGGCGCTGCACGTGCTCGAACACGTCGCGTTTATCGGCAGCGCATTTCTCTTTTGGATCTGGGTGGTACCGTCGGGCTCGCTGCCGCGGCCGGTCGCCTACCCGGTGCGATTGCTTCTACCGTTTCTGGCCATTCCTCAGGGCGCCTTTCTAGCGGTCGTTTTGCAAAGCGCGCGCAACGTTTTATATCCGCACTATCTAGCGAGCGAATCGGTCGCGCGTGCGATGGCCGATCAGCGTGCGGGGGCCGAACTCATGTGGCTCGGCGGCGGAACGTTGTTGTTCGCCGCGTTCGTGGCCGTCGCGTCGGAATGGGCCGCGCGCGAACGGGGTGCGGCATGCGCGTAACGGTTATCGCCGCGCTGGCATTCGTGGCAGCGTGCTGCGTCGCAATCGCCGCTTCATCGCAAACGTTGGATGGCGAGCACGTCTACGCGCAGCGCTGCGGTTCGTGCCATGGACTTTCGTTGCACGGCACCGCCGACGGACCGCCGTTGCTCGGCGTCGGTGCGGCGTACGTAGATTTCATGCTGCGCACCGGACGCATGCCGGCGGCGGTCCCGACCGGCCAGCCGCTGCACGAACGCGCGTTGCTCGACGACGCGCAAATTCGCGCGGTCGTCACCTACGTCGTGCGCGCGGGCGGCGGCAGTCCGGCGTTGCCGGTGGTCCGTTCGGGAAATCCGATTCACGGCCGGACAGCATTCGTCAATAACTGTCAAGCGTGTCACGGCGTCTCCGGGCGCGGTGCATCGGTGGGCTACGCCGAGGTCGCGCCCTCCTTGCTGCAAGCGACGCCGGAAGAAATTGCCGAAGCGATTCGCATCGGTCCGGCCGTGATGCCGCGCTTCGGGCGCGACACGATCGACGATAGGACGGTCGACGACATCGTCGCGTACGTAGCATTACTCAAAGAGCGGGATACACGCCTGGGCCAAGGTGGGCTGCAGATCGGCGAAATCGGCCCGGTCGCCGAGGGATTCATCGCCTGGGCAGTCGGTTTGGGATTGCTGCTGTTGATGTGCCGCTGGATCGGAACGCCGGATTGATTAGTACGTCGAAGCGATAAGACCGCCGTCGATGGCGATCGTTTGCCCCGTAATGTAACTCGCAGCTTCGCTGCATAAGAACGCAACCATTGGTGCGAACTCTTGCGGCGTTGCGACGCGGCCGATCGGAATCTGGGTTTTCGCAGCCGCATTTAACGCTGCTTCGTCGGGATACAGCTGGCGAAGGCGGTCGGTTATGACGCGGCCCGTTGCGATCGAATTCACCGTCACGCCTTGCGACGCGACTTCGATCGAAAGCGTTTTTAACGCCGCGACGAGCGAGGAGCGAAAGGCGTTCGAGAGTGTGAGATTCGCTATAGGCTGCTTCACCGACGACGACGTGAGTGCCACAATGCGGCCCCATTTGCGGGACACCATCTGCGGCAACATCGCGTACGTGAGCTCGAGCATCGACCGAAGCACGGCGCGGTAGCCGGCGTCCCAATCGTCGAGCGACATCGTGGTAAACGTTCCGGGCTTCGGACCCCCGCCGTTCAAAACCAAAATTTCGACCCTGCCAAACGCTCTGTCGACGTCGGCGACGAGATGTACGACCGAATCCGGATTGGTCAGATCGACTTCAAATGCGCGTGCGTCGCCCGCGCCGGCCTTGGTGGCGAGTTCGACAAGCTCGTCGAGCCGATCGCGGCGTCGCGCCGCGACTGCGAGCGTCACGCCCTCGGCAGCGAGCGATAGTGCGACGGCTTTACCCAAACCGGAACTCGCGCCGGTGACGAGCGCGACGCGATCGTGAATTTGGAGGTCCACGCCTTAGTTGGTTGTCGTATTGGCCGACTTGAGCGAATCGAATTCGGTGTCGAGCGAGCGATCCGGTGGTTGTAGTTCGGCCGCATTGCTCAACGGCCCGCGATCGGTCGGGACGCAACCGCATTTTTGAAAGATCGTTTGTGTGATCTGCATCGTATCCCGATCGTCCGCGCACAACAACACGTTAGCCCCCGCTTGCGGAAGAACCAGCAGCGCACGAACCAATCGTTGCGTTCCCAAGCGCTTGCCGGTTGCTTCGAGCGCGGCACGGTCGAAGTGACTGTCGGTCGCGTCGATTAACACCGTCGAGCTCGTTCCTGCAACACCGTCGATCAAACCGAGATCGTATTTGCCGTTCGCTAAAATCACCACATCGGGGACCGATCCATCGAAGGACGATGTCACGGTATAGCCACCCGAGATCATCAGTTCGCGAGCGGCGTTGGCGCGCGCGTCTTGCCCGATCACAACGATAGTCATGCTAGCGTCTTACCCTCCGATGGCTCGTTTGCCTCGTAGGTCGAAGAGCATGCGAACGCGCGTTCCGCTCTCAGTAGCGTCGATGGAGACCTCGCGCGCGATGGCGCGGACGATTCGCAAGCCGAATCCTCGATGCGGGCGCGGCGGCCGCTCCAAGAAATGCCCGTGGTCGACCACGTCGATCCACAGCGCCGAATCGTCCTCGGTGTGCGCGACCAGCTCCATTTCGGTGGCCGTAACGCCGGCGTGGGCGTAGGCGTGTTCGACGACGTTGGCCAGTGCCTCACCGACGGCCGTCAATACGTCCTCGACCTTCATAACGTCGACGTCGACGGCGGCCAGAAAGGCTCCTAATGCATGCCGTAGCGGCCGAGCCCGATCGGCCGAAGCTGCACATCGCAGATGCAACTCCGATGGTCCCCTCAGGACTGGCCTCTTTTGGTCATACTAGTCATTTTATTACGCTCCAAGGTCTACCCTTCAGCACCGCATGCGATCCGCAGGAACAGCCAGCGATTACCGACAGTATCAAGTCGATGCCGGCCGGCATGTTTGCTCAGAAAGGGGATCGCTAGCGCTTCGTTACCTCGCTTTGGCGACGGTATTAGTGCTCGCCACGGCGATCGTTGTTGCGGGTTGGGGGCTGCGCGACCGTCTGCGTATCAACGTCGGCGAAGGCCACGGGCGGGGAGGCGCGCCCAATCCGCAGGCATCGACGACGCCGCCGCTCCCATCGGCCTTAGCCGGCGATGCCCCGTGGGCGCTGTCGGCGCTTCCGGAGTGCTTCGAGCAACTGTCGGTCGATACGGGCCCTCGGGCATTCTTGTCCCGACATCTGCCCGTCGGTTCGGTACGGGTCGCATCGCCGGCACGGTTGAAGTTCGCCGACTGCACGATTTTCGCGGTCCGCGACGAAGTGTACGTACGACGCGGAGGAGATGCTTTTCGCATCCCGCCGCCCGCGACCTTATATCGTTCGCCCGGCCGGCTTTCGTTGTTGCGAGCGACGGGCGGCGGCGGCGAACTGCGCGTCTACCAACCACACTAGCCTGGCGAATCGAATTGTGAATCAAATCGAAGAAGAAGTCTCCAAACGGCGATCGTTTGCGATCATTTCGCATCCCGACGCCGGCAAAACGACGCTGACCGAAAAATTGCTGCTGTACGGCGGCGCTATTCATGTTGCCGGCCAAGTGTCGGCGCGCAAGCGCCAACGCCAGGCTGCGAGCGACTGGATGGCGCTCGAACGCGAACGCGGTATTTCGATCACGTCGACCGTGTTGCAGTTTCCATACGAAGGCTACACGCTCAACCTGCTCGATACGCCGGGTCACCAAGATTTCGGCGAAGATACGTATCGCACGCTGCTGGCCGCCGATAGCGCGGTGATGTTGATCGACGCGGCCAAAGGCGTCGAGCCGCAGACGAAAAAGCTGTTTGCAATCTGCCGCGAGCGCGGCATTCCGCTCTTTACATTCATGAACAAGTTGGATCGCCCGAGTCGCGATCCACTAGAACTGCTGGACGAACTCGAAAGCGTGCTGGGCATCGGCGCGTATCCGATGAACTGGCCGTTAGGGAGCGGCGATGCGTTTCGCGGCGTGTACGATCGCGAGCTGCGCGAATTGCACGTGTTCGAACGATCGGCGCACGGCGCGACGCGCGCGACCGAACGCGTTGTCGATGCCGGCGACGACGCGGTGCTGCAACGCTTAGCAGACGATTCGACGCTGGCGCAGTTCCGCGACGGTCTGGCGCTGCTCGACGGAGCGGGCGCTTCATTCGATCGCGACGCCATGCTGCGCGGCGAAGTATCGCCGGTGTTTTTCGGCAGCGCGGTCACCAACTTTGGCGTGCGCCCATTCCTCGACCGTTTCGTAACGATGGCGCCACCGCCGTCTCGTCGGTCACGCGTCGGACCCGGCGACGACGAATTCACCGGCTTCGTCTTTAAAATTCAAGCCAACATGGATCCGCGGCATCGCGATCGCATCGCATTCGTGCGGGTGTGCTCGGGCAAGTTCGAGCGCGACATGACCGTGCGCAACGCGCGCACCGGCAAAGAGGTGCGCTTGTCGCGTGCTATGCGACTGTTCGCCGACGAGCGTGCGTCGATCGACACTGCCTACGCTGGCGACGTAGTCGGTCTTGCCAATCCCGGTGTCTTCGCGATCGGCGATGCGCTGTACGACGGCGCTCCGGTCGATTTTGGACCCATCCCCTCCTTCGAGCCGGAACATTTCGCCTTAGTGCGCAGTACGGATACGGCGAGCTACAAATCGTTCGGAAAAGGCATCGCGCAGTTGCGCGAAGAGGGAGCGGTGCAAGTGTTCTACCCGTACGGCTCGACGCGGACCGAACCGATTCTCGCCGTGGTCGGCGAGTTGCAGTTCGAGGTCGCCAAGTACCGTTTGGAAGAGGAATACAACGCCAAAACGGTCTTCGATCGCATGGCCCTGTCGCTCGCCCGCCGGGTAACCGGCGACCCCGCGCGCATCGCGTCGGCGCAGATGCCGTCGAACGCACGTCTCGTCGAGGATTGGGACGGGCACCCGGTCGGTTTGTTCGAGAGCGAATGGAGCTTGCGGCTCGCACAAGAGTGGAATCCGCAGCTTCAGTTCGTCGCATTTTCCGCAATAGCCGAGGAGGTCGTTTCATAGTGAAGTTCGCTCGAGTTCTCGTTGCCGTCGCGTGCGCCGCATCGGTTGCCGGATGTTCGTTCCAAAATAAGAACGAGCGCGAAGCCGATTCGATCACGCATGCGGTGATCAACAACGATTTGCGACCGGTTCAGAATGATATCGCGAAAGGCGTTACGATTCCGCGCATCAAGGTCGCCGAATGGTCCGACGAACTGAACGCCCAGGGCAAGTTGAAGTCAATCAAGGAGTTTACCGATGGGTGCGCCCCCGGATGGCATTGCTTCAACCTGGTCTTCGAAAAGCACGCGTACGTGGAGCACATGCAACTCGATGAAAACGGCAAGGTCGTGAACTGGAACTTCCACATGGCCCAACCGTCGGCACAGCCTGCAGCCGCATCCTAACGTAGCGGAATCAAACCGCATGGCCGTATCGTTCGAGGATGTTCGTGCGGCCGCATTGCGGCTCGCGGGCATCGCGCATCGCACCCCAATCGCTCGTTCGCGGACGTTGGACGAGCGTTGCGGCGCGGTCGTGCTGCTGAAGTGCGAGAACCTGCAGCGGATGGGCGCGTTCAAGTTTCGCGGCGCCTATAACTTCCTATCGCAACTGAGCGAAGCGCAGCGCCGCGCGGGTGTCGTGGCATTTTCGAGTGGCAACCACGCGCAAGGCGTCGCGCTGGCCGCGCGTCTGCTCGAGATGCCGGCGACGATCGTGATGCCCAGCGACGCACCGGCGGTGAAGGTCGAAGCGACGCGCGAGTACGGCGCAGAGATTGTCTTCTACGATCGCAATAACAACGATCGCGAAGCCTTGGCGCAACGTATCGCGGACGAACGCGAGGCCATCGCCGTTCCACCGTTCGACGATCCCCGCATCATCGCGGGTGCCGGAACCGTCGGCCTGGAGTTGGTGGAAGATGCCGAGCTCGACGCGATCGTCACACCGGTCGGTGGCGGCGGTTTGATGAGCGGAACGAGTATCGCGGCGCACGGGATCGATCCGTCGATCGAGATCTATGGCGTCGAGCCGCAAGCCGGCGACGATTTCGCGCGTTCGATGCGCGCCGACGACCGCATCGAGATACCCGTGCCCACAACGGTCGCAGACGGGCTTCGCACCACGCAGCCTGGCGAGCACACGTTCGCGATCGCGCGGTCACACGTCAGCGATGTCGTTACCGTAAGTGACGACGAACTGCTGCGCGCGATGCGCTTTGCGTTCGAGCGCATGAAGCTCGTGATGGAGCCGAGCGGTGCCGCCGGTCTTGCCGCAATGCTCGAACGTCGCATTCCCGGGCTCGCCGGTAAACGCGTCGGCGTCGTCATCAGCGGCGGCAACGTCGATGCCGCAACGTTCGCGAGGGCCATAGCAAGCTAGACGCGGCTCTCCACCCGCAAACTCGGGCACGGACCATGAGATGCCAGTCGATTCGGGGTGGTTAGGTCCGGCGAACGTGCTAGTATTCACGGCATTCATACTTCCTGGGTTCATTGCTTGGAAAATCGGTCAGCTTCGCCTACCTCAAGGCGAGCAAAAGCCACAGGATGTTGCCGCCAACGAGATGGACCGCCTGGCCGGCGGCTGGCGTACAAGCGATAGAACTTTTCATCACGGTGTTTGTTTTGCCCGTCGTGCTTTCGTGCGCGCTATGGACGGGCAAACGGGGCTCTACGTACCGATAAAGGACGTGCTTACGATGGAGGTGCTCGAAGCCTCGGAAATAATTGACGATACGAGAAAAGCCAAGGTCGAAAGGAACGAGTCATGAAGCGCGAGGGTTCGATCACCCTAAAGAATGGGGAGGAACGAGCGTGATTCGCTTCACGATCGGCAGCTTACGGGAAGGAGCGAGGCGGCCCGACTTCACCCTTCCGCCCGACCTACCCAAAACGGACGGTCCGTCTTCGTCCGTTCCGCCGCTGCCCTGGCAGGTGAAGGCGAGCCTTAAAAAAGATCGCTAACGAAGTTTAAAAATTGTGATTCGTTAGTTCTGCAACGGCGTTGGTGTGCATGAGGTCGTTTGTGACCTCCGGACATGACTTCTGTTCGATCGGATTCCCCATTCTCGTCGCCGACGACAACAACCAACATTTGCCCGGAATAATTGCACAATAGCAAAGTTTGAAGCCCATGCGCCGGGAAGCAGTTAAAAGCTGCGTTGCAAAATGTTTGCTCTTAATGGAAAACCCGAGACCATTCTCTCCGGGGCGAATCACCATTCCGGGACTGCCGCTGTCGATCGATATCTCCATCGTGTCGCCAACCGGGCTCCGTTTGATCAGGTTCGGCCCCAACAGCGCGTGCAGCACGCCGATATAACTCGATTGCTCCTTGCCATCGACCGAAATCGAAAAGCTGCGCATGATTGCCGGTCCGAGCCCGTCGTTTCTGAGTTGAATCCTGACGGTGTTGCCGCTGATGCCCTCGGAATCCGAAACGTACGGCCAAACCTGCGCGCCGAGCTGCTCTTGCAGAACCTCGGTCTGAGCCACCAGCAATCGGGCTTGCCACCACGAGGCGCAAGCCGCAACGCTCGAAATCATCAGTGCGCAGAGCGCGATGATGAGGTCGGTACGAATCCCGCGCTCGAGTTTTTGATTACCGTCTTTTCTGTCGCTCATTGACCGTACTTAGCGGCCCATCGTGTAGAATTCGTCGTTGGGGCGCATATCCATCAAGCCCGCCATGCGATTCGAGAATCCAAAGAATGCTGCGATCGCCGCGATATCCCAAATGGTCCGATCGGTGAAGCCGGCCCTGCGCAGCTCCGCGATCTCATCGTCGCTCGCGGCGAACCCCGGTTCGTTGACGCGCGAGGCGAACGCCAGCATCGCACGCCAGCGTGGTGAGATTCGAGCGGTACGCCAGTTGTTAGCGATCTGTTCGGCCAGTTGAGGATCTTTGCCGAGAATGCGCAAAGCGGCGCCGTGGGCAGTCATGCAATACTGGCAGCAGTTTTCGGCGGACACCGCAACCACGATCGCCTCGCGTTCGGCGCGCGACAAACCGCCTGCACCCTTCATGAGCACGTCGTGGTACTGCATGAAGGCGCGGAAATGTTCGGGGCGCAGAGCGTACGCGCGAAAGACGTTCGGAACGAATCCGATCTTCGCGCGATTCGCTTCGTAAACGCTTCGAATATCCTCCGGAAGCGCCGCTTCCTCGGGTTCGCCGAAGCGAGACGCCGCGCTGGCCCCTTCCACTACGTTACTTCGTGATGTCGCCGCAGGAGACGTACTTTTGAATGTCTGCCGCACTCTCGTGCACATTGATCGACATCGGCGATGCCGTTAGCTCGGCGAGCGTAACGCCTTTGATCATCGTTTTCGAAGCGCCGGCGACGACGTTAGTCAGCGGATATTTGACGCCGCCCGGTTTGGGGCAAGCGCCGGTGTGAATGTGCGCCGGTTGCGCCGTGGCCGGTGCGCCTTTGAGGTCGATGACCACGTTGACTCCACCGGTGACTTCCGTAATCGTCGCGGTGCCGTTTTCGCCCGAGCCGTTTTGCGCGGCGAGTTTGACCGTGGCCGTGGCCATCGTAGACATGCTGTCGGCAGCAACCGCTGGGACTGCCGAGGCGAGTCCCGAGATGACGAGCGCCGCGACCGCGCAACGTAGGTATGAATTCATGAATTAGTCCTTTCGAAGTACGGAGCTGATAAAGGCCGAAATATCGCGGAACGCTTCGCGCGATTCTCGCAAACCTGCGAAAATGTGCCAAACGTGCGGAACGCCGTCCCATAGCCGTAGATTAGATTCGACGCCGGCACCGCGCGCCTTTGCATCGAGACGAACTGCATCGTCGCGCAGCATCTCTCCATTGCTCGCCTGAATCATCACCGGCGGCAAACCGCTGAGATCGGAATAAATTCCTGAAGCTAATGGGTGGTCGAGCGGGCGGTCGCCGACATACTCTTGTGCGGCTCGCTCCGACCCACGCAACGGCACCGCTGCCGTATCCGGCCTGCGAACCGCAATAGTGGTGAGATCGACCCAGGGAGCGATGAGCACGGCGCCGGCCGGTAGCGGATCGCCCGCATCGCGCAAAGCGATGAGTGCCGAAAGCGCCAAACCGCCGCCCGCCGAATCGCCGGCGAAAACGATATCGCCCGCCGGAACATTTTGTGCGAGCAGCCAGCGATACCCGGCGATTGCATCGTCGACCGCGGCTGGAAACCGATGCTCGGGCGCCAAGCGATAATCGAGTGCAAACACGCGCACGTTGCAGCGCCGGCAGAACGCGCCGGTAAGCGTGCGATACGTCGCGGGCGATCCGGCTACGAAGCCGCCGCCGTGAAGATAATACACGACCGCACGTGCGTTCGCGCTACTATCGGAAAGAATCCACTCGCCACGCACGCCGGCGTCGACGTCGTTTACCGTAAGTCGAGTGACGCCGCGCGGCAAGCGGCCGAACAGCAGCGATCCGCGACCGATGACACGCCGGTATTTGTATACCATCCCCGGACCGCCCAGTTTTCGGGCGACGGGTAGGGCATGCATCACCCGGATCATCATCCGGACGGCGTGAGCTCCGAGACTCGGCATGCCTTACAGGCGTTTTCCGTTCTTGGAACGTCCGGGATGTTTCGGTTTGAACTCCGGTCCCAGTTTCCAATCGGTCCGGCGCGGAAGCGAATCGTCGACGTCGTCACAACCGATCGGCGTGAAGTCGCGGCAATCGTGTGGCCGGCCTTCGTAAACGCCGCAGTAATACCGCCCACTGCGCGATCCCATTAAGAATACGCACTTGTCGGCCACGTCTTCGGTGACTTTGCGGAGCCAACCCACGTGGAAGCCGTCGGCCGACTCACGCTGAACCACGTATTCGTTAAGAACGTCGTCGTAGGTCATACCCAAGTGATCGGCGAGCCGTTGAACGTCGGATCTGCTGACGAACGGCTCGTAACCGCTGCAGCACTCGGCGCATCCGGGCGGACACGCAATATTTTCCGGCATTTCCTTGAAACGCTTGCGCGCGAGATCGATCACCTTACCAACTGCGCGCACGAACTCGGCGTCATCGTTATATTTATAAATCCATTCGCGCTTCGTGATTTCGTTGGCGTTATAGAATCTCGTGGTCTTCTCGTCGAACTCGAGCGTGACGTGTTCTTCGTCGATCTCCATCTTATTGACGTGATCGATCGGGCGCGCGTCGAGCAGTTCGGGGTGCGTCGGCTGGCCCGTGCGTTTCGCATAGGCGCGAAGATTAATGAGGTCGATCGTCTCCATTATGTATTCCGATTCCCCCGCTCTGCGGGTGCGGCCTGTGGCCGCCGCAAACAATACGAGCATGCGAACTGCAATCGGTATCGATTTAGGCGGCTCACACGTTACTGCGGCGGTCGTCACCGAGGACGGAACGATTCACGCCGCGCACGAGCAAGACCTCGACGACCTCGCGTTCGACGCGGTGGTGGAGGCGCTGAGTACGCAGGTTACCGCGGCCCTCAAGGACGCCGGTTCGAAGGTAGCCGGCATCGGCATCGGATCGCCCGGCAACATCGACGCCGAGTCGGGTGCCGTGCTGTATAGCCCGAACTTCGGCTGGACCAACGAGCCGCTCGGTGGCGCCGTACGGTCGCGCTTTAAATTGCCGGTGTTCGTCGGAAACGACGCACGTTGCGCGACGCTGGGCGAACACGCCTTCGGCGCTGGGCGTGGAACCGGCGATTTCGTGATGTTGACGATCGGCACGGGCATCGGCGGCGGAATCGTCGCAAACGACACGCTACTGTTGGGTAATCGTTGGGGCGCCGGTGAAATCGGACACCATCAAATCCGTCCGGACGACGGCTTCGTATGCGCCTGCGGAAAGATCGGTTGCTTTGAAGCACAGGCATCCGGAACCGGCCTGATACGGCACGCCTTCGCAGTTGCACCTTCGTTTCCGCGCAGCACGATGCTCGACATTCCACGCGAAAAGCTGAGCTCGAAGAAAATTCGGAAAGCGGCGCAATCTGGCGATAAGCACGCGCTAGCTGCTTGGAAAAATTATACGTCGGATATGGCGATCGGGTTAGCCAACATCATCTCGTTCGTGAATCCGAAACGTATCGCGTTGGGCGGCGGAATGTCGTCGGCCGGCGATTTCTTGATCGATGCTGTCGCCGGACGCGTAGACGATCTTACGACGATGGTGCCCCGCGGGACGACGGGAATCGTGATCGCGCAACTCGGCAATAACGCCGGTCAAGCCGGCGCTGCTGAAATGGTCTTTCGAGGTGGATTGATGGCTGCTGCGACGTCGGCGGCGACGCCCGGCTAAACGCCGGCGACTTGGCGAAGCGGCTCTTGGTCGAGCTCGTCTTCCGCCGGCAGCGTGCCGTCGCGCGCCATCTGCGCAATGAGTGCCGCGATTCGTCGCGAGCTTCGACGCGGTGCGACGACTTCTTGATTGTGCCGGATCGCGATCAGCCGTTCTGGTTTGCGCAGCATCGCGGCCACCGCGCCGACGACTTCTTGCGCTCCCGACAACGCCACCGCACCCAGGCCGTTGTGGCGCACGAAATCGACGTTCCCGCGTTCTTGACCGGGCACGTAGTCGTACACGATGACCGGCAGGTGCGCTGCATTGGCCTCGGCCAGCGAGCCCGGGCCGGCCTTGGTTACCAGCAAATCGACCGCGCGGAAATATTCCGGGATTTGGTCCGTAAAGCCAAGCACGTCGATCGGCGTCGGCAGGCCGGCCGACATTTCGGTCAGCTTCTGTTTCATATGATCGTTGCGGCCGCATACGACCACCATATGAATCGGCAAGCGCGCGCGAGCCAAAGCCAGCGTCGTGGAAAGCAGTTTTCCGCCGCCTTCTCCGCCGGCCATCAGCATCACGATGAACGCATCCTCGGGCAAACCCAGGGCCGCTCGCAGTTGCGCCTTGGTACCGGTCACGTCATCGAATTTCGGATGGATCGGATGTCCCAGCAGCCGTAACCTTGATGGGGACACGCCGCGCGAAAGTGCGCGCTGGTAGACTTCGCGGGCCGGCACGACGATCGCGTCGGCGTCCGGGACCAGCCACGACTCGTGCACCTTGCCCAGATCGGTAATGACCGTGATGACTGGAACGTGCTGCATGCCTGCGTCGGCGCGCGCTCGTAACGCCGCGTGATTGAGCAGCGGATGCACCGAGACGATGGCATTTGGCTTGTAATCCAGGAACAGGTCGCGGAGACGTTCGCGGTAGAGTGGTTCGCAGAAGCGGATGAGCGCTTTGTATCGCCGGCGGCCGTTGGTCGCGTAATACAGCGCTCCATAGACTGGTGGCGCATACCGTAGGGCCATACTGTAGCCCAAACCGAGTTGGGTGAGCGGGAACGAGCAGTGCGCGGCGACGTCGTCGATCCGGTGCTCGAAGGCGGGTTCGGTGATCTCGTCCAGCGCCGCGGTGATCGCATTGGCCGCGCTGCGGTGGCCTCCGCCGGTATCGGAGATCAGGAACATCGCCCGATTGGTCATTCGCTCTCCCGTTAGGCTCGCACCGGCGCCTTCCTGGAAGACCGCCGTATGCTGGCGTTTCGCGTTCGCCGGCTGGTCGGCGCCAAAAAGGCGATGAGTGCTCGAGCCGGAGCGTCGTAGAAGCGAAAGATATCGCCAAACTCGATCTCAGGATTTCGGTGGTGGCCCTCGTGGTCCTCGGGCAGCACGACCCCTAAGGGGCGAAGCAAGCGCTGGACTGCCGCTGGAGTTTCCCAGCCGATTTGGGTCGTGTGCCGCCACCAGACGTGCAGTTGGCCGATACCCAGACCGAGCAGCGCTCCGGGCCATGACAACCGGCAGACCACTGCCGCGATCAATAGGTACGGGACCGCTCCCAAGATGCCGTCGAGCATCACATACGGATCGATCGACAGCACCGCGTGGTCCCAGTACGAACGGCGCTTGTCGTGATGGGTTCGCAGGTGCAGCGTGAACCACAGATGCTGTGGAACGTGGTAGAAAAATGTGGATGCAAAATCGCCGGCGATCAGCACGAGGGCGGCTGCTACAATCGTGCTCGATATCGATGAAAGCATTTGCTCCTTTGATACTCGTTTTAGCTGCGGCAAGTTGCGGATCGGGGCAAGGTGCGTCTTCGCCGCCCGCCCGGCTCAGTCGTCTTTCAAATTACGTTCGAATGCGTCCGAATACAATATCGTTCGAACCGTTGAAGGGCGCGGCTCCGCTGCGCGATGGCGGCCCTACGACCTTTGCCGAGTTGGCGATCGCGCGCGCCTTGTTGCACACCAATTCGCGTATAGAGCCGGTCGAAGCGCTGCACCTCGCCATACGCACAACTGACGCTGCCCGGGAACGGGGCTTGCCATCCGAATTTTTGGCCGCGACGTTACTGCAAGAATCGGCCTACGATGCCGATGCGGTGTCCTCGGCGGGGGCCATCGGCATCGCGCAGTTCATGCCGTCCACGGCTGCGGGAATTGGGCTCGACCCGCGCGACCCCGAGCAAGCCATCGATGGCGCGGCGGCACTGCTACACGGCTATATCGTGGCCTACGCCGGCCGCTACGTCGATAACTATTCGGCGGCGCTGGCAGCCTATAACGCGGGTCCGGGCGCCGTGGCGAAGTATCGCGGCGTTCCGCCGTATCCGGAAACGATCGACTACATCGCCACGATTTTCGACCGGTGGGCGCGCATTCGATCGTACGAGCATCCACCGCACCGTTCGAGGCACTAGCCCTCGCTTGGTTGAACGACGCGCGCAGCTACGAAGGAGAGTTACATGAATCGAATCGTTTCGATCGCCGCCGCAGCGGCGGCGCTGCTAACCGGCGGTTGCGGCTTGACCTCGAGCCCCGCGGAAAACATTACGTTTGAAGCCCCAAAGAACTGGAGCTCGTCTCCCGGGATCGCCGGCTTCATGCAGTTTTGGAAGAGTCCGCGCGACGGAGAAGTGTTGATGCTGTACCGCTCTCCGAAGCCGATTAATACCTCCGACGTGTTTCAGTCGGCCAACCTTAAGGACGCGCAGATCGAATCGCGTAAAGATCTCACCATCTGCGACAATCAACCGGCTCAACAGTTTACGTTGAGAGCAAAGAGCGAGTCGAATGGAACGTCCAGAGACATCGATGCGACGACCGTGATGACGACCACTGGAGGCGCGACGTACTTCGCCGTCTACGTGCATCGCGCCGATACGCCGGCCGATCCGAACGCGACGGCCGCCATCAGCGAACTCTGCCCGAAGAAATAACGTGACCGGCGGCTTCGCGCGGCTATTCGCCCGCCAGCCGCTGCAGTCGATTTCGGGCCGCAGCGATGGCCCGGCATTGCGGCGTGCGCTCGGATGGCCGGCGCTCGCCGCGATCGGCCTCGGGACGATGCTCGGCGGTATCTTTCCAACACTCGGCGCCGGCGCGCATG
Source organism: Candidatus Tumulicola sp. (assembly GCA_036490475.1). NCBI lineage: Bacteria > Bacillati > Vulcanimicrobiota > Vulcanimicrobiia > Vulcanimicrobiales > Vulcanimicrobiaceae > Candidatus Tumulicola > Candidatus Tumulicola sp. Next base: position 1,201,342 of record DASXDT010000006.1, read on the forward strand.
CGGCCGGTCCGGCGGTGATCGCGGCGTACGTCGCGAGCGGTTTGGTGTGCGCCTGCGTCGCACTGTGCTACGCCGAGTTCGCATCGATGGTTCCGGTCGCAGGCAGCGCGTATACCTACGCCTACGCGACCCTGGGCGAGCTGGTCGCATGGGTGATCGGTTGGGATCTCATCCTCGAGTACGGATTGTCGCTAGCGCCGACGGCGTCGTCGCTGTCGGATTATCTGCAACACGGTCTCGCCGGAAGCGGTATCTCGTTACCGTTCTGGGCGCAGACCGCGCACGTCGGCGTGGCCCATTGGCAAATCGACGTCGTCGCTTCGCTGGTTACGCTGATGATCACGCTGCTCGTCGCGATTGGAATTCGTGAATCGGCGACCGTCAACGGTGCGCTGGTCGTGGCACAAATAGTTGCTATGCTGGTATTCGTCGCGGTCACGGCGCACGCGGTGCGGCCAACGCATCTGGTTCCGTTCGCGCCGATGGGATATAGCGGCGTGCTGTCGAGCACGGCGCTCGTGTTCTTCGCATACATCGGATTCGATACGGTCACGGTCGCATCCGAAGAAGCAAAACATCCGCAGCGCGACGTGCCGATCGGTATTTTGCTGGCGCTCGTCATCGGCGGGGCGTTGTACGTCGCGCTCGCGGTTTGTACCGTTGGCGTCGTGCGGTACGATCGTTTATCCGAGGGCGCGGCGATGCTCGACGCGTTGTCGGCGGTCGATCACAATTCGGCGATCTACTGGATCGTGGCGTTGGGTGGCGTAGCCGGCAATATGACGGTCATGCTCACGTCGTTGCTCGGACAGGTGCGCATCTTCTACGTCATGGCGCGCGACCGGATGTTGCCGCCCGGTGTCGCGCGGATCCATCCGAGATTTCGCACGCCGGCCCGCATGACGCTGATTACCGGTTGCGTGGTCGCGATTCTCGCCGCCGTGCTGCCGCTTACCGATTTGCTCACGCTCGTCAACATCGGAACGCTGGCAGCATTCGCCATCGTTTGCGGCGGCGTATTACTATTAAGAATTACCGATGCATCGGCCGTACGCCCGTTTCGTGCGCCGCTGTTGCCGGTCATTGCGATCGCCGGGGCCGTCGCATGCCTCTATCTAATTACGGGTCTGCAAGCGGCCACGTGGATTCGCTATGCCGCATGGTTGTCGATCGGCATCGTGATCTACGCGTTTTACGGGTACCGGCAATCGCGCCTGCGCAAAATTTAGCAGTCAAACAGGGGCCTGCAGGTTGTCCGCGCGGTCGCCGTGGTATAATCCGCCGCACGGAGGGCCTATGCCAAGCGCCGACCCCGCGGTCTCGGACCGTTTCGAACTAATCGAGGTGCCGCGTTCACACGCTACCCGATCGTTCGCCCGCGACGTAACGGAGGGACTGACGTCCTCACCCAAGCGTCTGTCATCCAAGTATCTGTACGACGATGTCGGATCGGCGTTGTTCGACGCGATCACGCGTATGCCCGAATATTATCTGACGGCGGCGGAGACCGAGATTCTGCGCGACTGGGGATGGGAAATCGTCCGGATGCTGGGCGAGCCCATCGACTTTTTGGAAGCCGGAAGCGGCAGCGCCGCAAAAACGCGGGTACTGATCGCCGAAGCGCTGCGCGTACAAGATCGTTTGCGGTATAGTCCCATCGACATATCGACCGAAGCGTTACGTACGTCGTCGTTAGCTCTCGTCGAGTCGTTTCCAAAGCTATCGATCCGCGCGTACGCCGGCGACTACTTCGATGTGCTAGCGTCGCCAAAACTGCAACTCGAACGGCGCACGCTTGCCATGTTCATGGGAGCAAATATCGGCAACTACGAACCGCCGGACGCGATGCGCGTTCTCGAGTTACTGGCTGGTGCACTGCGTAAGGGGGATGCGCTGCTGCTCGGAGTCGACCTCAAGAAAGATGTCGATATGCTCGAGCGCGCTTACGACGACCCGCCCGGCATCACCGCCGCATTCAGCAAAAATGTGTTGGCGCGCATCAATCGCGAGCTCGATGCAGACTTCGATCTGCGTAACTTCAAACACATCGTACGCTACGACCACAGTCGCGGCAGCGTCGATTCGTTTCTCGAAGCGCAGGCGCCGGCAACGGTGCTATTGCGCAAAGCCGGCATCGAAATCAATTTTGCGGCGGGCGAACTCCTTCACACCGAATCTTCATACAAATTTTCGGACGACGATGTCGCGCGTTTGGGCGCCGCCGCAGGCTTTACAGCCGGCAAGACGTGGCACGATCGGCAAAAGCGATTTGGCGTCCGGCTACTGATCAAAGCGTAAAGCGAATTCCATAGCGAGGAAACTCGATGTCGACGTTTGACGATCTGCCCTTGCAGCCGCCCGTCGAGCCGATGGAATCGCGCCAAGCTGCAAAGATTCCGATCGGAGACGAATGGCAGTACGAACCGAAATGGGACGGGTTTCGCTGCCTCGTATTTCGCAGCGCTGGTAATGTGGAGTTGGAATCGAAGTCGGGTCAGTCGCTCACGCGCTATTTCCCCGAGCTCGTTGCAGCTGCGTTGGCCGTCGATGCCGGCCGCTTCGTACTCGATGGTGAGATCTACATCGAACTCGACGCCGGATTCGATTTCGACGCGCTGCTGCAACGAATCCATCCGGCGGCCAGTCGCGTCGCGCGATTAGCGGTCGAGACTCCGGCTCGTTACGCCGCGTTCGATTTGCTCGTGAATGCTAGCGGCGAACGTTGTTACGAGTGGCCGCTACAACGCCGTCGCATCGAACTCGAGCGCTTTGCGCGTTCGTTCGCAGACGGTGGCACGTTCGCACCGTCGCCGGCAACGACGGACGTCGACATCGCGCGTCGATGGCTCGCGGGCGATACCGCACGGCTCGACGGAGTGATCGCAAAACGCGTCGACGCGCCGTACGCGTTCGGATCGCGCGACGCGGTGGTAAAGATCAAACGTATCTATACTGCAGACTGCGTAGTCGGTGGCTTTCGTCGATCGCCCGATGGCAAGATTGCGTCGCTCCTCCTCGGGCTGTACGACGGCGACGAACTCGATCACGTCGGATTTGTTGGAAGCATGAGCGCCGAGCAGCGGCAGCGGGCGGCAGCCTTGCTCGAACCGTTGGCCGGCGGCTCCGGGTTCAGCGGTGCTGCGCCGGGCGGTCCGAGCCGTTGGCGCAAGGACCCGCAATCGGCCGCCTGGGTGCCGGTGGATCCTGCGATCGTGGTCGAGATTACGTTCGATCACGTCACGGCCAGAAGATTTAGGCACGCCTCAAAGCTTATTCGGTGGCGCCCGGATAAGGCGCCGGAGCAATGTACGATCGAGCAACTGTTACAGCCGAAAGATACAACCGAGCGCCATGCTCGTTAGGGCCCGAGACGTTTACGATAGGTACGACGTTAACAGGGGGTATGGCCCCTTAGAGAAAACTGAGAGTCCCTTCACCTCTTTCAAACCCCAATGAGGAGTCTCGCGAATGCATAATGTTTCGCGGCTTGCCGGCATCTTCGCATGCGCGGCAACGCTGGCGGCGGCCGGTTGTGCCGGCAGTTCCGGTGTAGCCCCAATGTCCGGACCAGCGATCGCCGGTCAGAGCGACGCAGTCCAAACCCACCAAAAGATTTACATGCCGACCGTTAATAACGTAAATAACGCTCGTCCGCAATACTCCAACGCCGTATACGGTGGCGGAGCCTTACTGTACAAGCCGAAGATGTTCCTGATTTTCTGGGGCTTCAAGCAAGCCGGAGATCCGAATGGCGTCGCCAAGCTGCTCGAATCGTACCAAGCGTCGATCGGTGGCAGCCCGTACAACAACATCTATACGCAGTACCAAGGCACCAAGAAGTTCATCAAAAACCCGAAGAACCAGAACGGCAAATTCTGGATGGACAACAAGAATGCCATCCCGGCCAACCCGACCGACGGACAAGTTGCGGCCGAATCGGTTCTCGGCGTGAAGCACTTCGGTTACGATGCAAACGCTTCGTACGTCGTCGTTACGGCGCACGGTCACAATAGCTCGGGCTTCGGCTCGTCATATTGCGCGTATCACAGCGCGACGAGCAGCAGCGGCAATCTCGTCTCGTACACCAATCTTCCGTACATTCCGGACGCCGGACAGAGCTGCGGCGCGGGCATCATCACGCCGCCGGCCGGCGAGACCAGCGAAAACGTCGGCACGACGATCGTCGAAGGCCACGAGTACGGCGAGTCCGTGACCGATCCGAATCCGCCGAGCGGCTATTACAGCAACCAGTGGGGCGAAATCGGCGACATCTGCGCGTGGCAGGACATCGAGAACGACACGTTCGGACAGAATCAGTTTGCCTCTCAGCCGATGTGGAGCAATGCGACCAGCAGCTGCGTCCACAGCTACCAGAAGTCCAAGTAAACTCCAGGTTCTAGGTACACCGTGAGAGGGTGCGGCAAGCGCCGCGCCCTCTTTTACAATCTCCGCACTGAGGGATCCCGGCATGAAACGAAGCGTACTTTCTTTTGCGGTGGCGTTCGCAATGTTAGCCGGCTGCAACGGCGGATCGAGCGGACCCAGCGCCCTCGTCCCACCGGCCACCGGAAACGCGTTCGGCGTTACCAACGGTCGCACGAACCCGGATGTCGACGTCAATGAGCTGCCGCAGCCGCCTACCGTGAGTTCGGTCAATGGCATCGCGAAGCTCGACCTCGTCACGACCATCAATCCGGCTACCGGATTTCCGGGATTCGACTATCAGGGACAGCACAACGTCATCCCGACGATCCGAGTCAATCCCGGCGACACGATCGTGGTCAACGTCGACAACGAAATGCAGCCCGTCAAAGGGAGCATGTCCGACGACATCAACTTGCACTTTCACGGACTCGTCGTTTCGCCGAACGCTCCGGGCGACGACGTGCTCGACACGATGGCCGGACCCGGACAGAAGCTGCACTATGTCGTGCACGTCCCGAAGTGGCAAGAGCCGGGACTTTATTGGTATCACCCGCATATTCACGGTGTCGTAAACTATCAGGTCGGCGAAGGCGGAATGTCCGGCGCGATCATCGTTAACGGCTTAGAGCGCCACATTCCGGCGCTCGCCAAAATGAAAGAACGCCTGATCATCGTGCGCTCGACCGGCATCGGTAACACGATACAGCCGAACCCGGGCAGCCCGACTGAAATGGACGGCATGCAAGGCATGGATTCGGACGATAGCGATCCGTCGATGCAGGCCGACGCGCGTCCCAACCACAGCAATAAAACGCCCTGCGGTCCCGATACGGGTTTGACGACCACCCTTAACGGCGCTTTGCATCCCGACATTACGATCGCACCGGGAGAGCAGCAGTTCTTCCGCGTGGTCAACGCGTCCGGCCACAAGACGTTGAAGCTCGAGATCGACGGGGAATCGCTGCAACTCGTTGCGGTCGACGGTTACGCCCTCGACAGCTATCCGGGAACGCCTTCGACGATCACCGAGAAGTACATCATCGTTCCGGCGGCCGCACGTGCCGAATTCGTCGTCACCGGTCCGGCTAGCGGAAGCGCAAAGTTCCGCAGCGATTGCTACGACACCGGACCCAATGGCGATCCAGATCCGGGGCTCGTGTTGGGCAACCTCACCCCGCCGAAGCATCGGGGTGGGATGCAGCATCCGATGGCGCTAACCGTCGCCCCGGGCACGCTTCCGGACAATGCGTATTCGTCGGCGCTCCCGGCCCCGTCGGTCACGCGGCGAGTGGTGTTTAGCGAAGGTCCGGTGCATTTCTTCATTAACGGCAAGTACTTCAAACCCAACGATCAGCCGATGTTCACGGCCAAGGTCGGAACGATCGAGCACTGGCATATCATCAACGTTACCAAGGAGATTCACGACTTTCACATCCACCAAATTCACTTCTTGGTCACCTCGATTAACGGCGTTAAGGTGCAACATCCGTACTGGGCGGATAGCGTCATCATCCCGCATCGCAGCAAGCGGGGTCTCAACGGCACGCCGGGCTATATCGATGCGTTGCTGGATTTCCGCGATAAAAACATCAAAGGTACGTTCGTCTTCCATTGCCACATCGTCGACCACGAAGATAGCGGCATGATGGCGAAGATCCAAGTCATCTAGTTACGTCCGGACGGCGCGCTCTGCAAATCGAAGCGTGCCGTCCGTAAGAATCGCGAGCACCGAAGCGGCAATGCTGCCGCTAACGATCATAGCGGGCTGATGTAACGTCAGCCCGTTAAAAATTAAGACGCCTAATCCGCCGCCGCCGACGTAACCGCCTAACGTCGCGATCGCGATCGCGGCGATGGCCGCGACGCGCACGCCCGAAAGTACGATCGGTAACGCGAGCGGAAATTCGACGCGAACGAGACGCTGCATCGGCGACATCCCGAGGCCGTTTGCAGCGTCGCGTTGCGCCGGGTCGACGCCGCGGATACCGACCGCAACGCTGCGCGCCAGCATGAACTGCGCGTACACGACCAGCGCCGCGAAAATCGGCGAAAAGCCTAAACCGACCGCTTGCACCAGCAGCGCCAACAATGCCAGGCTGGGAATGGTGTACAGCGCTCCGAGCGTCCCGAGAATCCAGACGCCCGCGTGCGGACGGCGCGCCGCCCACACGCCAAGCGGTACCGCGATCAGCGAAGCTGCAGCGAGCGAAACGAATACTAGCTCGGCATGCGCGAGCGTCAGCCAGGCGATTTTTCCGAAATGGGTGACTGCGTACGTCATCGCAGCTCGTCGCGCAAGTGTAGATAGTACCGGCGGTAGACGTCGTCGCCGGCACGCACGAGATCGCGCACGTATTGCGTCGCCGGCGCGTCCAGCAGTTCGTCCGGCGGAGCCGATTGTTCGACGCGGCCTTCGCGCATCACCACGACGCGATCGGCCAGTAGCAGCGCTTCGGAAACGTCGTGCGTCACGAACAGCGTCGTCGTCTTGAGCGTGCGCACGATACGAACCAGCTCGCGCTGCAGCGATTGACGCACGATCGCGTCGACCGCGCCGAACGGCTCGTCCATCAGCAACACGCCCGGTTTGCCAGCGATGGCGCGCGCCACGCCCACGCGCTGCGCCTGACCGCCGGACAGCTCGCGCGGCCGGCGATTGCGAAATGTTTGCGGTGCCAGATCGATCAACAGCAACAGCTCGTCGACTCGTGCGTCGATGTCGGCACGGGACCAGCCCAGTAGCGTCGGCACGATCGCGACGTTCTCCGCGACCGTCATGTGTGCGAACAAACCGACGGCCTGAATCGCGTAGCCGATGCTTCGGCGCAATTCGACCGCATCGAGCGACGCGACGTCCTTATCGCCTACCAGCACCCGGCCGCCGTACGGCGTCACAAGACGATTGACGGTTCGCAGCAATGTCGATTTGCCGCAACCGGATGGACCGAGTAACACCACGAGCTCGCCGGCTTCGACCGATAGGGTCACCCCGTCGACTGCAAACGTTTCGCTGCCCGCATAGCGCACGCGCACGTCTTCGAACAGAATATCGGCCGCGCTCACGTGGAAACTCCCTTGAGAAACGCGGCCGCGACGTCGCTCGGATCCTGGCCGGATTCGACTGCGGCGTTCATCTGCCGCGCGACCGTGTCGGTAATCGCGGGCGAAACGCGGTCGAGAACGCGTGCGACGTGCGGTTGCGTTTGCAGCGTTTGTTTCCGAACGACGGGCGCTACGTTATACGGCGGCCACAGCTTGCGATCGTCGCGCAACACCGTCAGACGATCGACGGCGATCGCTCCGTCGGTCGTAAAGGCGCTCGCGACGTCGGCTTTGCCTTCAAGCAGAGCCCGATATTTCAGCGCGATATCGTACGTACGCACTTCGCGGAACACAAATCCGCCGTACAATTTCTGCAGGCCGGGTATGCCGTCCGGGCGCACGACGAATTCTTGGATCGTCGCTAGGCGAAACCGCGATGCGACCGGCGCTAACTGCGACAGCGTTTCGATGCGTTCGCGTTTGGCGAAATCGCTGGTGACCGCCAAGCCCTGTGAGTCGTTCATCGGCGACGGCGTTAGCCAAAATAAGTCGTATCGTTCCGCGAACTCGCGCGCCACCGTGCGATACAACTGCACCGGATCGTGCATCGGCGGTAAGTGCAGCACGTCGATCGCGGCCGTTCCCGTGTATTCAGGATAGAGATCGATATCGCCGCGGCGCATCGCGGCCAACGCGATCTGGGTCGAGCCGAGATTGAAACGCCGGTCGACCGGCAAACCGGATCGCTCGAGCGCTTGCGCGTAGATTTCGGCGATCACGAACGATTCGGTGAAGTTCTTCGAGCCCACACGAATGTTCTTGCGCGTTCCGCAAGCCGAAAGCGCGGCCGCACCCGCGAGATACGCCAGCGCGTCACGCCGCGAGACGGTCATGCTCGCGCCTCGATCCGCACTGCCGCGCGACCCAGGGCCAGTTCGACCGCCAACGCTAGGAGCGCGACCGTTGCGGCCCCGGAAATGAGCGCGACCGTATCGCCGGTTTGCATGCCGCGAACGATCAGGTCGCCGAGACCCCCGGCACCCACGAACGTGGCCAGGGTGGCGCTGGCGATCGTCTCCGTCGCGGCCGTTCGTACGCCCGAAAATGCAACCGGCAGCGCCAGAGGCACGACAACCCGGCCGAACGTCTGCGACGGCCGCATGCCCATGCCTAAGGCTGCATCGAGCGCGGCTGCCGGCACGGCGCGGATCCCGGCATCGACGGCGATCAGGATCGGGGGAGCGGCCAGGAGTGCGAGCGCCACAATGGCCGGGGCCGACCCGACGCCGAGCATCGGAAGCAAGAGCATCAGCACCGCCAAGCTTGGGAGGGTGCGCCCGATGCCTGCCAAGGCCAGCGCCGGGCTACGGAGCGGCCGCAGAAGCGCAGAAGCGATGCCGAGTGGGATGCCGGCCACGAGTGCCAAGAGCAGAGCGGAGCCCGCTAGGTACACATGCGTTACCGCATGCGCGGCCAGATCGCTCCACATTGCCGCTAGAGTTTTGCCCGGCCGGGGCGAAACCCGTCAAAGCACTTATGATAGAATCGACCGTCGCCGTTCCGAGCACCGTCGCCGCGACCCCGCCGGCTTTGCCGCTCGACGATCCGTCGCTGCTGATCAGTCGCGAGCTGTCGTGGGTCGAATTCAACGACCGCGTGCTCGAAGAGGGGTTGGACGCATCGAACCCGCTGCTCGAACGGCTGAAATTCGTCGCGATCTATGAAACGAACCTCGACGAGTTTTTCATGATTCGCGTGGCGGCGATCAAGCAGCAAATCGAAGCACACGTCGTGCGCCGATCCGACGACGGCCGGACGCCCGCCGAGCATCTGTCGGCGATCTCACAGCGCTTGCGCGCGTCGCTCGCGATGCAGATGCTGTTACTCAACGACGAGCTGTTGCCGGCGCTCGAACGTGAAGGCATTCGCTTGATGCGCGTCTCCGATCTCGACGACGAGACGCAAAGCGTGCTGGAGCACACCTTCGACAACTCGGTCTTTCCCGTATTGACGCCGCTGGCCGTCGATAGCGGACATCCGTTCCCGTACATCTCGAATCTGTCGTTGTCGTTGGCGGTCGAACTCGAAGAAGCCGGCAAAGACGGCGTCGAACTGCATTTCGCGCGGGTCAAGATACCGCCCACGCTCCCGCGATTCATCCCGATCGAGAATGCGCCGGCCGGCGAGCGGCACTTCGTGTTGCTCGAGGACTTGATCGCGCACCATCTCGACGTTCTATTTCCCGGCATGCACGTTCGGGATGCGTATCTGTTTCGTGTGACGCGCGACGCCGACTTAGATTTACAGGAAGACGAAGCCGACGATTTGCTGCGCGAGATCGAGTCGGAATTACAGCGCCGGCGCTTCGGCGAGCCGGTGCGGCTGCAGCTCGAGCGCGGCATGCCCGAGTATCTTCGAGACTTCCTGTGTAAGGAATTACATCTCACGGCGGTCGACACGTACGAAGTCGACGGCATGATGGCGCTGAGCGACCTCTGGTCGATCGTCAACCTTCCGGGCTACGACCGGTTGCGCGAGCAGCCGTTCATGCCGGCGATTCCCAAGCGTTTGATCGGCGTCACGGACATGTTCGCGGCGATTCGCGAAGGCGACATTCTACTGCACCATCCGTACGAATCGTTCGACCCGGTCGTGCAGTTCGTTACACAGGCGGCAGAAGACGAAAAAGTGCTCGCGATCAAGGCGACGCTGTACCGGACCTCCGGAAAAAATTCGCCGATTACGCAAGCGTTGCTGGATGCCGCTGAAAACGAAAAGCAAGTCGCCGTCGTGATCGAGCTCAAAGCGCGTTTCGACGAAGAGAATAATATCGAGTGGGCGCGGCGCCTGGAACGCGCGGGCGCGCACGTCGTATACGGCTTTGCCAATCAAAAGGTGCATGCCAAATCGTTGCTCGTCGTTCGCGAAGATGAAGATGGTTTACGCCGGTACATGCACTTCGGAACCGGCAATTATAACGAGAAGTCGGCACGACTGTATACCGATTTGAGCCTGTTCACGTGCCGCCCCGAGCTGGGAGGCGATATCGCGCAGCTCTTCAACGCGCTGACCGGGTTCTCAAAAATCACCGATTACGAAGATCTTTGGGTCGCGCCGGTCACGCTGCGCGGCGAAATTCTTTCTGCCATCGAACGCGAGACCGAACATGCGCGCGCCGGTCGTCCGTGCGGCATTCGCGTGAAGCTCAATCACATCAGCGACGTCGAAGTTATTCGCGCGCTGTATCGCGCGTCGCAAGCCGGCGTGAAGATCGATATGCTGGTGCGCGGCATGTGCGAACTGCGTCCAGGCGTGCCGGGCGTGAGCGAAAATATCACCGTGTGCAGCATCGTCGGCCGCTTTTTAGAACATTCACGCATCTACTCGTTCACCAATGGCGGCGACCGTCGCGTTTACATCGCTAGCGCCGATTGGATGGGCCGCAATCTCGACGGCCGCGTCGAAATCGCAACGCCGGTTCTCGACCCGGTGATCGCCGAAATGATCGACGGCCAAATTCTATCGGTCTTGTTGGCCGATAACGTCAAGAGCCGCGAACTCGTCGAGAACGGTTCCTATCGCCGGCGCTCGCCCAAACCCGGGCAGATTCCGATCGACGCGCAACGCGTATTCCTACATCAAGCGCAAGCATTAGGTTAGGCCTTCGCGTTACGACGCGCAAGTTCTAAGACGATGTCCCATTCGTGGGGCATCACCGGCTGTACCGATAATCGCTGACCGCGTTTGAGCAGCGCCATGCCGGTGAGGCGCGGTTCGGCCCGCATTTCGGCCAGCGTCACCGGCCGCGCAAATTGCTCGACGAACCCGACGTCGACCATCATCCAGATCGGTTTGTCGGCTTTGGCGCGCCCGTCGAAATACTCGCCGTCGCGATCGAACTGCGAGAAGTCGGGATACGCCTCTTTGACGACCCGGCAGATGCCCACCGCAGCCGGCTCGGCGATACTCGAATGATAGAATAGCCCGAGATCGCCGAGCCGCATTTCTTGCATGGTGTTTCGGGCCTGATAGTTACGCACGCCGGTCCACGGCGTCGTGCCCTCGCGTTGCAGCCGTTCGATCGAGTACGCCTCGGGTTCGGTCTTGAGCAACCAATGCCGCATCGCCGCGCGCTTATCGTCGTGGCAGCCCGGCTCCTGGTGTGGTAGGCTTCGGGACATGGACGAGCAGCGGCGAATTATCCGTGCATCGAGCGACGGGTGGCACGGGGTCGAGCCCGAGGGCTACCGCCCCGGCGATTCGGTCGATACCGGCGTTTCGCGCCACACGCTGATCGGAAGCCGCAAGGAACGTGCCGCCGACGACGGCCCCGGCAGCGAGCTGCGCTACTTCAAGGTTGGTCCCGGCAAAGCGTCGCGATTAGAGAAGCACGAACACGAACATTACGTGGTCGTGCACGAAGGCGAAGGCTATGCGATCGTCGGCGACGACGTGAGCGAAATCGCTCCGGGCGACGTCGTGTACGTCGGGCCGATGGAGATTCACCAGTTCGTCGCTCGCGGCGATCGGCCGTTCGGCTTTTTCTGTATGGTCGACGCGTGCCGCGACATTCCGCAAATGCCATCGGAAGAAGAACTCGCACGACTGAACGCATCGCCCGCCGGCGAGTTCGCGAAGCCGGATGCCGTGCCGGCTCCACGCGTTCGCGAAAAAGAGCTACGCTAAGGCCTTCTACTCTTTTCCGGTCGCGATCGGGCGCGACGGATCGGCGATCCATTCGCTCCACGAACCGGTATAGATGCGCGTGTGTGGGTAGCCGGCGTGCGTCATCGCCAACTCGTTGACGGCGGCCGATACACCCGAACCGCATTGGTGCACGACGGACGCCGGATCGAGATCCAACTCGACGAACTCGGCGCGTAAGGTGTCGGGCGATTTCCACGAGCCGTCGTCGTTGTAGTTGTGTTTGAACCAGCGATTACGTGCGCCCGGAATATGTCCGGGTATCGGATCGACCGTTTCGTTTTGCCCGGCGAAGCGATCGGCGCCGCGCGCGTCGAGCAGTTGCATTTCGCCGCTATCCAAGCGCGCCGAGACAAAGCTAGTATCGACGACCATTTCCTCGCGCACCCGCGCTACCAACTTGCCTTCGCGAACCGGCGTGTGCGCTTGCGTCGAGACCGGATAGCCACCGTTCGCCCACCCGGAATATCCGCCGTCGAGCACGGCTACCGCTTCGTGTCCGATCCAGCGGCACAAGAACCAGAAACGCGCCGCGAACATGTCGGCACCGGCATCGTAGGCGACGATCTGCGTGTCTTCGTTCACGCCGAGACCGCGTAAAAACGCGGCGAACTCGTCGGGATCGGGCAACGGATGACGGCCGTTCGCGCCCGTTTTCTTCCCTGCCAGATCGTATTCGACGTCGGCAAAAAAAGCGCCGGGAAGATGGCCTTCGTCGTATAGGCGTTTACCTAACGAAAAATCGGCCAGCGAATGACGGCAGTCGACGATCGTGAGATCGGACGAGCCGATCGCTTCGGCGACCGATGCGGCGTCGATGACGGTTTTCCAAAGCGGCATGATGCGTTGCCTCAGCGCAGGTTGATGGTTTGTTTTTGCTCGCCAAGCGGCTGGCCGAAGGCATTTTCAAGTACGGTTTTGAGTTCGCCGCTCTGCGCCATCGGTCCGAGGATGTCGGTATCGCCGTAAAACTTGCCGTCGATAAACACTTTCGGTAACGTTGGCCAATCGGTCATGTCGGCGAGCACTTGACGCTTCGGCATGTTCTCCAGTACGTCGATCACTTCGAACGGCACGCCGAAACTATCGAAAAACTGAATCGTTTCGAGCGTAAAACCGCAGCGCGGTGCGGTCTTGGTGCCCTTGCCGTACACGAGCACTTTGTTGGCTGCGACTTCGCGCCCGATCTCTTCTTGCAGATCTTGTGACATTTACGTCTCCGATACGATGGTAGTCAGTTCGACCGCGTGGACGCGGCCGTCTTTGAGCGCATCCGACAGCGCTGCATATACGATTTTGTGCTGCTCCAGCAGGGGATGCCCGGCGAACCCACGCGAGCGTACCGTCACGTTGAAATGATCCATCGTGCCGGTGCGATCGAAAATACGAACGTCTGCATCCGGCAGTCGCGCGCGGATCAGACCGGTTAACGATTCGTCGTCGATCATGAGCGTAAGCGGCCCGAGGTGGTCATCGCCTCTGCCAACCCGCGGGCCTCGCCCAAGGTTTCGGGTAAGCGCGGAGCGTTTTGCATGAGCGCAGACGTTACGCCGCGGGCTAAAATGATGCCGGCTATGCCGATCATGATCGCCGGAACGCCCGAAGCGCGCACGGGCCCGACTTCGATCTGAAACGTCCGTTGTACGCGGGCGATGCCGCGCAAGAACGTTTTCAGGCCTTCCACTCGATTACTCATATCGACCGCTCTACGGCGCGGGCGCGGGGGAGGCCTGGCATTGGTAGCAGCGCGAACCGCGGCCTCGATGGAAGCAAGCGGTGCGAATAAAATGATGCGCGCGGCGCGTCTACACGAGATCGGCGGACCTTGGTCGCTGCGCATCGAGGATATGCCCATTCCGCAGCCCGGACCCGGCGAGGTCTTGGTTCGCCTGCGCGCTGCGGCGTTGAACCGGCGGGACGTCTTTATTACGCAGGGGCTCTATCCGGGCATCACGTTGCCGCGGACGCTCGGCGCCGACGGAGCCGGTGAAGTTGCAGCCCTGGGGGCCGGTGCGACCGCTCCGCCGGCCGGCACCGAGGTCGTGATCGATCCGATGCTAGGATGGGGTCTGAGCGGAGACGCGTGGGATCCCGAAACGAGCAACATTCTCGGTATGCCGCTCGACGGAACGTTCGCGCAATACGTCTGCGTACCGGCGTCGGCGATCTACCCGAAACCCGCGCGTCTATCGATGCAGCAAGCGGCAGCGCTTCCATTGGCGGCGGTAACTGCCTATCGTTCGACGATGGTGCGCGGCAACGTTCGCGCCGGACAGACCGTCCTGGTAACCGGAATTGGCGGTGGTGTCGCGTCGTTCGCGCTGCTATTCGCTAAACGAGCGGGGGCGCGCGTGATCGCTACGTCGCGCAGCGATGCCAAGCTCGAGCGCGCTCGCCAACTCGGCGCCGACGTCACGTACAACTATGAGACGCAACCCGAGTGGCACAAAGAATGTAAGCGCCGGGAAACGCTCGAGGTCGTTATCGATTCGTCGGGCGGCGATACCCTTGCGAAGGCCCTCGACGCGTTGCGGCCGGGCGGCCGGATCGTCGTCTACGGCGGTACGCGCGGAGAGGCGACGATCAAACTGTTTCCGTTGTTCTGGAAGCATCTCTCGCTGCTCGGTACGTCGATGGGCAGTCCGCAAGATTTCGCGGAAATGTTGGCGCTGTTTGAAGGCTTCGATCTCCAACCGGCGATCGACAGCGTCTATCCGCTCGACAACATCGTCGACGCCGCCGAACGTATGGCGGCATCGGATCAGTTCGGGAAAGTCGTTCTCTCGATCGACTAGAGTTTACAGATCGGCTAGTCGATAGGAAAGCACGGTGTCGATCCGTTTGGTCGCACCGAGTTCGGCCTCGGCGACCGACGCGGCGCGGGCGTCGTCGAAGGCGCGTGCAACCTGTGGATTGAGGACGGTCGATTCGCGTTGCGTCATGGCGCGCGCGACCTCGTCCGCGGCCACCCGGCCTTCCTCTTCTAATTCGATGAGATGCGCCAACACCTGACGCGCCATCGCGGGCCACAGTTCGGGCCGGTCGTCGCCGTAGATTCGCAGCACCAGCTCCGGAATCGTTTGCGTTCCGCCGTCCGCTAGCGCGTCGACGATCTCGCGTTCGCGCATCTGCCGGTGCGCGATATATTCTTCGATCTTAGCGCGGACGTCGCGCACCGGTGGTCCGTGGCCGCCGTACAGCGTGCGCGCGTGCGGAAATTCGTGAAGCAGCCGCTGCAACGTGTGCCGGTACGCGTGCATCGAACCGTGCGGCGGAGCGATCAATACCGTGCCCTCGCCCAAGATCACGTCGCCGGTAAAGAGCGCGGCATCGTCGGGCGCGTACAGCACCACGTGTTCGAACGTGTGGCCGGGCGCATCGATAACCGCTATTTCGCGATCGCCGACGCGAAACGCGCCTTCAAGTGGCAAGTCCGCGTCGTGCGGCACCCGGCTGGCCGGATGCGCGAGAACCGGCGCTCCGGTGCGGCGAGCCAATAGCGCCGCCGCCGGCGCGTGATCCGGGTGGCCGTGCGTCACCGCGATGGCTTCGATTCGCAGGTTCTGTGCGGCAGCGGTTGCGACGATTCGCTCGACGTGCGCCTCGATGTCCGGGCCCGGATCGATCGCCAACGCCGCGCCGCGTCCGCAGTCGACCAGGTACGAGTTGGTTCCGTCGAGCGTCATCGGCGACGGGTTAGGGGCGCGAACGGTCGTTACCATGCGTTCTCCAAGGTTGGCGGTAGTTCGAACCGGCCGGGTTCGCCGGTCGGAAGGATCGTTACCACCGCTTTGCTACGGGCGAAGCGCTGCAACTCGTCGACCGAATCGATTCCGCCCAAACGTTCGAGATGTTTGATCGTGGGATACACCAGATGCATCGCCCCGTCGCGATACCGTTGCAACGCGACGGCCGGCGACAGCCACACGCCGTCGTGCGTTTCGGACGCATCGGCGAATCCGCTGCGATCGCCGGCAACTGCCGCGACGAAGAAATGCGTGTTGAAGCGCCGTCCTTCACTCGGGGGCGTGATCCAGTGCGAAAACAACGTCAGGCGTGTGGCATCGGCGAAGGCATCGCGCCGCTCGAGCACGGTCGCGAATGCGCGCGCGTCGTCGCGTACGGTCGCTCGTTCGGGATCTTCTGCGTCGACCGATTCCTCGCGTTCGTCACCGGCCGCGGTGCGTGTTAACAGTATACCGGTCTCTTCGAAGAGCTCGCGCAAGGCCGTTACGAACAGCGCGCGCGCGGATGCTGCGTCGATGTCGGGCTCGGTGGTCGGAAGTTCGGGCGATCGTTCGGCACGGAACGCTCGTCGCACGCGTTGCTCGTCGATGCCGTTCACGCGCGATTGCACGTGCGAATCGTAGTCGGCTGGGTCGACGGCGCCGCCCGGAAAAACGAACGCGTCGGGTGCGAAGGCGCTGCGTGCGCTGCGTCGCGTGAGATACACTTGCATGCCGTCAGGGGCGGGGCGCGCGACGATCGCGGTGGCGGCTAAGCGCGGTTGCAGCATATCCCCCTGAAAAGAGCAGGAGGGTGGGGCAATCGCGCCACCCTCGATCTGCCGTCCGAGCCGGTTGCAGACTGGTGCTGCGCGCGGCTACTCCACCTCCGTTCGGCTCAACTTGCGCCGGGCCTGATTCGGAGAGGGTGATTCTACCGAATTACGTCGACGAAAACAATAGGCCATGCGCCGCTCCCCAGAGGCACAGGGCGGCCAAGAGCCAGTTCACTACATGCCCCGTCCAGCAGTACGGACAGGCGCGTCGCGTGACGTAGAGGAGCGAATAACCCAGAAAAATCGAGGTTGCGGCCGCTAGTATCGTCGCCAGGCAGATGGTCAACGCCGCCCAGGCGCCGTGGGCCGTCCACACCGCCGGCGCCAGCGCCGTGTAATAGATGCCGCCGATTGCCGCATTGGGCACCCCGCCGAAGACACGAGCGCGAGCGGTTTGTACGACGCTTGGTTCGCTCAACTGCCCCCGAGCGGCCCGAACGGTCTTCACTAGCATGAAAACCGACACATAGAGACCAACACCGCACAGCAGCGTGACGAACGTCTTTAGTAGCATCCGCTTTTGCCTTTGAGCAACCTCTTGCGACGTCTAGGGGGCTTCGGCTTGCTGATCGCGTCGTTCGTGCTCGCGTTCTTGGTGATTCGCTATCAGCCGATGGTCGAGCACGAGATTCGCGTGCTGGGACCGCTGGCCTATCCGCTCGGGATCGCGATCTTTGCGGTCGTCGCGTCGGCGCCGTTCTCGGTTACCGATGCGCTGGCGATCATGAACGGCGCGATCTTCGGACCGCTGGGCGGCTCGCTGGTCGACGTCGTCGGGCTGGTTCTGGCAGCCATGCTCGGCTACTGGGTCAATAAGCGGGCCTCGCATCTCCTCGACTTGCACGCCTATCTCGACCGCTTACCGGAATGGGTGAAGCGTTTTCCGGTCGGGTCGCCGGCGTTCTTGATCGCCGTCCGCGTTATTCCGGGTTTCGGTGGAACGGTCGCCACCGCGAGCGCAGCTGCTTTTCGCGTGCCGCTGTGGGTGCACGTTTGGACGATGTGCGCGATCGCGGTACCGATCTGCGTGTTGCTATCGATCTTCGGCGACGGCGTCACGATTTGGGTGCACGGTGTGACGCACCGAGTCGATTTGTTTACACAACATTATTGTCACACGCACCATTGTCCCCACATGCATTTTCATCGAGAAAGGGTGAGACCGACGCCGTGAGCGCACCAGTCATCGTCGACGATGCGGCCGGTTTAGCCGCCCTGTGTAGCCGCATCGAATCGGCCGGTCGCGTCGCGCTCGACACAGAGTTTCACGCCGAACGCAGCTATGCGCCGCGCCTCATGGTGGTACAGTGCGCCTTCGACGATGGCGTAGCGATCGTCGATCCGTTGGCGCTGGGGGATTTGCGTCCACTAGCAGAGGCGTTCGCGCGAACCGCGGTGATCGGCCACGCGCTGTCGTCGGACATCAAAATCTTTGCCGATCGCTTCGGCGAGGTTCCCTCGGATGTGTTCGATACGCAAATCGCGGCCGCGTTTCTCGGATACGGAATGCAGATATCGTTGGCCGATCTGGTTCGCGACTTGCGCGGCATCCGGTTGGCGAAGTCGCAGACCGTCAGCGATTGGTCGTCTCGTCCGTTTTCGCCGCGCCAGGTTGAGTATTTGGTCGACGACGTCGTGCATCTGCTGCCGATGCGCGACGAGTTGGCCGAACGATTGCAAACGGCCGGTCGCTACGAATGGGCGATGGACGAGTGCGCGGAGCTGGGCGACATGAACCGCTATCGGGTCGACGAACGCCGCGCGTATCTGCGCATTCCCGGCGCGACCCGAATGAATCGCCGCGAGCTGGCGATTCTTAACGAGATAGTGAAGCTACGCGACGGCATCGCCCGCGATCGAGACGTCCCGCCAAAATACATCATTCCCGACGACGTGGTCGGTGGGCTGGCGACGTTGCGGCCGAAACGCGTCGAGGAATTGAGTCAGTTGCGGCGCCTGGATGCCGGCGTGCGCCGCCAGCTTGGCGAGGCGATCATCAAGGGCGTCGCCCGTGCGGAGTCGCTCGACGAATCCGAGCTGCCGGAGCGGCCCAAGCGGCCGTTGGGCCCGGCGCGCGATACGTTAGCCGCACTGATGGCAGTCGCCGTTGGCGAGATCGCCCGGCGCCAAGACGTTCCGGCCAATTTACTCGTGCCGCGCAGCGTTCTCGAACGGATCGCGCGCGAAGTTCCGCCCGACCGCGAATCGCTCGAGAGCTCGCTGGAACTGCGCCCGTGGCGTCTGGCACTCTTGGTCGATCCTCTCTGGCGGCTGCTTTCCGGCGAAGCATCGCTAACGGTCGAAGGCTACGCCGAAGGAAATCCCAAAATACGCTTCACCCATGAACCGTCATCTGGATAGCTTTAACGCGCTCGATACGCTCGCCGTCGGCGACCGCACGTATCGCTACTTTCGTCTGAATGCGCTGGAGCGCGCCGGCGTGGCTCGACTCGACCGCCTGCCGTACTCGATCAGGATCTTGCTCGAAAACTTGCTGCGCTTCGAGGACGGCCGGTCGGTAACGAAAGCGGATATCGAGGCCCTGGCGTCGTGGCAACCGGTTCGTAAAGGCGAAAAAGAAATCGCGTTCCGGCCCGCGCGCGTGCTGCTGCAAGATTTCACCGGCGTTCCGTGCGTGGTCGATCTCGCAGCCATGCGCGACGCTATGGCCGACATGGGTGGCCGTCCGGCCGTCATCAATCCGCTTCAGCCGGTCGAACTCGTGGTCGATCACTCGGTGCAGGTCGACTATTTCGGATCGAACGAAGCGCTAGCCAAAAACGCCGAGTTAGAGTTCGAACGCAATCACGAACGCTACGCATTTTTAAAGTGGGGGCAGTCGGCGCTCGACGGGTTCCGCGCGGTACCGCCCGATACCGGGATCGTGCATCAAGTCAACATCGAATTCTTAGCGCGCGTTGTCTTCGGATTCGACGATACCTCGAACGAGCCGCTGGCATATCCCGACACGGCCGTCGGAACCGACTCGCACACCACCATGGTCGACGGATTGGGCGTGTTGGCGTGGGGCGTCGGCGGAATCGAAGCCGAAGCCGCAATGCTCGGACAGCCAATCACGATGTTAATTCCCGACGTCGTCGGCGTGCGGCTCGACGGCCGTCTGCGCGAAGGCGTCACCGCAACCGACTTAGTGCTGACGGTCACCGAAATGCTTCGCAAGCGCGGCGTCGTCGGTGCGTTTGTGGAATTTTTCGGACGCGGGCTTTCCGGATTGCCGGTAGCCGATCGTACGACGCTGGGCAACATGTCGCCGGAATTTGGTTCGACCGTCGCAATGTTTGCGATCGACGATCGCACGCTCGAGTATCTACGTTTGACGGGCCGCAAACCCGAACACATCGCGCTGGTCGAAGCATACGCAAAGGCACAAGGGTTGTTCCGCACCGACGAAACGCCCGATCCGGAGTTTAGCGAAGTGCTCGAACTCGATCTCTCGTCGGTCGAGCCGAGTTTGGCCGGTCCGCGCCGTCCGCAAGATCGCGTCGCGCTGGCCGCCGTTCCGCAGTCGTTTCAAACCGCGATGGAAGGCTGGCAGGCCGCGCGCGAACCCGCCGGCGGGGCGGTGGGACGCTTCGAAAGCGAAGGCGGCGGCGGTACGGCGACGATCGCCGAAACTGCAAAGGACGTTTCCGACGGCTCGGTCGTGATCGCGGCGATTACCAGTTGCACGAATACGTCGAACCCGTCGGTGCTGATCGCTGCCGGATTGTTGGCACGCAACGCCGTCGCACGCGGATTGAAAACTGCACCGTGGGTGAAGACCTCGCTCGCACCCGGATCGAAAGTCGTCACCGATTACTTAGCAAAGTCCGATCTACAGAATTCGCTCGACGCGCTGGGGTTTAACGTCGTCGGCTACGGTTGCACCACGTGCATCGGTAACTCCGGTCCGTTGCCGCCCGACGTCGCCGAAACGGTTGCCGAACAACAATTGATTGTGGCAGCCGTTCTGTCGGGCAATCGCAACTTCGAGGGCCGCATTCATCCGCAAGTGCACGCCAACTATTTGGCGTCGCCTCCGCTGGTCGTCGCATACGCGCTGGCTGGGCGGATCGATGTGGATCTCACCTCCGAACCGCTCGGTCTCGACAGCGCCGGCATACCGGTGTATTTAAAAGACGTGTGGCCGAGCGACGACGAGGTCGCCAAGACAATCGCGGGCTGCATCGACCCCGAAATGTTCGAATCGCAATACGCCGACGCGTTTCGCGGCGACGACAACTGGGCCAAGTTGATCGTGCCGAAAACCGAGCGCTACGCCTGGGATCCGAAATCGGAATACGTGAAGAAACCGCCGTATTTCGACGGCATGCCGGAGCGTCCGCAACCGACGACCGATATTTCGGGCGCGCGAGCGTTGGCGATGCTGGGCGATTCGGTAACGACCGACCACATATCACCGGCCGGTAATATTGCGCGTACCAGTCCGGCCGCCAAGTATCTCATGGAGCACGGCATCGAGCCGAAAGACTTCAACTCGTACGGCGCGCGCCGCGGCAATCACGAGGTAATGGTGCGCGGAACCTTTGCCAACGTACGTCTACGTAATCTGTTGGCCCCGGGTACCGAGGGCGGAATCACGCGTCATCTGCCTACCGGTGAAAAGATGTCGATCTTCGACGCGGCCGAATTGTATCGCAGCGCAGGCACGCCGCTGATCGTGTTGGCCGGGCGCGAATACGGTTCGGGCTCGTCGCGCGACTGGGCGGCGAAAGGTCCGTATCTACTCGGCATTCGGGCGGTGATCGCCGAATCGTTCGAGCGCATCCACCGCAGCAATTTAATCGGCATGGGAATTCTGCCCCTCGAATACACCGGCGGTGCCGACCGCACCACCTACGGACTTACCGGTGAAGAAGTGTACGATATCACTGGAATCGCCGGCGACTTGCAGCACCGTTCGACGGTCACCGTGACTGCGACCGACCCGCAGAGCGGTAAATCGGTGTCGTTTCAAGCGCGCGTGCGCATCGACACACCCGACGAAGCCGAATACTACCGCAACGGCGGTATCTTGCAGTACGTGTTGCGCCAGTTGCGCGCCCGGGAGCAATCGACTCCGGCATGATTCCGAAGGACTCGACGGTCGGAGCGGACGCCGAACGGACGCTCCACCGGCTCGAGGCCTTTTCCGACATCGTTATCGGATTTTGCATCGCGGAGATGGGCATCAACCTGCTCGTGCCGCAGCACGCGTCCGACGTGCGCACGATCGAGACCGGCACGATTGGGTTCGCGGTTTCGTTCGTGCTCATCTCGTTAGTATGGTGGTTGCATCAACGCATCTTCCGTACGTTTTTCGTTCTGACGCGGTTTACGTTGGTGCTAAACTTCACGTTGCTCGGCAGCCTCGTGTTGATGGTCTACTTCCAGCAAGTCGCTTTGCACTTTATCGGCATCAGCAGCGATCCGGCGAACGCGGTGCGGTTGTGGATGGCGAGTTACGGAGTGGTATACGGTCTGCTTGGTGCGATGCTTTGGATCGGCGTGCGTGCGCGTTGGACGACGTTAGCGGACGCGAACCTACGATGGGGAGTACAGCGCGCATCGGTTCTCACGTTCGGTGCGGCAATGTTCTTTGTGGCCGCCGCATGGTACTCCGATCTGCGAGGCAACGTCGTCTTTATCGTGGCGGTGCTCACGGTGATGTCCTTGCGCCTGCTAGTCCCAAAAATAGCGAATCGCGTCATAGCAACGCGCGCAAAGCAAGGGTAGCGCACAAGGCCTGAAGTGGTAGCCCGATAAAGAAGTTTTTCTCAACGATCGTTTCAACGTTCAAGGGAGTTACGTCATGAACACGACTGGTTTTGTTAGATACTCGAGTGCCCTCGTTGCACTGGCGGTATGCTCGGCGTGCAGCGGTGCGGGCTCCGGTTCGGCGGTCGCGCCATCGAACGCCGCACCCAGCGTCCAATACAAAGGCGGGACGGCATTTGTCAATGGACGTCCGGTGACGGCCGCACGCCCGAATCTCAACGCGCCGGCGCACTATCCGGAGATTATCCTGGATCCGACCGCGAAAGCGAAGACGAAGAATTTCGACTATATCATCAACAATTACGGCAGCTATGCCAGCGTCTTCAACTATCCGAAGAGCATCAAGCAAATCGCAACGGTTACCAATGTCGGCGGCCAGGGGTGCACGAACGTGCTGAACGGTTACGGCAAGAAGATTGTGTGGATCATCGCCGCGTACGATCAAATCAGCGAGTATAACGCTCCGGACAAACTGGTCAGATCGCTCTCGGTAGACCCAAATAGCTTCCCATCGAGCTGCGCCATGAATACCGATGGCGATCTTGCCGTCGGAATATTGGCCGGCACGAACTCCGGCTCTATGGTGATCTTCAAAGAAGCCACCGGCACCGGCACGGTGATCAAAACGCCGCTCAGCGAAGAATTTTTCGATGGGTACGACAACAAGGGGAACCTGTTCTTTGATGGTTATGGATCGCCGCCCAGCTATAACTTCGCGATCGCAGAGCTTCCGAAAGGTAGCAAGGCGGCCAAATTGATTACGCTTAGCAATACGATCCAGTTTCCGGGGTCGGTTCAATGGGATGGAACGTACCTTACGGTCTTCGATCAGCTCGCGAACAATCTGTACCGCTATACGATCAAGGGATCGAAGGGTATCTTGCACGACACGATATCGTTCACGGGCGTCAGCGATTGTGCGCAGACCTGGATCGCCGGCGACGTCGTCTATTGCGGCGACGCGGGCCTCGACGATGGTGAAGTGTTGAACTACCCGGCCGGCGGTTCGCCGATCGCGGTATTCACCGGCAACTTCGACTTGCCGCTCGGCACGGTAGCGACCGCGAAATAAAGGGGTATTGCGGTGAATACGCTCGGCTTCGTTAAAACTCTCGGCGCCTGCGTCGTTGTCGCCGTGTGCTCGGCGTGCAGCGGCGGAGGTAACGCGTCGTTCGTTGCGCCGTCGAGTGTTTTGCCGGGCGTTCAATATACGGGCGGAATGGCATTGGTAAACGGGCGGCCGGTAACGGCCGCCCGTCCGAGAGCTGGCGCGCCGGCCAATTATTTGGAAACGCCTCTCGGCCCGCTTACGAGTGCGGGCGCAAAGAATCTTGAATACATCATCAACAATTACGGGAGCTACGCGAGCGTCTTCGACTATCCGGCGAGCGTCGAACAGGTCGGCACGGTTACGAACGTCGGCGGCCAAGGATGTACGAATGCTCTGAACGGCTACGGCAAGAAGATCGTTTGGATCGTTGCCGGCTACAACCAGATCGACGAATACAAGGTCAAGGATACACTGGTCAGATCGCTCTCCGTCGACTCGGACAGTTTTCCATCGAGCTGTGCCATGAATTCCGCCGGCGATCTGGCTGTCGGAATCTTGCAAGGGACGAATAGCGGCGATATGGTGATATTCAAGCACGCCCGGGGTTCCGGTACCGTTATTCCCACACCGTTACACAAAGAATATTTCGACGGCTACGATGATAAGGGCAATCTGTTCTTCGACGGTTACGACGATAACTATGCCATCACGCTCGCGGAGATTCCCAAAGGCAGCAACACAGCGATTAGGATCGCGTTTACCGACACGATATACTTTCCCGGTTCCGTGCAGTGGGATGGAAAGTATCTAGCCGTCACCGATCAAGGGGATAGCACGATCCACCGGTATTCCATTCAGGGAACGAAGGCGACGCTCGAAAGCTTGACCACGCTCGTAGGCGCCGGTGACTGCGCGCAGACCTGGATTGCGACGGGTGTCGTCTACTGCGCGGATGCGTATGCCGACGCCGGTGAGGTATTCAAATATCCGGGTGGTTCGGAATTGGCAGCCCTGTCGGGCAACTTCGACACGCCGCTCGGAACGGTAGCGGCGCAAAAGTGACTTCGCGGCAGACTACAGCGCGACGCGCTTAAAGTCGCCGAGTAACGACGACATATAGGCTAAGAAGCGAGCCGCGCCGGCACCGTCGATCACGCGGTGATCGTAACTTACGCTGATCGGTAGCATCGTGCGCGGTTCGAACTCCTCGCCGTTCCAAATCGGTTCGACCGAAGTGCGCACCGCGCCGAGAATCGCCACTTCCGGCGCGTTTACAATTTGCGTGAACGCCGTGCCGCCGATTCCGCCGATCGACGAAATCGTAAACGTTCCGCCCTGCATGTCGCTGAGTCCGAGCTTGCCGTCGCGCGCCTTGGCCGCGAGTTCTGCCGTCTCACGCGCGATGTCGACCAGGCCCTTCGAATCCGCGCCTTTGAGGACGGGCACGACCAATCCGTTGGGCGTGTCGGCCGCGAAGCCGATGTTGTAGTACCGTTTGCGCACCAGGTCGTCGCCGTCGAGCGACGCGTTGAAATCGGGAAAGCGTTTGAGCGCTGCTACCGAGGCGACGATCAGAAACGCGAGCATCGTGAGTTTCGAGCCGCCCGATTTGGCCTGTTCGGCATTGATTTGCGCGCGGAACTCTTCGATATCGGTGACGTCGGCGCGATCGTAGTTGGTAATATGCGGAACCGAGACCCAATTGCGATGCAAGTTCGGACCCGACAGTTTCTTGATGCGCGAGAGCGGGGCGCGTTCGATCGGGCCGAACTGCGCGAAGTCGATGCGCGGCCAGGGCGGCAACGAAAGGCCGGCGCCAGTGCCACCTCCGCCACTGCCGCGATTTTGCAGTTGCGTTTTGACGAACGACTGCACGTCTTCGCGCGTGATCCGCCCGCGCGGTCCGCTGCCGCTCAAGTCATCGAGTAACATACCCAACTCGCGCGCGAACCGGCGAATCGCCGGGCTCGCATGCAACGCTGCACCCGAACGCTGCGCACTGGATACGGGTGCTGCCACAGGCGCCGCCGCTTGCGGAGCAGCCGCCGGTACCGGGGCCGGCGCCGGAACCGGAGCGGATGCCGACTGCGGAGCCGCCGCGGCCGGCGAAGCACCGTTTGCCGACGCGCCGTCGCTCGACAGCGTGATGATCACCGAGCCTTCCGATACCATGTCGCCGACCCGCACTTTAATTTCGCTGACGACGCCCGCCTCGCTGGACGGAACCTCCATCGACGCCTTTTCGCTTTCGAGTACGACCAGCGGGGCATCCTTGGCGATCGTCTGTCCCGGTTTGACCAATACGTCGATGACCGGAACGTCTTTGAATCCGCCGATGTCGGGAACGCGTACGTCGATGGTTGAGCTCAACGCTGATCCTTTCTCAAACGGTGATCGGATTGGGCTTTTCGGGATCGATCTTGTATTTGCGAATCGCCTTGGCGACGGTTCCCGGGTCGATCGAACCTTCATCGGCCAACGAACGTAGCGCGGCCAGCGCGATGAAGTGGCGATTGACCTCGAAGAACTCACGCAGCTTGCGTCGGAAATCGCTGCGCCCGTAGCCATCGGTGCCGAGCGTCACGAACGGGCGTCCCGCGAACGAAGCGATCTGCTGCGAGAACGCATGAATATAATCGGTCGCCGCGATACCTGGGCCGCGCCGGCCATCGAGCGACGTTTCGATAAACGAGCGGCGTTGCGTTTTGTCGGGATGCAGTAGATTCCAGCGACGAGCGTCGATGGCGTCGCGCTGGATTTGGTTGAAGCTCGTGACGCTCCACACGTCGCTGTCGACGTTCCAATCGTCGCGCAATAGATCGGCTGCCGCCAGCGACTCGCGCAAAATCGCGCCCGAGCCGAACAACTGCACGCACGGCCCGCTGCCGTCGCCGGCGGCGTCGCGTATCCGATGCATTCCGCGTAGAATGCCTTCGCGGGCGCCCTGGCGCATCGCCGGCTGCGGATAGTTTTCGTTCAGCAACGTGATGTAGTAGAACACGTCTTCTTGATCGACCAGCATACGTTGCAGTCCGTCGGCAATGATGACTGCTAATTCGTACCCGTAACTCGGATCGTAGCTCACGCAGTTCGGAATAAATGACGCGGCGACTTGGCTGCTGCCGTCTTCGTGCTGCAAGCCTTCGCCGTTCAGCGTGGTGCGGCCGGACGTCGCGCCGAGCAAGAAGCCGCGGCTGCGACTGTCGCCTCCGGCCCACGCCAGATCGCCGATGCGTTGGAAGCCGAACATCGAGTAGAAGATATAGAATGGGATCATCGGCAGGTTGTGCGTGGAGTAGGACGTTCCGGCCGCGATCCACGACGAATAAGCTCCGGCCTCGTTGATGCCTTCTTGCAGAATTTGGCCCAGCTTATCTTCGCGATACCACATCAACTGTTCGGCGTCTTGCGGATGATACAACTGGCCGACCGACGAGTAGATGCCGAGTTGGCGGAACATGCCTTCCATGCCGAACGTGCGCGACTCGTCGGCGACGATCGGCACTACGCGCGGCCCGATCGTTTGGTCGCGAACGATCGTGTTGAGGATGCGCACGAAGGCCATCGTCGTGGATATCGCGCGTTCGCCCGTGCCTTGTAACACAGAATCGAACGCCGATAGCTCGGGAACCGGAAGTGATGCCGATGAGCGGCGGCGCTGCGGTACTTGTCCGAGCGCGGCGACACGCTCGCGCAAGTATTGCATTTCGGGTGAGTCGTCGGCCGGTTTGAAGAACGGCACCGACTCGATATCCTTGTCGGGAATCGGAATCGAGAAGCGATCGCGGAACGCCCGCATCGCTTCGAGTTCCATCTTTTTGGCTTGATGGGCGATGTTCTGCGCTTCGCCGGCCGCGCCCATGCCGTAGCCTTTGACCGTCATCGCGAGCACGACGGTCGGTTGCCCGCGATGTTCGGTCGCCTTGCGATAGGCGGCGTACACTTTGAGCGAGTCGTGACCTCCGCGTTGCAACGCCCAAATCTCGTCGTCGGTCCAATCCGCAACCAGCGCTTTGGTCTCGGGATAGCGCCCGAAAAATGCATCGCGTACGAAGCGGCCGTTACGGCTCTTGAACGTCTGATAATCGCCGTCGACGCACTCCGTCATCAGCTTAACCAACCGTCCGGTCGTGTCTTGATGCAGCAGCGGATCCCACTTGCTGCCCCACACCACCTTGATGACGTTCCAGCCCGCGCCCTTAAAAACGCGTTCGAGTTCTTGAATGATCTTGCCGTTGCCGCGCACCGGGCCGTCGAGTCGCTGCAGATTGCAGTTGATCACCCAAATCAGATTGTCGAGCTTCTCGCGTCCGGCCAGCGAAATGGCGCCGAGCGATTCGGGTTCGTCCATTTCGCCGTCGCCGTGGAACGCCCACACCTTACGGTCGGAGGTTTCGATCAGTCCCCGATCTTGGAGGTAACGCATGAAGCGCGCTTGGTAGATCGACATAATCGGCCCGAGGCCCATCGAGACCGTCGGGAACTGCCAGAAGTCCGGCATGAGCCACGGGTGCGGATACGACGACAGCCCGTTGCCGTCGACTTCTTGACGGAAACGATCGAGCTGCGCTTGGTCGATGCGGCCTTCCAAAAATGCGCGAGCGTAGAAGCCCGGCGCGGAATGGCCCTGCAGAAAGACTAAGTCGCCACCGAAGTTCTCGGACGGCGCGCGAAAGAAATGGTTGAAGCCGACATCGTACAGGGTTGCGGCCGATGCGAAGCTGGCGACGTGGCCGCCCAGCTCCGAGCTAACTTTGTTCGCGCGGATCACCATCGCCAAGGCATTCCAACGAACGTAATGGCGCAGGCGCGCCTCGAGTTCGCGGTCGCCGGGCATCGGCGGTTGGTCGCCGACGTCGATCGTGTTGATGTACGGAGTTTCGAGGCCGAGCGATACCATCGCGCCGCCGCGATTTGCTTCTTCGACCAGGCGGCCGATGAGTTCACGCGCGCGGTCGGGGCCCTCGGCCGCTAAGACGCCGCGCATCGCGTCGAGCCATTCTTGCGTTTCAATCGGATCGGGATCGGTGGCGAAGCTCGTCATCGTTGGCAACCCTTTGCGCGCCTAGGGGCAATCCCTTGCGACGCGTCTAAGCGTCGGGGCAGCGGGAGCTCGCAGACGACGGGCTGAGAGGGCACGATGCCGACCGCAAGCACCTGATCCGGGTAATGCCGGCGAAGGGAGGAACCATGAAAGTCTACGTCCAGGGCAGCGACCCCTCGATTCGGGTACCCATGCGCGAAATTGCGCTGACCGACGGAACGTCGCACACGGTATACGACACCAGCGGACCGTATTCGGACGCCACGCCGTTCGACGATATTCGCGGCGGCCTGCGCCCGTTACGCGAGCGTTGGATCGAGGGGCGCGGCGACACCGAAGTGCTAGCACGACCGACGTCGACCTACCGGCGCGGCCGCGAGGCCATGCCGCAACTCGACGAGGTGCGTTTTCCACACCGCGCGATCGTTCGACGAGCCAAATCCGGGCAGAACGTGTCGCAGATGCACTACGCGCGTCGCGGCGAGGTGACGCCCGAGATGGAGTTCATCGCGATTCGCGAGGGCATGGATCCGCAGATCGTGCGCGAGGAAGTCGCCCGCGGCCGCGCGATCATTCCGTCGAACGTCAATCATCCCGAAAGCGAACCGATGATCATCGGCCGGAACTTTCTGGTGAAGATCAACGCCAATATCGGCAACTCGGCCGTGAGTTCGTCGATCGACGAAGAGGTCGAGAAAATGACGTGGGCGACGCGTTGGGGCGCCGACACGGTGATGGATCTATCGACCGGCAAGAACATTCACGAGACGCGCGAGTGGATTCTGCGCAACTCACCGGTACCGATCGGAACCGTGCCGATTTATCAAGCGCTCGAGAAAGTCGGCGGAAAAGCCGAAGACCTGACGTGGGAACTGTTCGCCGACACGTTGATCGAGCAGGCCGAACAGGGCGTCGACTATTTCACGATTCACGCCGGCGTGCTGTTGCGCTACGTGCCGCTGACGGCGGAGCGCGTTACCGGCATCGTGTCGCGCGGTGGATCCATCATGGCCAAGTGGTGCCTCTCGCATCACCGCGAGAACTTCTTGTACGAACATTTCGAAGATATCTGCGAGATCATGAAAGCCTACGACGTCGCGTTCTCGCTGGGCGACGGCTTGCGGCCCGGCTGCACCGCCGATGCCAACGATGCCGCGCAATTCGGCGAGCTCGAAACGCTCGGCGAACTGACGAAAATCGCGTGGAAGCACGACGTGCAGACGATGATCGAAGGCCCCGGGCACGTACCGATGCACCTGATCAAAGAAAACATGGAGAAGCAGCTCGAGGTGTGCGGCGAGGCGCCGTTCTACACGCTCGGCCCGCTCGTTACCGACATCGCGCCGGGTTACGATCACATTACCAGCGCCATCGGTGCGGCCATGATCGGCTGGTTTGGCACGGCGATGCTGTGCTACGTCACACCCAAAGAACACCTAGGCTTGCCGAACAAAAAAGACGTCAAGGACGGTGTGATCGCATATAAAATCGCGGCGCATGCAGCCGACCTTGCAAAGAACCATCCGCGCGCCCGTCATTGGGACGATGTATTGTCGAAGGCACGCTTCGAGTTTCGCTGGGAAGATCAGTTCGATCTGTCGCTCGATCCCGAAACGGCGCGCGAGTTTCATGACGAAACGCTGCCGTCGGCCGGCGCCAAAGTCGCGCACTTCTGCTCGATGTGCGGCCCGCATTTCTGTTCGATGAAGATCACGCAAGAGGTGCGCGAGTTCGCTCAACGCGGCATGGAAGAAAAATCGCGTGAGTTCGCCGAGCTCGGCTCGGACGTTTACGTCCCGGTTTCGTGACGTCGCCGCGGTCGTGTTCGACCGCGACGAAACGTTGATCGTCGACGTTCCGTTCAACGGCGATCCCGATCGCGTTACCGCCGAACCGGACGTGCGTGCGGCGCTCGACCGGTTACGGGCGGCAGGCTTGCCGCTGGCGGTCGTGAGCAATCAAAGCGGCGTCGGCCGCGGATATATCACGCTCGAGCAGGTCGACGCGGTCAATCGCCGCGTCGACCAACTGCTCGGACCGTTCGCCGGTTTCTTTCTCTGTCCGCACGCTCCGGAGGACGGCTGCGACTGTCGCAAACCGCAGCCGAGGTTGATTCTCGACGCCGCCCGCGCGATGAACGTTGCACCGCAACGCTGCGTGGTGATCGGCGATCGCGATAGCGATGTCGAAGCCGCCGTGCGTGCCGGCGCGATCCCGCTAAAAATACAAGGGCCGCGAGAACTTCCCGCGGCCGTCGATCGAATTCTACAAGAACGACTGGGCTAGCGAACCGAAGCGGTCGCCGATCCGTCGAGCCAATAATCGACGTCGGGTGCGTGTGCGATCGCGAGCGTTTGCAGCGGAAGGCGCACGGTCTTAGCGATTTCTTTCCACGCGTTCATCACGCGGACGACGTAATTTTGCGTCTCATCGAAGGGTGGGATGCCGCCGTAATCGGTCACGGCTTTCGGACCGGCATTATACGCCGCGAACACGAGATCGAAATGGCTGGGTCCGAATCGCTCCATCAGCCCGGCGAGATAGCGCGCGGCGCCGGAGAGATTTTGCCCTGGGTTGGATGGGTTGACGCCGAGCACGGCGGCCGTGCCGGGCATCAGTTGGCCTAAGCCGATCGCTCCGGCTCGCGATACGGCGTGGGTATGCCAGCGTGACTCGACGGTTACGACGGCTACCAGCATGTTTGCGTCGAGGCGCCAACGTTCGGCACTGGTGAGGACCCGGCGGGCGAGATCGCGGCTTTGCCAGCGCGGCAGCTGCGGATTAATCCGGTGCAGCATCCGCGCATAGACGGCCACGGTCGCGGGGGTGGGTTTGACCGGCGGTTGTGCCGCCATTCCCGGCCGGCAAAAACATCCGAACACGGCAGCAGACAACGCCGCTATCCGCAGGGCACGAGACCTGAGCATCGCCTCTGGGTTCGGGCCACCGCCTATCCGGCCTCCCCGGGAAGGCACCGCCCTGTGGAAAAAGGGTAGGGGTGAGCAGTTCGACCCCCAACCGCCGCCGGCGCTTCTTGACCATCTTTTCCATAGTGGCCTTCGTTGCAATGTGCCTCGCCATCGGCGTCTCGGAGTTGTGGGCGTATTACGTCAACGTGCCGCACTACAAGGCAGCCGGGCACACCCAGACCGGCGGTCGAAGCTCCCAACCATGAAGGCATCGACCATCCCAGCCGCGCTGGCCGTTCTCGCGCTAGCCGCCTGCGCATCGCAAACCGCGCCGGTGATGCCGGTGCAGCAGATCGTTCAATCGCAAACCACGCACCAGCCCCTCGGCCTCGTCCAATATAACGGCGCGACGAACGTCGCTGCAGCCTGTCCGGTTCCGGACACCAGCATTCCGGGCGATCCGCAATGCTACGCGTTGCTGCGCACCGACGTCGCCGGCGCGGCCGGACAAATGCTGCCGGCCGGCCAGAAGCCCGCGGGATACGGTCCGAAAGATTTTCGTTCGGCATATAACCTGCCGTCGAAAGGCGGAAGCGGACAGACGGTCGCGCTGGTCGACTTCTACGACGATCCGAATGCCGAATCGGATCTCGCGGTGTATCGCGCAGAATACGGTTTGCCGCCGTGCACCACGGAAAACGGTTGTTTTCGCAAAGTGAATCAGGACGGCAAACAATCGCATTACCCCAAGCCCAGTGGTGGTTGGGCCGGGGAGATTGCGATCGACATCGAGATGGCCTCGGCCGTGTGTCCGCAATGCCATATCCTCCTGGTCGAAGCCCGCACGTCCGGCAACAAGGGCGAAGATACGGCGATCGCGCTCGGCGCCGACGTCGTCAGCAACAGTTGGGGTTATTACGGAAAATCTCCGTACGACAAAGCGTTCGATCACCCCGGACACATCATCACGGTCGCGAGCGGCGACACCGGTTATTCCAAACGCGCTACCGTTCCCGATTCGTTGTCGACCGTCGTCTCGGTCGGCGGCACGGCGTTGCGTAGCGCGACCAATGCTCGTGGATGGAGCGAAACCGCGTGGCGCGGATCGACCAGCGAATGTAACGTGTTGGTGAAGAAGCCGTCGTGGCAGCTCGATACCGGTTGTACCGGACGCACCGAAACCGACGTGTCGGCGGTGGCCGACCCCGGTACCGGCGTGGCCGTGTACGATTCGTACAAAGCGCCGGGTTGGGTGATCTACGGCGGCACGAGTGTGGCCAGCCCGATCGTCGCCGGCATTTACGCGCTCGCCGCCAACGAAAAGTCGTTAACCTACGCGCAATCGTTGTATACCAATGCCGCCGATCTCAACGACGTCGTGACCGGCGACAACGGCGACTGCGGCACGTATATCTGCGATGCGGGTCCGGGCTACGATGGGCCGACCGGCAACGGAACGCCGAACGGATTGAAGGCGTTCTAGCGTAACCGGCGCAGCATTGCGTCGTGTTTGTACGACCCGCCGGCGCCGAAGTGCACCACCGCGGCATCGGACGGCGCGAGCAAATATAGGCCTTGACCGCCCGATCCGCTTGCATAGGGAATAACCGCCGCGCCGCCGGCGGGTGCGTCGAGCCACCAGCCGAGGCCATAGCGCGGGTTGGCGGCCGTGCCGTTAAAACAATCGGCAAACGCATCGTAGCGCTCGAGCACGTAGCGCCCGTAATTCGACCATGCCGCGGCGCTCATCGAGGCGCCGGTCGGCAGCGGTTGCGTCCCATCGGATAGGCTGCGCCAAGTGGCGACTTCGGCGTTTGCCGGTTGTAAGACGCGTTGCCGCAAGTACTCGTGCGGCGTCACGTCGAGCGCGCGCAGCGCATGCGTAAAGACGGCTCCGAAGACTTGCAGCGATATGCCGGTGTAGGTGAACGTGCTGCCGGGTTCGTTCGCTAGCGGCATCTCCAACGCACGGTCATAGGTTGGAACGGCCGAGCCCAAACCGCCGAAGGCGTGACCGGCCGTCAACGTCAGCAGCATTCGCGGCGTCACCCGCCGCTTCCACGGATCGTCGCGCCACGCTTCGATCGTTTCGCACACCGGTTCGTCGAGGTTCAGAATGCCTTCACGCTGCGCGACCGTTGCCGCCACGCCCCAAAAACTCTTGGTGCCGCTGAACAGCTTGTGTGGTGTGTCGAGTGAGAATCCGTCGCCGTATGCTTGCGCGACGACGTCTGCACCGCGTCGTACCACCAAGGCTTCGAGCCGGTGCCGTTGCGCGTATTCGAGGGCCGCATCGGTATCCATTAAGGGTTCACCACCGGGAGGAGCGTTCGCGACACAACCGCAACTGCCGCTTAGATGAGGCCGTACGTTCTGCTGGTCGCATCCGTCGCGGCACTCGGCGGATTATTATTCGGCTACGACACGGGCGTAATCTCCGGCGCGATTCTCTTTATCACGCGAGATT
This sequence comes from Candidatus Tumulicola sp., assembly GCA_036490475.1. NCBI lineage: Bacteria > Bacillati > Vulcanimicrobiota > Vulcanimicrobiia > Vulcanimicrobiales > Vulcanimicrobiaceae > Candidatus Tumulicola > Candidatus Tumulicola sp. Next base: position 1,235,323 of record DASXDT010000006.1, read on the forward strand.
TCACGCTCGATACGCGCGCCCAAGAGTTCACCATCAGCGTGGTGCTGCTCGGCTGCATCGCCGGATCGGCGGTTACCGGAGCGCTGGCCGACGCGATCGGTCGACGCCGGACGCTGTTACTCGCCGGAGTGGTCTTTTTGGTTGGCGCATTGGTCTCGGCGTTGGCGCCAACCGAAAACATGCTGTTGTTCGGACGTCTGATCGTCGGCATCGGGATCGGCTTCAGCTCGGTCGTCGCGCCGTTGTACATCTCCGAGGTCGCGCCGGCATCGGTGCGCGGTGCGCTCGTCTCCTTGTATCAGTTCGCGATCACGGTCGGCATTCTGGCGGCATACATCGTCGACTATGCGTTCGCGCATTCGGGCGCATGGCGTTGGATGCTCGGATGCGCGGTCGTCCCGTCGTTGATCCTGATCGTCGGAATGATCGTGCTGCCCGAATCGCCACGCTATCTATTCAAGATCGGCCGCGATCGCGCCGCGCGTGAGGAACTCGCGCGCATTGCCGACACGCCGGCTCAAGCGACCGAAGAAGAACGGTTGATCGCCGACAGTCTCAAAACGACCGGCGGCGGCATCGCTGCGTTGTTCGGTCCGTCGGTCCGCTTCGCGCTGTTCGTCGGGGTCGGGCTGGCGGTTTTGCAACAAATTACCGGCATCAACGCCGTCATCTACTACGGCCCGCAGATTTTTCAGATGGCGGGAGTCGGATCGGCATCGGCGTCGATTTTGGCGCAGGCGCTGGTCGGCACCGTCAACGTCGTGCTGACGCTAGTGGCGATTTTCTTCGTCGATCGATTGGGGCGTAAACCGCTGCTCTACATCGGCCTGGCAGGCATGACGTTAGCCTTGACAGCGCTCGGATTGGCGTTCGCCGGAACGCATCCGGCGGGCGCGACCGCCGACGTCGCATTGACCGCGATGATGGTGTATGTCGGATGCTTCGCGTTTAGCCTCGGCCCGATCGTGTGGCTGCTGATCTCGGAGATCTTTCCGTTGCGGGTTCGTGGGATCGGCATGTCGATCTCGACGCTGGCTAACTGGGTCGGGAACTTTCTCGTATCGCAGTTTTTCTTGACGATGGTCGAGCATTTGGGACGCTCGGCAACGTTTTGGACGTATGCTGCCGTCTGCGTGATCACGATCGTTTTCGTCTGGCGCACCGTTCCGGAAACCAAACGCGAGCTGCTGGAACAGATTCGCGTCCGCCGCGCGTAACCAAGTATTGTGATCGCCTCGTCCGCTACGCCGAAGATGCACCCGGCCGCCTCCGCGTTGAAGAACGCCCCGATCCTCGCCCGGCGCCGGGCGAGTTGCTTCTGCGCGTGCGCGCGTGCGGCGTCTGTCGTACCGATTTGAACATCGCCAATGCCGAACTCGCGCCGCATCGTCCGTCGGTGGTGCCGGGCCATCAGATCGTCGGAACGATCGAAGCCGTGGGCGACGGCGTCGATGCATCTCGTATCGGACGGCGTGCCGGCGTCTCGTGGGTCGGTGGCGTCGACGGTACGTGCGAACAGTGTTTGGCGGGACGGGAGAATCTGTGCGATGCACCGGTGTTTACCGGCTACGATCGCGATGGTGGATACGCAGAGCTGGCGTGCGTTCGAGCGGATTTCGCGTTGGAGCTGCCCGAGGGTTTGGACGATTTGCGCGCCGCGCCGCTTCTGTGCGCCGGAATCATCGGGTATCGCGCGCTGCGCGTCGCCGGCGTGGAACGTGGCGAGCGCGTCGGATTGTTCGGATTCGGCTCCTCGGCACATCTCACGTTACCCGTGCTGCAATCGTGGGGCTGCGAAACGTACGTCGCAACGCGCGGAGAGAATCATCGCGCATTCGCACGCAAGCTCGGCGCCGATTGGGTAGGCGATGCCCTCGACCGTCCGCCGGTCCGGCTCGACCGCGCGATCACATTTGCGCCGTCGGGCGATGTCGTCATCGCCGCCTTATCGTCGTTGCGCAAGGGCGGCGTCGTCGCAATCAACGCGATCCATCTCGACCGCATACCGTCGTTCGATTACGACTCGCTACTTTGGGGCGAGCGGCAAATTCGCAGCGTCGCCAACATGACGCGCGACGACGCCCGCGACTTTCTAAAACTGGCGGCGGAAATCGCCATCGTCCCGCAGGTCGCGCAGTTCGAATTGCGCGACGCTTCGCGCGCGCTCGAGGCGATCGCAGACGACGGGCTCGATGGTTCGGCGGTAATGTATTGGGGAACGTGATGTGGAACGTGTCGAGGAACATGTCTATGAAAAGACGCGTGACGCTGGCGTGTTGTATGGCGGCGCTCACGCTGGACGGATGTGGCTCGCAGCCGGCACCGCTCGCTTCTGAGCGTATGTGGACGACCTATCAAATGGATTCGACCCATAACGCGGTCGTACCGGACTCTTTGGGGCCCGTGCGATGGACGCTGCAAGTGCACAGCAAGATCAACGGCGGCTTGGCATACGACGGCGAGCGGCTCTTCGCGGTCGACTTCGGCAAAGAACTGCTGGCGATCGCGCCGCGCGACGGCCGGCTTCTCTGGAAAGCTCGCGGCGATGATGTGTTGATGTCGACCCCGATCGTCGCCGAAGGTCTGGTGTTCGTCGGCTCGGGCACGAACGCGATAGTGACCGGTTCGAACGGGACTCCCATCTGGGGGCGCCGGCGCGGAAACCACTGGTATGCATTTCGGGCCGATAATGGGCGGTTGGTTTGGTCGTATGCAACCGTTGGTGAGGCCATGCCCTCGGCGGCGTATCGTGACGGAGTTCTCGTGTTCGCCACGGGCGACGGCTTCGCAACGGCAGTGCGGGCCGCGACCGGACGGCCGATATGGAAAGTGCCGCTTCCCGGCCACGTTTCGATGGCGTCGGCAGTGATATCCCAGAACCTCGCGTACTTCGTGACGACGAAAGACGAAGCACACCATTTTGGAACGTGGGGAAGCCAGACCGTCGCACTCGACTGGCGCTCGGGAAGGCGCATCTGGTCCGCACCGTTCGGAAATTCCGATTGCACGCCGACCGTTTTTGGTGCCGATTTGTTCGTTGAGGGCGTGAAAGACGGACCGATCGGGCCGCGCGAAGCGATCGGCTACAACGACGTCGTCGCCCTCAGCTCCATCACGGGAGCGTTGCGGTGGCGGTATCTCGGTGGCGATGGGTTTTATTCCGCAGTCGGCACGAACGAACGCGCGATCGCCGGCACCTATGCGAACCAAACGCTCTACCAGTCGCTGCCGTCGACGAATCGGCTGGTCGCATTGCGTGCCGCCGATGGCAGAGTCGTTTGGTCGGCGCGGACGAGCGGGCCGGTAAAAATGAGCCCGTTGGTACGGAACGGCCACGTCTACGTGGGAGACACAACCGGTGTGTTGTATTCGTTCGATTCGCGCACCGGCAAAACGCTGCGCGCCTGGGCCTTCGACGAGCCTTTTACTTCGGCGCCCCCGATCATCGTCGGTCGTACAATGTTCGTGCCGCAGAGCGACGCCGTTCGAGCCATACCGCTCGGTGAATTGTGACGGCGTCGACGTTAAACTCGCCCCAACGCGTTCTGTTCGTCGCTCATCCAAACGCTTTCCGGCAACCCGGCGGTGCGAAGACGCAAGTATTGTTCACGAAGCGAGCGGTAGAGGCGGCCGGCGTAGCGGTCGATATCGACGCGACGCTCGCCCCCGACGCGCGCGGTTACGATTTGGCACACGTCTTCGGCGTGTACGACCCGGAGGATGCGCAACAGCAGGTCGAAGCGTGTAAGGCCGCCGGCGTCCCCACCGCTCTTTCGCCGATGTGGTGGCCTCTGTACGACTTCTTCGGCCGGTCGCGCGGAATGAATGCAGTCTTGGCGGGCCCGGAAAAGCGTATCGCAGCGGGCTTGCAGCGCTTTCGAAACACGAAAACGGATCGTTTTCTACGGCCCAACGAGCGCCGGAAGTACGCGGTTCGATTGGAACTGCAACGCAGGATCATGCGCGCCGCCGATGTGTTGCTGCCGAATAGCGTCGTCGAGTCGTTTCTCTTGCGCAAAACGATGCGGCTTGCGGACCGGCCGATGGTCGTCGTGCATCACGCCGTCGACGTGCCGGTCGGAAACCACGGCTCCCAGGCACGCAGCGGCGTCCTCTGCGTGGGGCGTGTCGAGCCGATGAAGAATCAGGCGGCCTTGCTGTACGCTTTGCGCGACCTCGACGTCGACGTGAGTCTGGTCGGAGCGTGTTATGAGCCCGAGTATTTCAAAATCGTCGAACGTTATCTGGGCAGCAGGCGCAAATGGATCGGCGAGCTGACCCGTCAGGAGGCACTCGACGCCATGTCTCGCGCGGCCGTGCACGTTCTGCCGTCGTGGTTCGAATTTCCAGGGCTCGTATCGCTGGAGGCCGGGGCGATGGGCGCCCGCATCGTAGCGGCAGCCAACGGCACCGAGGGAGAGTATCTCGGCGACTCCGCGCTGTACGTGGATCCGGAGGATCCGGCCGGCATTCGCGCTGCCGTCGAACGCGCGCTCGCGTTGCCGCCGAGACGTTCGGGAGACGATTTGGATACACGCCTAGCTGGGTTCACGGAACGTGCGGTCGCGCAAAACACGCTTCGCGGCTACGACATCGCCCTGAAAAGTCGCTCGCATTGAATTCGGACTCGACGTCGCCGAAGCGTTCGGGATCCGGGATTCCCGGAATTTCGTCGCCGGCGGTGGCGGCGATTGTCGGCGGTCTCATCGCGGCCCTCATCGTGTTGCCGGGGCTCGGTCTCGGTACGCTTTGGGACAACAGCGAAACGACGTACGGCGAAGTAGCGCGCGAAATACTGCTCAGACACGACTGGCTGATCATGCACTTCAACGGCTCGAAGTACTTCGTGCAGCCGCCACTGTATTTTTGGCTAGCGGCCTTGTGCGCGAAGGCGTTTGGCGTGAGCGCGTTCTCGCTGCGTTTACCCTCGGCACTGGCAACCATCGCATTGTCGGCCATGACCGGCTATGCGGTCTCGCGTCAAGTCGGCGTACGAGCCGGCGTTTACGCCGCGCTCTTATTGTCGACGTGCGTGATGCAAGCGGTGATCGGCAGGTTGGCGATCATGGACGCATTGCTCGATTTAACGGTCTCGATGGCGATCTTTTGGTGGTTTCGCGGCTTGCAAAGCGGCAGAGCGCGGTATCATGCGTACGGCGCCGCGGCCGCGGGTTTCGGTTTCCTAGCGAAGGGATTCGTCGCTCCCGTCGTAGCGCTGCTCGTCATCATTCCGTACTTTTTTTGGAATCGCCGCCACGAACGGACCATCGCGCCATCCGTGCGCTCGTGTGTCTTGGCTGCTGCGGTATTCCTCGCCGTTTCGTTGCCGTGGCCGGTGCTGCTCTCGTCCACCGAGGGGTTCTCGATGGCACCGCTCGCGATTCTCTTCGGGCAATATACGATCGGGCGCTACACCGGAATCATCGAAAATCAAGGCGGCCCGCTTTGGTATTACCTCCCCGTCATCATCCTCGGCTTTTTTCCGTGGTTCGCATTTTTTCCGATGGCGATCGTTCGAGGAACGCAACTCCTCCGCGGCAGCGTCGACCCCGCGCGAGCCCGGTTGTTGCGCCTCGCATTCGTATGGATGGTGCTTCCGCTGGCGTTCTTCAGTCTGGCGCAGACGAAGCTACCGAACTATGTTGCTCTCGAATTTCCGGCGCTCGCGCTCCTGACGGCGCTGTACTTCGACGACATCGTCACCACCGGGCCGAATCGAGCGGCGGTTATCTCGGCGGCGTTCGTGCCGGTAACGATCGGCGGATTGGCGATCGCAATCGCGGCGTTCGTAAGCGACAACAAGCTGCACGCCGCCGCCGCGGCGATCCTTCCGGTACTCAGCGCGCTCGGCGCGGCGATATTCCTATTCGCACTGGTGGTGACGGTTCTGATCGCGTCGCGCTCGACCGCCTGGGCCGCACCGGTCGTGTTGGCTGCCGCCGCCATCGTCGCAATGGATACCGCGGCGATCGTGCTATTGCCGGCGGCCGAGGCGTTTAAACCCGTGCCGCGTCTTGCCGCGATCGTGCAACGCGAACGTCTGCCCGGCGACATCGTCGCCATCCAGAATACCAGGGGCGGAAATGCGTTGTTGTTTTATACCGCGCCGAAAGTCGAGGTTCTGGCGCCTTTCGGATCGCGTGCAAGAAGCGCGGATGGCGTCGATCCGCACGCTGCGATTTGCAATGCGCCGCGGGTCTGGGTCGTTGCGCCATTGCCAAAAACCGGCGAGCCGCAAACGTTCGGCCCGACATTCGGGCGTCAGCGCCGCCTGGTCGCGAGCGATCAGCGCGCCGTGCTGCTGTTATACTACGGCAGCGGTTGCGATTGAAATGTCCGGCCGTACGCAATTCGTACGCCGATCGCAAACACCGCCATTAGCGCGCACCACACCGGCAGTTTCGAGATCAGCCATAACGGCTGGTGCGTTTCGAGCCCCGCGATCACGGCATGCCATTCAATTTGCAGCAGCGAATTGGGTGCAAACGCACCAACCGCGAGCGGCGCCGGATGCGGAAGTTGCGGCGGATTCAGCTCCAACCAATAGATGCCGCCGGCAAATGCGAAGACCATCGCTACCGTGGTCCACACTCCGGCGCGTAAACAATACGCACATGCCGTCACGACGAAGACGCTCGCGAGCCATAACTTTTTGATGCCCGCGACGAGAACCCACGGCACCGCCAACACGGCCGTCGCTACGATCGCCAGCCTGCGCCACCACCCGGGCGCGTAGAGCGCGAACGTCAACGCTGCTGGTATGGCGAAACACATCTCGACGACGTGCACGAACACGCCGCCCATCACCGCGGTTGCGGCTGGAAAAAACACCAACAACTCGCGGCGACGAAGGCGCTCGGAAAGGCGCGGGGCCATCACCAATCCCGCGAGCGTGAGAACGGCGAATGAAGCGAATCCGGCACCTAACGCGACGCCGTTCGATGCACCGAAGAAATGCAGCGCGTAACTCAGGCTAAACTGCAGCGGAAACACGAGTTCGGCGCCGGCCTGAGCCGGCACCACCTGCGTGAGATACACCGCCGACGCGCTCGGACCGACCGCCAACCACGCCGTAATTGCGAAGAATGCGAGCACCGCAAGCGCGCTTGCGCGGGCCCGCGGAACGAACAGGAGCGTCGCCAGGATGACCGGCGTCCCGAGATGCGGTTCGATTGCCGTTGCCGCGGCAAAGACGCCTGCCCATGCGTCGCGGCGGCCGGCCAACATCCATCCGCAAACGGCTAACGCAACGAACGCGAACGGCACCACTTGCCCGGCGTCGATTTCTTCGAAACCAGCCGATAGGATCAACGCGGCAAGAACTGCGCCGAGCGGCAAGCCCAAACGCCATAACGCAAACGACGCCAACGTTAGCGCCGCAACGATTGCCAGCGACCATAACGCTCGCGCGACCGGATAAGAAACTATTGCGAGCGCCATGAGCGCGGGAAAATCGTACGGCGGCTGCGGAGCCGGCATCGCCATCGCCGGATTCGCGCGGAACGACGGCGACGTAACGACGCGATGTTCGCACGTACGCATCGGTTCGTAGCGATACGGATCGTGTCCGGAGTCGAGCACTTGGCCGGCGCAGTAGAACTCCGGCAGATCGTAGGCGACGTTCCACGGCAGATCGGCCTTGAGTCGCGCGAGGTCGCGCAACGCCGCGATGCCGAGCAACAACAAAAAAACCGCAATCGCTTTCGACCACCAGGTCGAAGGCGCGCGGCTCGTCGTTTTCATCTGACGTTCGTTCGGCTAGCTGCTAGAAGTTCGACAGGGGCAGAGCGCGTAAGTACTCCGTGTCGGTGACGAACAGCGTCTTGCCGAGAATGACCGGCGGCGACGTGGTGTACGGCCGGTCGTACGGAACCGCGGCGAGTACGGCGCCGGTGCGGGCATCGAGCCGGTAGAACACCCCTCCCGTGTCGCCGACGTAAACGCTGCCGCGGTCGATCACCGGGCTCATCTTGACGGAAGCGTTGGTGTGCATGTGCCACTTCACGCGTCCGGTCGCGGCGTCGAACGCGAGCAACTCGGACGTCGCCGGAATCGATTGATAGAGAACGCCGCCGTCGTACGTGCCGGCGATCGCGCGTTCGTTGGAACCGACTGCGGTGTAGTATCCGGTTGCGCTGGTATAGCGCCAGCGCATTTTGCCGGTCGTTTCATCGAGCGCGACCACGCTGTTGTTGCCGGTGGCTTCGAGCGGACCTTTCGGGCCGTCTTTGGCCGACTCGACGAACACCATGTTTTGCGCGACCGTCGGCGTGCAGTCGCCGTTACCGTATGGAGCGCTCCAGCGAATCGCGCCGGTGTGCAAATCCAGCGCGAGCGTATGGCTGCGGCCGATCTCGTAGACCTCCGGTTTGCCCTGCGTCGCGGCGAGAAACACGACCCCGCGATCGATCATCGCCGACGCCATCGTCGGGACGCCCGGTACCTGCGTCTTCCAAAGCAATCGACCGGTTAGCGCGTCGACCGCCTGCGCGAAATTATCACCGGTCGCGAATACCAACACGCCATTGTCGTAGGCGGCCGAGGGCATCGCTTCACCGACGGTCGGATACTGCCATACCGCCGCACCGCTATCGGCTTTGAAGGCGTACCAGTGATTGCCCGACGGCCGTCCCCATGCCGCCGATCCCTTACGTTCCCACAGTTGGCGGTTCGTCCCGGAGCCGACGAAGACCATGCCTCCGGCGACGATCGGACTCGACATCAGCACGTCGTCCGCGCGGGTGCGCCATTGCACCGCGCCGTTGGCCGGGTCGATCGCCAGCAGATCGCCCGCAAACGTTGCCGCATAGAGCCAGCGTCCGTCGTAGGCGAGTCCACCGTTCATCTTGGCTCCCGTGTCGATCGCGTAGGTCGTTTCGGGAAGTTGCGAAGGAAGCACCGCGTTATGCGTCAAGCCGTTCTGATACATCGTCCAGGTGACCGGCGAAGCGCTCGAGGCCGCATGATTGCAAGCCGAAAGCGCGAGCGCGACAAAAAGTGCGCCCGCGACGACGGATGATGACCGAAACAAGGGAACTAGTCAGGCATGACGCAGGCGAGTTGGTTGTGCCACTTCGCCTGCACGTTCTTTGCGGAAACGGTGTGATCGTGACCGTTGGCCGTGACGACGGCCGACGCACCTGAGGAGGAACGCGTGAACGTAATCGTATCGATGCCGGACGACGACGTGTCGACCTGCTCGGTGACGCCCGCCAAGCTGGACGAGCGTGCGTGTCCGAGCGTGAACGTAACGCTTCCCAGCGCGCCGCTGCACGCCGCCGCAGCTTGTTTGAACGTGAGCGTTGAGGGCGAAAGCGTCACCGCTGATGCGGCCGGCGCTGCGGTTTGCATTGCCGCTGCCAGCAACGCGAACAGCGCTAAACGGATGACCGGAGATTTCATGCGGTCGATAACTCCTCGATGCTAGGTTGAACGATTGAAAAACTTACGCGACGGCCGCCTAGTCCCTTTAATCGTGCTGCTGGCGAGCGTGCTCTCTGCGTGCGGTGGACGCGCCTCCGTGCCGGCCTCGACGTCCGCATCGATCGAAACGCCCGGAAGCTCGCGCTGCCACGTCCGCTTTTACGCGCCGAAGGGCGTGCCGCATCCGCATCTGACCGTCGCGCACGGTCCGGGATTGGTGATCGGGGGCGGCGGAACCGACGTCGACGCGGAGTTCGTCTGGATGCACGACACCGTGGTTGGATCGCATACGCGGCGGGGCGGCGACGTCGTTGTCTTGCGGGCCGACGGCAGCCAGGACTACGACGACTACATCTATCGACAGGCGCCATTCTGGTCGGTACGAACGATCAAGTTGCCGCCGTGCGCGACCGCGGGTGACATCGCGCACGCTGCCGCGATTGTTTCGCGATCGACGATCGTGTTTTTTGCCGGCGGTAATCAAGCCGAGTACGTCATCTGGAAGAACACGCCGCTGCAGGCGGCCGTACAAAATGTGTACGATCGCGGCGGCGCAGTCGGAGGCACGAGCGCCGGCGCGTCAATTCTTGGCCGCGACGTCTTCGATGCGGTCGCCGAAGGTGACGAACAAACCACGACCGACAACGCGGTGCACGATCCGTACGAGCACACGATTAGCTTCACATACGACTTTCTGCGGTTCGCGCCGCTGCGCGACACGGTTACAGACCCGCATTTCGTCGCTCGTAATCGATTTGGGCGCGAGGCGGTATTCGTCGCGCGACAGATCGCCGACGGGCGCGTGGCAAAGCAGCCGCCGGTCGCCTATGGCCTGGGCGTCGACGAAGCGGGCTCGGTTGTGATCGACAGACGCGGCGTCGGCACGTTGCTCGTCCAGTTTCACTCCGGATCCGCCTTCGCCATCGAAGAGCACGCCGCCAGAAGGATCGTAGCGGGAAAGCCGTTCGTCTCGTCGGTGCTCCACGTCACGCGCCTGGGCCCGGGCGATCGCTACGATTTCATACGGCACTGCGGCGACGAGCCGTCGTACGATGTGACCGTCGACGGCGATCGCCCGCATCCGATGATGTACGCGCCGGCCAATCCGTACCGCATTCCGGCGGGCAGCCGGCCGAGGCCGTGCCCGCATCGCGGCTAGCTACCGACTTTAAAGTGCGCGACCGAATTCCACAGACCAAAGACTTGCAGCAACCAGACGACGACCGCAATCACAACAACGGCGTTGAGGATCGATTTTATTGGTCCGGCCATCGGAATGTAGGTATTGATCAACCACAATAGGACGCCGACCACGATCAGGACGATAACGACTTCTAATAACGGCATGCTGCGTTGTACCCCGCATAGCGCCTGGATTCACATGGCCGGCGGCTCGTTCAGGTCGACGATCAGCGCGGAGTGATCGGTGAGTCGAAGCTCGCGAAACGAGTGGTCGTATTCCGCCGCGCGAACGGCCGGCAGCAGTGCGGCCGAAACGAAGGCCTTATCGATCCGCCAGCCGCTGCGGCCCACGTACTTGGCATCGCGACGGAAGGGCTGCCAGCTATAGTCGATTTGACCGGGATGGGCTGAGAGCCACGCCTCGGTCCAATATCGCTCGAGTTGTTCGTAGAGATCGGCGGTGCTAAACTCGTCGGCCAGGCGTCCGGTCCGGACATTGATCTCGATGTCGGTCTCGTTGCGGCCGGAGTTGAAATCGCCGATGCACAACGCGCGCGCACCGCGTTCGTTGTAGCGTTGCGCTGTTGCGATCAGCGACCGCAGATGCGGCCGCTTGCGGTCTTGTCCGGGCAGATAGACGCCGAAGATATCGATCGTTTCGAAGCGCGCTCGCACAACGGCGTCCGGATATTCGTCCGGTTCCAGCCCGAACGGATTGACGAGTGAGGCGAACGGGGTGCGCGCGGCGATCAACACGCCGTTATCCGCGGCGGAACCGGACCAGGCAGCATGCTCCAAGCCTCCCGCACGCAAGCCCGATCGCAAAAACTCGCCAGCAGCGGTATCGCGAAACTCGGAATACACCACGACGTCTGGTCGATGCTCGAGCGTTCCCGCAAGCAGTCCGCCGAGCTTCTTGCGGCTTCCGCCGGCGCGCAGGTTGAGGGCTAGGACGCGCATCGCGGTTCGATTCGCGCCGGGCCGGGTATCCCTGCTGTCGAGATGGATGAAACAATAAAACCCGATGTGCCACGGGGCGACAAGCCCCTAACGCCGGCCGAAGCCATTCGCGAGCAGCGCGATACGTACGGAGATTCGAGTGAGTCTCCGAACCGCCAGGATCAGGAAGACGAGCACGCAGGCGCCGAGAATTCGTAGTCATTATCGCGCTCGCCCAGGGAACCGCGCGAGATCGTCGCGGGAACGGCGCAACCCGCGCAGTAACTGACTTGCGATGACGATGCGGCGACCGTTAATACTGCTCTTATTCGTATTAGTGGCGATCGTTGTCGGACTCGTGCTCGGCGGCGTTGCGATTCGAAATTCGGTGGCGCAATCGTTCGCGACCGGTCAGCAGATTCGCAGTGCGCGAACGCTGGTGTTCGGCGCAATCGAATCGCAGCTGAATGAAGAGACCGGTATCCGCGGTTATGCCGCCACCGGCGACGCGGAGTTCTTGCAGCCTTACAACGTGGGCCGCGCGAACTTGCCGTCGATCTTCCCAAAGTTGGCGAGCCGTCTCCAGGCGTTGCATATGAGCGATGGGCTGGCAGACGTCGAAGCAGCGCGCGACACGAACGACCTATGGTTGCGTATCGTTGCCGCCCCGACGATTCGCGATCGCCATTACAAGGTGCTGGAGTCTGCGCGTCTCGGCAAGGTGTTGGTGGATCGTTTCCGATCGCAGATGGCGCGCCTCCAAATCGCGATGGACGCGCAAAACTCGTTGCTGCAGGAAGCCTATCAGCGAGATCTCGTGGAGCTCGGTTTGATCGTTGGGCTCTCGGCCCTCTTATTGCTCGCAACCGGATTGATCTTCGCTGACGCGCAAACGCGTGCATGGAATCGGATCGATGTGCAGCGTCGGGAACGACTGGAGCAGTCGATGCGCGAACGCGAGTTGCTGGCGACGCAGCGCGGTTTACGGGCTGCCTACGAGGCCGAGAAACGCATCGCCGACACGTTACAAGAAGCGTTCTCGCACAAACAGTTGCCGGCATCGCCCGCGGTCAGCTTTAGCGCGACATACGTGCCGGCGACCGACGAGGCGCGCGTCGGCGGAGATTGGTACGATGCGTTCGACATAGGCAACAATCGCATATTATTCAGCATCGGCGACATCGCGGGTCACGGTTTGTCGGCGGCGGTCGCAATGAGCCGCGTCCGCAATGAGATGTTGTCGGGCGCGCTGACGGATCTCAATGCCGAGGCGATTTTGGCTCGCGTGAACCATCGCATCCTAGCACAAGGCCCGCAAGCGCCGATTGCGACGGCGATTGTCGGAATCGCCGACGCCGAACGGTACGAATTCTTGTATGCGACGGCTGGCCATCCGCCGCCGGTACTGATCGAACCGGGCCGGCCGGCACGACTGCTCGCCTTCGGCGGATTGCCGTTGGGCGTGTCCGAAAAGAGTTCGTATCAAACGCGTCGCGTTCAGACCGTCCCCGGCGCGCGGTTCATCTTGTATACCGACGGCGTCATCGAACACACGAGAAATATTTTGGAAGGGGAGCGCTTGTTGCTGCAAGCGGCGAATGCAACGTCCACGGTCGACGACGCGGCCGAAGCAATTTATCGCTCGATCTTCAGCGATCACGGCGCATCCGACGACGTCGCCATCCTCACGATCGGCTTTTCGCTGATCCGGCGGCTGGGTATGACTGTTTCCGCCGAGGACGGAAACGCTTCGTTCCGGGGCGAGGTGCGTGGCGAGCAAACATCTCTCGCCCCGGACGGACCGGGCGTCGCAAATGGCGTTGCCGCATTGTGGGGATTGGCGTCATGAGCGATCGTTCAACGTTCGAAGTGATCAAGTTGGCCGGCGAGCTGGACGTCGCGCGCAAAGACGAGTTGCACGCCGCGCTCGTGATCGGCGCATCGGCGCGCGCGATCCTGTTAGATATGAGCGAGGTCACGTACGCCGACTCTACCGCTCTCACCGAGATGCTACGCTTTAGCACGCAGGCCGAACGAGAGCGCGTTCCGGTGGCGATCGTCGCGACGAGCCCGCAACTCGATCGCATTATCCATTACGCGGGCCTCAACGAAGTGTTCAAGATCTTTACCGATCGCGGCGAAGCCCTCAGCTACTTAGAATCGGCATCCTAGGCGTGGTTAGCGGCGAACTGAAGCTTCAGCGTCCGGCGCACGTGCACGCGGCCAAGCCGATGCGCCATGCGTTGGTGGCCTTTCTATCGGCGCTGGAGGTTCCCGAAGTCGAACAGGTCGACGTGATCACGGCCGTCGGTGAAGCGCTGGCCAATGCCGTCGAGCATGGGTATCGCGGTTCGCAAATCCCCGACGTGTCGCTACGGGCGCGGCTCGACGCGAATGGAACGCTGGCCGTCGACGTAATCGATGGTGGCCGTCACAAGCCGGTCGTGCAGCACATCGATCGAGGTTTCGGTTTGCGGATCGTCCGTTCCATCGCGCAGTCGATCGAGCTGGACGCGGACGAGGCCGATGGAACCGCGCTCCGGATGTTCTTCAAACTAAGCGCGTAGGCGGCGCCGGAAACCCGGCGCCGCACGGGGTCACTAGCAGCCCTTAATGATATTCTTGAGAACGTAGTTAACCGACGTGATCGTCTTGGCATAACACGAGCCGTCGACATTCGACGACTTGTATTGCTGGCGGCTCTTGCCGTCGCTCGGCGTGGCGCCCTGGCCGATGATGGTCAGCGTATCGGTGGCATTGACGGTATTCTGCTGGAGCCACGTTTGTGCGTTCTTACGCTGTTGGTCGTACCCGCTGCCGGTCCGAGTTTGCAGAATCGACACGACCTGCTTGGCGCTGTTCTGTCCGACTGTGTAGTTGTAGCCGACGTTGAGCGGCCAACTGAGCTGCGCGTGCGACTGGTACGAGCGCCCATTCGTTTGGGTCGAAACGTTCGACGTAAGCGTCATCGTCTGCTTGATGTTTTGCTTGTATTGCGAATCCGTGTCGACGATCGATTGATGGTTGTCGAACGCGACGCTTTGCGTCACTCGCGTCTGGATGCGCCCCTTCGACGTGACGACGTACCCGTTCAAACTAACCGGATGCGTGGCCGACACCTCGATCGTTCCTTGCGCGCCACCCGACGGCGTCGACTTCACGTGCTCGGTGACGACTTGGTTTGGGGTTACCGCGGTGCCGTTGGAAATCAACCCGCCGGTCACTTGCGACGAACCGTGATCTTCGTAAATCAGCAGCGCGCCGCTGGTTGCGAAGTAATTGTCGTCGTTGAAGACCGACACCGAAACGGTGTGCGGGTTACCGTCGTCGAGCGTCCCGGCGAACGGCGTCAGGTCGACGCGATACGGCTTGAAGTTGAGCGTGTTGACGCCCGGAATCGGAACCCACAGATTTGGGTCGAAGCCGCCCGTAAAGATGAACGGATAGATCGGCGCGACGCCTGCCGGCTGTCCGTCGACCGACACTTCACCTTCGCGGAAACCGGTGTTGCCGCAGTTACCCAGCTTCTCGGCCAAATCGTTGGGGAAACACGAGTACCAAAACTCGTCGTTGCTTTGCGGTTCGAGGAAGACGTCGAGATACGCTGCCTGCACGTTTTGCGGAAACGAGAACGTGCCGGTGAGCTGATCGGTCGGCGAATCTAAGTACACGTAGCCGCCGGCCGCGCCGGCCGCCATCGGATACACCGCATCGGCGACGTCGGAAGGCGCCGGATATTGCTTGGTGGCCGGATAGAAATCCAGCTCGGCGGTACCGTAGATGATGCCGGTGTATTGCGAGTTGACGATGTTATATACCGACGCTTGTGCGGGGGCGGCATTCGCGAACGCCGGCGCATATTCGGTAACGTCGCGCTCGATGGTCCACGCGGGGCTCATGCCCGGGCCCGGCTCGGAGGTCGTTCCGAAGAAGACGTTGGTGCCGCCGATCCACACGGCGCCGGTGCGATCGTATTGAATACCGGCCGTAACGCTGAACTTGATCTTCATAACGATCTTCGCATACGGACCGGGACAGTTCGCGGGCGGCGCGTAGTTAAACGGGTGATCGCCGTAGTCTGCAAACGTGCCGACGTCCGAACCGCCGGTCGAGAGCGGAGGCGTGTGCGGGTTGAACAGTTTATCGACGCACGGCGTTACCGGTGGGTGCGAGATGGGCGGATCGGCCGTCACCGGATAATTGCTCGAGCCTGTAGCGTGCATGCCGCCGCGTCCGACGATGCCGCGCATTTTTTGTGCGCTGCGAGACAGCGAGAGCGGGCCGGAGAGCGCGGCGCTTTGCGCGCTCGTGCCTTGTGGAAAGAGGGAAGCGCTGTTGTCGTGGCCGGCACAGGCGGTGCCGGCTGCGGTCAGCGCTATTACGGCCGACCACTGCGCCATACGACGGAAATAATTACGCATCCGAACCTCCTAGAGGAAGTGCCAGGGGTTGATGCGTTTCCGCAGGAGCCAAGCGACTCCTCGACGCGCAACGGCGGAGATGCAGTCCGCCGCCACGCGTCGCGTGCGTCCGAAGCTACATTGCCGGGGTGGGCGTCGGTTTCGGTGTGATCGTGCCGCTCGCGAGGTATTGGTTGGCCATCGCGAGATGGGCTTTGAGGGTCGGGAGCGTGTCGGCTGCAAACGTGCGTAACTGTCCCGATCCGCCGTTTCGGGCTTCGTTTTGGAACAGTGCGATCGCGTCGTTATGCTCTTTGACTTGCAATTGCATGTACGAACGCGCCGACGTCGTGGACATCACCGCTCCCGAACCTGAAGCCGGCGGTGGCGTTCCCGCTCCGGTGGAACTGCCGGTCTGAACGTGCGAGTTTGGATAGCTGAGATTCAAACTGTGCGCGATGGCACCGAGCGTGCTGCTTGCGGTGGTGTGGTCTTTGATCATCGTGTTCGCGAATAGCCGGACGCTGGCGTTTGGGTGTTTTGCCAAAATGGCGTGCGCCTGATCGATCTCAGTATTGTTCGACTGCATAGCCATCGTGACGAATTTTTGGTCGAAAGCGTTCGAGCCTTCACCGGTCTGCGCCAACACCGGTATCGATATGGCCGCCACAGCGACGGCAATGAGTGCGCTGAAAAATTTCATGAGCGTTCCTTATCGGTAAATTGTTGTAAGCATCGTACCCATCGCTTCTCTTTCCGCACATTCCGAGCACCCGCTCGCTTCGTACCGAAAAAAGATCGGGGCCGCGAGTGCGGCCCCGATTCGGGATCACGGTAAGTTAGTGCATTGGACCGATCCTTTTGCTTTCTTACACAAGCATCGTACCCTACAGGGGGTTCGTCAAACTTTCGACCGCCGGTTTATGACGTTCGTTATCTTCCACGTGCGTTCGGCGCCAAAGCGAGGCCGCGGCGCTTGCATTTGAAGGATGCACGGACGGCGACCCGTACTGCAGGCCCGTGCTGCTTTCGGAGCGGGTCATCCGCATTTGGTCGGCAATCGCGACGGCTATGGCAAGCGCTGCCCTGGTGGGTGGCAGCGTCGCCATGCTCTCGAACCTCGGATGGCTCGGCGGATCTTCCCGTGATTACCACGAGGAAGGCGTCGCTTGGTTTGCCGGCGCGTCCGCCTTCATTCTCATTGCGTTGGCGGTTGCGATCGTCGCGTCGCCTCGCCGTCGCGCATCGAATTCTCGGATTGCTCGATGGGAACGTGCGGCGATGGTCGCCGGAACGCTGGCGCTCACGTGCGCGATCATCGTCGTGAAAGAAGCGCTCGAGACGCAGTGCGGCGGAACCGCACCGTTTGACGCCGGCTCGATTCTGATCGAGCACGCCCCGGCGATCCTCGCCGCCTATTGTATCGTCGCGCCGCTCGTGGCTGCGGTCGTTCGCTTCAGTCTCGGCCTGGCCGTCGCGGCGGGCGAGATTGCAATCGAAACGCTGGTTCGTTTTCTGTCGTTGGTGCGGCATTCGTTACCGCCGCGCGACTTCGTTTGGGCCTGGCAGTCTCGTGTTGCACGCCGTTCGTTGCTGTTCTCGTTAGGTGTGCTGACGTTTCGTGCGCCGCCGTTACGATCGTTCCATTGGACCGATAGCACTGTGACTTAGGCGGCTGCGGCCGCCGGAAAGGCGGCTCATGCCACCACTCCTGACACGCGCGCGGCGCATTCTCGCCGTTGTTGCTTTTCTGTTTTTCATACTGCCGATCGCATCGCCGGCTGCCGAATCCACCACCGGCGCGATCCTCGGTAACGTGCTCACCGCTACCGGCAAACCGGTCGCCGGAGCGCACGTTTTGGCGCAATCACCATCCGGCCGGTATGCGGCGACGACCGATTCGAGCGGGCGATTTTCGCTGCTCAACATCACTCCCGATACGTACAGCGTCTCGAGCGATGCTGCCGGGTATTCGTCGGCTACGCGCGATGGCGTAACGGTGCTCGCCGGCCAAACGCAGGCCGTCGCGTTCACGATGCAGGTAACGCTCAAAACGATCGCTTCCGTTCGCTCGAGTGCCAAAGCGTTTGCAGTCGGTTCCACCGCCGATACGTTTACGGTAACCGGCGATACGGCGAAGGCGACCTATCCGGTAGCCGGCGCGGCCGGCGTCGCGCAATATACGCAAGGCACCGTTCAGGGTGCCATTGCGACGGTTCCCGGCGTCGATCAGGACGCGTTTGCAAATGCCATCTTGCGCGGCACGAAAATCCAGGACGCCGTCTTCGATTACGACTCGGTGCCGATTCCGCAAGGCCTCGTCGCCGAACCCGGCGGCGCGATCGATAGCGCGCAACTCTTTACCACCGGAGTCGGGTCGACGACCACCACGCTGGCCGGATTCGAAGCCGAAGGTCAAAACGCGCTCGGCGGCGTGATCGATCAAATCCCCGCCGTCGGTACGTATCCCGGGTCGTCGACGCTCGACGTGTGGGACGGAGTCGGTGCGCTCAACCAGGGATATGAGTTCGATTACCTCGGCGCGACGCCGGATCTTCGGTGGCGGTATGCGTTTTCTGCCGGCGGTCAAAACCAGTACCTATCGTACGGCGACGGCACCACGTTCTATCCGGCCGAAGGTGGATACGGGTTGGCGTTGCAATCGCGTGGCGATTCTACCGCTTCGGGAAACATCCACTTTCAGTTGACGCCGAAAGACGATCTCTCGGTTCTCGGGGTATGGGGAAACGCCGCCTACGATTATTACATGACTCCATTTGCCGGTGAAACCAACGGGTTTTTAAACGGTAAAGTGACGCAGTTCCCGTGCGGAGGCTGCGACCAGAACGCGCTGGCGAATACGCCGGGTCGCGTGCTCGGCAACTACAGCGTGCTCAAGGCTCAATGGGTGCATACGGGCGCGCATACCACCGCGCGTCTCCAGACCTATCTGTCGCAATTCGGTTCGAATAGCGGCGGCGCGTGGTGGGACGACGACAGCTTTCCCGACGGCAGCATTTCGCTGCAAGCCGCTCAAGGCGGAAAGCTGTTTGGCGCCAGTTACGACGTCGACGACTACGCCAATTCGCGCAACCACATCAAGTACGGCGCGCAGTACACCACCAATAGCAGCTACCTGTATCAACTGGTCCCGACCGCCGACGAGTTCATCCACTCGAACCCGACCATCTTTACCGAACTGCTGTACCTCGGCGATACCTATTCGATCGGCAGCCGGCTCGATGTAACGGGCACCCTGCGAACCGAGTTCAATCACATCGTACCGAGCGGCGGCTATATCTACGATGCGAACTTCATCGACCCGCATCTTGCGTTTTCATACCGCGTTGGCAGCCAGTACTCGTTTCGAGCCACCTACGACCGCACCAGTGTGGCCCCGCTACCGCTGGAAGCCGACCGCTACGACACCACCAATCCGGCGCCGTTCACCGCGCTGGCGCCGGAAACGGGAAATAGCTTTACCTATTCCTTGGAAGGCGGCGGCAAGACGCAGTTCCGCGCTACGTACTACGCCTATAACGAGGCAAACGTCATCGACGTTTTGCCGGTCAACTTTCGCTCAGCGGTGAACGCCGGGCAGAATCCGCTGGGCGTCGGCGTTCCCACCAACGCGGGCGAGTTCAGGGCGCATGGTTTCGAACTCTGGGTCAAGCGAGCCGGCTTCACACTCGATACCAACGTGGTGAAAGCGTACTCGGGAAGCGCGGCGCAGTTTGCGCTGAACAGTCTCAACGCTGCGGCGCAGGCGGCCGGGCATCTCTTTCCGGTCGGGTACGTTCCGGATTTTACAGCGAGCTTATCCTACGAGGCCGATTTTATTCACAGGCATTTGCGGATTACTCCGCAGCTTTCGTATGAATCGGGCTATCCGTACGGTAATGGGGCCGACGTTTGGATCTTCAACTCCAAAGGCGTACCGATCCAAGTCCCCAACGACAACAATCTGAACCCGGGTTACAACTACTACTTCCTAAAAAATCCGAACTGCCCGTTGAATCAAGTGCCGGGGAGGGTGGGCGGAAAACCCGGATGCGTTGCGGGCGTCAATCCGTATATTGCGAACCTCGGCGGCGGCGAGGGGGCGGATCCGAACTCGCTACGCACGACACCGCAGCTGATCACGAATCTGCACATCGAAGGCGACCTTTCGCCGCGGCTCATGGCATCGGTCGACATCGTCAACTTGTTCGGCGTCGCCACGCCGCAGCAGCTGATCGGAAACCAGTACTTGATCGGGCCGCCCGGCTATACGGGCGGCAATCCGATCTGGTCGCAGTATTATGCCGAACAAGTCTGCGGTGGGAAGTGCCCGAAAGGCACCTCGTATCCGTACGGAAACGGCATTCCAACCAACTACTTCTACAACACTCCGAAAGGCGAGAATGCGATCCGCCAATCGATTCCTTGGAGCTACGGAACGCAGGGCTACATGCCGCTCGGGTATCCGATGGCGCGTACCGTTGAGTTCCGGTTACGCTACCGCCTGAAGTAAGCTGCGCGACGGCGCGTTCGTTACGCGGACGCGCCATGCAGTGCTGCTTGCAGCATTCGCAGCGAATGCAACGAGCGCGGATTTCCGGTCAGACGCACGTTGAGATCCAATGCGTGCAACTCGAGTAGCGGACCGGCGTCCCGCGATAACTCAATCGCACGTTCGCTGCAACGCCGGGCTTCGGCGCCCCGCCGCAACCCGCTCAACGCGATCGCCTCGGCAACTTTGGCTCGGCCGATCACGCGCGGCCAACGTTGCGAGCGCGCTTGCACCTCGCGCGCCAGATCGACTGCCGACTGCGGGCGTCCGGTAAGCGCCAGCGCTTCGGCGCGCGATACGGACAACGCTTGACGTACGGTAAACGCGTTACAACTCGAACGATCGGCTAACGCGATCCACTCCAGCGCGGCATAGCCGTCGCGGCGATGCACGTCGATGCGCGCCAAGCTCGAGAGCACGACCAGCCGGTCGAGTTCGCTTCCGAACAGATCGATCAAGGCCCACGCTTCCAACGCTTGGCGTTTCGCTTCGTCGACGTTTCCGAGCGTCAACAGATGCGACGAGATCGCTTGTAGTCCCAGTCGCAGCGCGCGCACGTCGCCTTGCCGAGCCGCATCGGCGACGATGCCGCGCGCGTCGTCCAACGCGGCGCCGACGCGGCCGGCGTCGAGTGCTTTCAAACCCGACGCACGAATACGCACGTCGACTGCGAGCCGGCGGTCGACGAGCGGAAACTTGCGCGCTAGCGTTCCGGCTTCGTCGACCGCCGATCGTGCCGCTGCGACGTCGCCTTGGCCGAACTGCAGCGACGTCTCTTGAATCAACGCTTTTACCAAGACCGGAGCGAGCGAAGCGTTGCCCCGCTCCACGCACCGGCGTAAGCGCGCGATCGCCGCGCGCCGCAGGTCCGGCGATTCGGGCGATCCCAAACAATACGCCGCTTCGTAGTCGGCCAACTCGCATTCGGCCTCGACCGTTTCGCGCAAGGTGTTATCGGCTCCGTCGACCAGGCGTTTTGCTCGTCCCGCGGTTTGGCGTGCCGCCAGAAAGTCGCCGCTTTCGATTTCGAGATCGGCGCGTAAACACAACGCGCGCGCCGCGTCTTCGCGGTCGCCGGCGCGTGCCAGCACGTCGGCCATGGAGGCCGCTCGCGCGTATTGTCCACCGTCACGTAACGCTTCGATGGCGAGAAAGCGTGGATCGATCACCGGGGCCGCGCCGCCGTTCAGCCGTTCGGCGATCGCGTCGGCGAAGCGTTCGCGTGCTTCGCGCAAATCGCGATAGAACTGGCTTCGCGAAACTCCGACGTCGTCGGCGATCGCGTCGTGTGGCTCGCGGTCGACGTCGCACCGGCGCAAGACGTCGAAGCGACGCCGGCCGTTCGGTTCGGACGACAGTTGCGTCAACACGTCTTCGATCGCGGCTGCCAGTTGGTTGGGTGCGTAGCCGTCGTCGCTGCCGGCCAAAGCGAGCAGTGCCGGCTTCGCCCGTCCAAGCGCCGAGCGGCTTTTCAAGCCGCGAAGCAGGGTGACGGCGGCGCGGCGCTTCACCCGCGAGCTGTCTATCATGCTGTGCGATTCGGTTCGCATGCGTGCGTTACCCGGCCGGACGTGGGACTAACGAGAGACTACAGCGGCTAGTTACTGCGATGCGATCCGGAAGAAGTGCCGTCAACGAAAACGCCGATCCATAGGGAGACCCAGCATGAAACGTTTTTCCGGTTTGACGCGCGCGGCAAGCGCCGCCAGCGCCGTTACGCTGCTCGCCGCAGGCTGCTCCGGCGGCGCGTCGCAAAGCTCCAGCGGATTCGCTCCGGCCGCCGCGTCGCGGCCGAGCGCCGCCACCTATCGCCCGATGATCGACGCGCGCGGTGTGATGTCGCAGTGGCCGCAAGGATTTGTCCCGAACGGGCTCCGCCGCGCGTCGTTGCGTACGGCGCCGGATGCGGTGAAGACTGGCGTCGCGGTCGCTCAGTTCGGCGGTTCGAGCGTGCTCTGGTTCGATAACAGTAACAATAAAAAGAACGTGCCGCCTAGCAACTGCGTGCCGGCGCAATCGACCAACGGCATCCGCGTGGATCGCCACAAGAATTTGTGGGTGCCCAACGGCATCAACGACACCGTCACCGAGTACGCCCCCAACTGCGGCGCGGCGTTGCTGACGATTACCGACACCACCGGCGAACCGGCCGACGTCGGCTTCGATCGCAGTAACACCGTCTACGTGATGAACATCAACAATCACAGCGGTCCGCCGACGGTCGCGGCATATTCGGCTACCGGCAAATTCAAGCGCACCTTGAGCGATCCGACCTTCAACTCGTTGTTCGGCGTTAACAGCGATCGCCTCGGCAACGTATACGTGTCGAACCTTACGACGCAGAACGTCGGTACCGTCATCGAGTTTCCTAAGGGCAAGATGCCGGGAACCGTGCTGTCGGGCATTAACCTCGGCTTACCGGGGGTTCCCGCGTTCGATTCGAAGGGTAACCTGATCATCACCGATTGGGAAGCGCTGACGCTCGACGTCTACGCGCCGCCGTACACCGGTTCGCCCACGACGTCGCCGATCGAAGGCTCGTCGATTTGGTGTCCGCTCGGCCCGCAAGAGAATCGCGTTTATTGCGGCGACGCCGACAATGGCTCGATCGACGTCTTCAAGTATCCGGGCGGAAAGTATCTCTACAGCTATACCGCCGATCTTTCACCGAGCGAACTGGTGACCGGAGTGGCGCCGTCTCCGGCGTGGGGATATTGGAAGTAACGAACGCGTAGGACGGCCGGTACCGGCGGCCGAAGCGGAATCGGTACCGATGTCCGAACATAAATCGTACGCCGTCCTCGCTTTGACGTTGCTGCTATGTGCCGGCGCCGCGCCGGCACATCCATCTGCGGCGGCCTCTCCCGAGCCTGCGGCGCCCAGCGTGCCCGACGCGGTCACGCATCATAGCCTCTCGATCGCCTCTAAAACGTACGACTATACCGCGCGTGTCGGAACGATGGCCTTGTATAACAAACAAGAGCAGCCGATCGGAACGATGAGCTACGTCGCGTATACGCTCGACGGCGCGGCGCCGGCCAGTCGTCCGGTCACGTTCTTTTATAATGGCGGTCCGGGAAGTTCGACCATGTGGTTGCACATGGGATCGTTCGGCCCGATGCGCGTGGTGACGCCCAACGGCCAGATGCCGGGGCCTCCGCCGTATCGCATCGTTCCGAACGAGAGCACGCTGCTCGACCGCACCGACGAAGTGTTTATCGACATGCCGGCTACCGGTTTCGGAAGAATCTCGGGGCAGGGCAAACCGTCGGATTTTTTTGGGGTCGATAAAGACGCCGATGCGTTCGCGCAATTCGTGGAACGCTACGTTTCGACGTTCGGCCGTTGGAACTCACCGAAGTTTTTGTACGGAGAGAGTTACGGAACCACGCGTTCGGCCGCGCTCTCCGACGAGTTAGAACAAGGCGGCATCGCACTGAACGGCGTCGTGCTGCAGTCGTCGATTTTGAATTTCGGCCTCGATAATCTCACGAGCGCGGCTGCGATCGGCGGGCCGGACAGCCATTTCATCTTCTATCTGCCGACGATGGCGGCGACCGCGTGGTACCATCACGCGTTGCCAAATGCGCCGGCCTCGCTCGATGCATTGCTGCCGGCCGTCCAACAGTTCGCCTTGGGTGAATACTCCGACGCGCTGGCGCGCGGTTCGACGCTCGACGCCGGAACGTACAACGATGTGGTCGCCAAGCTGCACCAGTACACCGGCCTGCCGGAAGCGTTTATTCGCAACTCGAATCTACGCGTACCGTACCCACGCTTTCAGGCCGAACTGCTGCGCGGTCAAGGTGTCCTGGTCGGACGGCTCGACTCGCGCTTCTCGATGGATACGCTCGACGGTCTCGCCGATCGCGCCGACGACGATCCGACCGAGGCCGCGATCAACGGGCCGTTTACCGCAGCCGTCAACGATTATCTGCGGGGGCCGTTGGCGTATCGCACGCCGCTGCTGTACCGTTCGAACGCCTACGACATTATTCAAGATGGCGGCGGGTGGGACCACAAACATAACGGCAATCAGGTGACCGATGTCTCGCCGGATCTGGCCCACGCGATGACGTTCGATCCGCATTTGCAGATTTTCTCAGCCAACGGCTACTACGATTTCGCGACGCCGTATTTCGCAACGGAGTTCACCTTGAACCATCTCGGAATCGGCCCGACCTTACAACGCAACATTACCTATGGCTACTATCCCAGCGGACATATGATGTATTTGGTGCCGTCGGTGCTGACGCAGATGCACGACGATCTCGAACGTTGGTACGCAGCCGCGCTGAGGCCGGCGTCATGATGGTACGCAAATATGCGGCCGCGCTGCTGGCGCTGGTCGCGACGCTCGGAGCGGTGCGGCACACCCGCCCGCCTGCCCAATCGTCCGCGCCGGTTTCGGTGCCGTCGGGTTACGTGATCCCCGACGCGGTCACCCATCATTCGATCGTCTTAAGTGGTAAAACGATTCCGTACACCGCGCGGGCCGGAACGATCGTGTTACGCGATAGCGACAACCACCCGACGGCGACGATGTTCTATACCGCATACACGCGCGACGGCGTCGATACGCCCAAGCGTCCGGTGACGTTTTTCTACAACGGCGGCCCGGGAAGCTCGACGATTTGGCTACGCATGGGATCGTTCGGTCCGGTGCGGGCCGTGACCGGAGCCAACGGCACAATCACGCAGCCGCCGCCGTATCATCTCGTCGCGAACAGTTATTCGTTGCTCGATGCCAGCGACTTGGTGTTCGTCGACATGCCGGCCAGCGGCTACGGCCGCATCCTGCCGGGCGCCGACGCCAAGAAAATTTTCGGCACCGATAACGATGTCCGCGCGTTCGCCGATTTCGTGGAAGACTACATCACGAAATTCAACCGTTGGAACTCGCCGAAAGTTCTGTACGGCGAATCCTACGGCACGCCTCGCACGGCGATGCTTGTCGATACGTTGGAGACCGACGGCGTCGGTATGAACGGCGTGGTGCTGCAGTCGTCGATTCTCAACTACGCACTTGCATCGCGCGAAACGTACGGCGCCACCAGTACCGACGATTGGCAGTACGTGTTCAGCATGCCGACCGAAGCGGCGACCGCGTGGTACTATCACGCGGTTTCGGGCGCTCCTTCGAGCCTGAGCGCCTACATGCGGGAAGTGAGCGCGTTCGCGATGGGCGACTATCGCCGCGCGCTGGACGACGGCGACTCGATCGTGCCGGCCACGTTCGATGCGATCGTCGCAAAGCTGCACCACTACACCGGACTTCCCCAGCAATACATTCGCGACGCGAAACTGCGCGTCTCCGGCGAGCACTTTTTGATGGAGTTCCGGCGGTCGCAAGGCAAGATCGAAGGCGCTTACGACTCGCGCTACCAGCTGTTCTCGCTGGATCGCGCCGGAGAATTTCCGGACAACGAGGCGACCGGCGCGACGATGGATGCGCCGTTCATTTCGCTGGCTAACCAATACATGCGCGAAACGCTCAACTATCGCACGACGCTTCCATACCTCACCGACGCATACAGCGCGATCCGAAAAGCCGGCCCGTGGGACTTCAAGCATAATGGTTCGCCGGTGCTCAACACCGCGCCTGATCTGGCCGACGCGATGGTCATCAACCCCTACTTAAAAGTGTACTCGGCCAACGGCTATTACGATTCGGTGACGCCGTTTCTCGCCACGGTCTACGCGCTGGACCACCTCAATCTTCCGCCGTCGCTGCAGCGTCACATTTCGTACGGATTCTATCCGGCGGGGCACATGATGTACCTCAATATCAACGCGCTGGCGCGACTACACTCCGATCTCGAGCGCTGGTACGCGCAGTTGCCCCAACGATAATGCGCCGTTATGCCGCGCTCGCGGCGGTGCTCGCGACGGCGTTGGCGGCATTGCCGGCCAACGAGGCTCGACTCGAATCGGCGTATCTGCAGATCCCGTCGTCGGCCGGTGCGAGCGCCAGTTCGCGCGTGTTAAACGAGGTGTATCACTACGCGGGCACGCCGGGCGACTACCGGTTGGCCGTATACATGCGCGACACGATGCGCAAGTACGGATTGAAAGCCTGGATCGAATCCTTTCCGGCCTTGATCTATACGCCGCGCGTGCTGCAGCTGCAGCTGCTGACGTCTCCGGCCGTCACATTCGATCTGCACGACCAAAAGATTCCGGTCGATCCCGACGGCTCGCGTTCCGACGCGGGCTTGCCGTTTAACGCGGGTAGCGGCAATGGCGACGTGCGCGCTCGCGCGGTGTACGTTAGCCGCGGTTTGGATGCCGATTACGCGACGCTCGCTCGCGCCGGCGTTTCGCTGCGCGGAAAAATCGCGATCGTCCGGTACGGTGCCGAGTTTCGCGGCGGTCTCGCTAAACGCGCGCAAGCGCATGGCGCGGCCGGCGTTATCTTCTATACCGATCCGAAAGACGACGGTTACGGCAAGGGAGCCGTTTATCCGAACGGGCCGTACCGTCCGCTGGGCGTCGTGCAGCGCGGCGTCGTGGCCGGTAGTCACGCGCTATCGATTCCGGTGTTGCCGGTTACGGGCATCACCGCGACGCGACTAATCGCCGATACGACAGGCGTGGCCGGTCCACCGGGGTGGGCCGGCGATCTGCACGTACGCTATCCGATTGGAACGACGCGCTCGCTGGTGCATTTGCATGTCGTGCTGAACCTGCGAAGCACGACGCTATGGAATACGATCGGCGAGATCACCGGAGCGAATCCCGCGCAATCGGTCATTTTGGGCGGCCATCGCGACGCATGGGTATATGGCGTGACCGACGACGGTTCGGGAATCTCGGCGCTACTGGAGGTCGCGCGAGGACTCGGACGCTTGAAGCAGAGCGGTTGGGTGCCCAAACGCAGCATTCGCATCGCTGGTTGGGACGCAGAAGAAGTCGGTGAGTTGGGCTCGGAAGATTACGTCGCCAAGCATCGTGCCGAATTGCTGGCCGGCTGCATCGCTTACGTCAACACCGACGAGGCGGCATCCGGGCCGACGTTGGGCGTTGCCTCGGCGGGCGCGCTTGAAACGGTCGTCGTTCCCGCGGTAACCCAAGTGTTGAACGTGCAGCGTCCTGAGATCGACGCGCCGTCCGGCGGCTCCGATTTCACCACGTTCATCTACAAACTCGGCACGCCGATCGTCGATTTGGGATATGGTGGCCCGCTTGGCACGTATCACTCGCCGTATGACGACTACAGATTCGCTTCGATGTACGCCGATCCGGGATTCGTCCATCACCGTACGATCGCGCAGACCATCGGAATCATCGCGTTACGCCTGGCGAACTCCGATGGGATTAGCTATCGGTTCAACCCGTACGTGGCGGCCTTGCAAGCCGGTCAAAAAACGTTGGCGAAAGCGGCCGCGAGCGCAAAGGTAACGCTCGCTCCCGAACTCACCGGCGCCATCGCGCGATTTGCGACGGCGGCGCAAGCCTACGACGCGTCCGGTATCGATGGCGGGACGCAAGCCCTACAGGCAGCGCAACGCCTCGATTTGGTCGCGTATTCGGCCAACGGTTATGCCAGCGTGGCCTTCCCGGCGATCGCGACGGCGATCGCGACCGGTTCGCAAACCAACGTCGATGCCGCGGTGCAGTCGACCGCGACCGAGCTCGATGGCGTAACGGGACTGTTGACCGCCGAGAAGTAGTGCGCGTGCGTCGGGCGGTGCTTTGGCTGCTCGTTATGCTGTTCGTGCCGGCCGCCGCACATCCGCAAGCCGCGCCCGGCGTCGCTGCGGCTGCGAAGCCGGCCGAAATTGGAATACAACTGACGGCCGTGGGTGGCTCAAACTGGTTCGAGGGCGTTCGAAAGCGCTATTTCACACCTGCGGTGATGCACGACATCCGCGACAATCTGCACGCGTCGTTCGTCCGTATCGGCTGGTTCCCCAACGACCTGCACATCGAGCGCATTCCGTGGCGGCGCGAGGACGAAGCGCTGGATACGATCTGCGGCGCGGGCTTGCGAGTGTTGTTTTTGATCCCGAGCCCGAAGGACGATCCTAAGGGCACGTCCGACGATCTGCATTCGACCGGTGCGTTTCTCGATCGCTACACGCATCGCGAGTTCGGCTGCATCGAATACGCCGAAGTCGGTAACGAATCGGATCTCCCCGTTAACGGTTTCTCGAGCGTCGACCAATATGCAACGTTTTACGAAGCAATGGCTCCGATCGTTGCATCGTACGGCGTGAAAGTTATTACCACCGGAACGTCGGGGGAAGACGTACCGTGGACGCAGCGGCTAGCGGTCCTGTTACGCTCGGGTAACCCTGCTCCGCCGCTCGACGGATTCGGCTTTCATCCATACGGCGTCGATCCGTCGCAGATGGCGGCCGCGACGCTGTCGGTGCGGCAAGCCGGTGGTGCGTTCGGAGCGACGCCGTTGCCGGAAGTCTACGTTACCGAGATCGGCGAGCACCGTCCGGACGATTTATATCGGGCGATCGTCGCGCTCGCGCCGGTGACGCCGATGATAACGATCTACGAGTATTTGCCGCGTCCGAACGAAGACGCGGGCTATGCGATCAAGAGTAATCCGCAACTGTACGACGCGGTCGTACGTGCGTGGACGACGTTGCACGCCCACGCGTCACGGAGCGAAGTGAATGGCTCCGTAGCAGTGCGACGATGAACCCATGTGCATCACCACGTCGTAGGTCTTCGCGGGCTTTACCGTTATCGCGTGCGAGACCGCGCACTCGCGTTTGATCTGCGCGATTAGTCCGTACGGTCCCGGCTGCATGCCGTGAAACGCGAACGACCCGTCCGTCGCGGTCGCGGCACCGGCGAACACCGTCTTCGAGAGGATCGAGACGAGCAATACTTGCGCCACGACGATCGGTTTGCCATGCGCGTCGACCACGCGTCCGCGAACCGTCGATTTCACCGGCTGTCCGGCTTGCGCCGCGTACGCGCCGTTTGCCAGCGCTAGAACGACCAGTGTAGCGGTCGCGAGGGCGCGCCACACGCGTGCGGTCACGTTTCTTGAACGAGTGCGGTCGCGTGCTCCGGCAAGCGTCGCGGACCCGGGGGCGGCGCCGTTTCGCCACGCGGACGTTTGGCTGCGGGCGCATCTTTGGGCGCCAGCCACATATACACGTTGGGAATCAGCAGCAGCGTCAACACGAGCGAACTGACTACGCCGCCGATGACGACGATGCCTAGGCTGGAGCGCGAGCTCGAACCGGGTTCGAGCGCGATGGCCAGCGGAATGTTCCCGGCGACCACCGAGAAGCTGGTCATCACGATCGGACGGAACCGCGTGTGCGCGCTTTCTACGATTGCGTCGAGTTTCTCCACACCGCGAGATCGCAGCGTATTGGCATAGTCGACCAGTAGAATTCCGTTCTTGGATGCGATGCCGATCAACAAGATCGTGCCGATCAGCGAGAACAAGTTCAACGATTTGTGCGTCAGCAGCAACGCGCTGACGGCGCCGATCGCCGCTACCGGCACGGAGAAGATGATGATCAACGGCGAGATGTAACTGTTGTACAAGGCGACCATCAGCAGGTATACCAGAATGATCGAAACGATCATCGAGACGCCCATGCCGACCAGCGTTTGATGCATAAAATCTTGCTGGCCTAACGGTGCCGGTTTCACCGAAACGTTGGGCGGCAAGTGTAGCGACGGCAGGCGCTTCATCAGGCCGGCCTCGACCGCCGAGAGCGACGACGACGAAGAATAGTTGGCGTCGACGTGCACCACGGTGTTGCGGTTGCTGCGCGTCATGAGCGGCGGCGTCGGCGTCGAGACGAAACGAGCGATATCGCCTAAGTAGACGATCGAGCCGTTGGACGAACGAATCGGGATCGACTTGAGCGCCAGGATGCTGGTTTGATACGAGTCGGGATAGATGACCTGAACTTGCTCCAGGCCCTGCGACGTTTCGAACTGCGTCGCGACGTTGCCACCGAAGGCCGCGCCGGCGGCTTGCGCGGCTTGGCCTAAATCGACGCCTAGCGCTTGGGCTTTCTCTCGATCGAACTGTACGGAAATCTCGGGGGCGCGTTGCGTGCCGCTGCTGTTGACGCTGGTCGCGCCGGGTACCGTCTTGAGCAAGTCCATAACGCGTTGCGCGTAGTCGGTCGGATCTCCGCCCGTCAGGTCGGAAACGAGGAGGTCGATCGGTTGAGAGTTGCCGGCTTGGGTTCCGGTTGCCGGAACGACGTACGCCTGCACGTTGCTGGGAAGGTAGTCATTCGCGACTTTCTCGAGTTGCGTCACCCAGTATGAGGTGGAACGCTGGTGCTCGTCTTTGAGCCAGACGTGCACTTGCCCGACGTTGCTTTGCGATACGAATCCGCCGAATGCTGCGGAGTACGCGCCGGCCACGGCCGTGTTTGCGAATACGTCTTTTGCGTCGAGGATCTTTTTCTCCAGGCCGAACACGCCTTTTTCAACCGTCGTGATGGGCGTTCCGATCGGGTAGACGACTTGGACGTAGATTTCGCCGCGGTCGACCGGCGGGATGTATTCTTCGCCGACGAACCCGAGCGCAACCAATCCGATCGCGCCGACGAAACTCAACGCGCAGAGCGCGGCGACTAATTTTCCGTGCTTCAAGGCCCATGGCAAGGTCTTCCCGGTGTACCAGTTGCGTAGGTCGTCGAAGCGGTCGCCGAATGCGTCGACGATCTTCGGCGGGTTCCAATGCGATTTCAGAGACCACAAACCGGCCAGGGTCGGGGTGACGGTAAACGAGACGAAGAGCGACGTGAGGGTCGAAATGACGACCACGATCGCAAACTCGGCGATTTGTCGTCCGACTTGGCCTTGGATGAACGCGATCGGAAGAAAGACGACGACGTCGACCAACGTAATGACCACGGCCGCCGCGCCGATCTCTTCGCGCCCGTGAATTGCGGCTTCTTCGGGCGGTTCTTTGAGCTCGGTGAAGTGGCGTTCGATGTTCTCTAAGACGACCGTCGAGTCGTCGACCAAGATGCCGATCACCAGCGACATGCCCAGCAGCGACACCGTGTCGATGGTTAGATGGAGTAGTTTCATCGCCGTTACGGCAATCGCGAGCGACGTCGGAATCGATACGCAAACCACGATGGCGCTGCGCCACGAGCGCAGGAAGAACATCATCGCGAGGCCGGTCAGTAGAATCGCCTCGCTCAGCGTGCGGACGACGGCGTCGATTTGCTGGCCGGTGAACTTCGACTGAACGTGGATCACACGGAACGCGATTTCCGGGAACTGACGCTGAATTTCGGGCAGCACCTTAATGACGTTATTCGAAGCGTCGACTTCGCTGCCGGTCGACGCTTTCTGCACCTGCATGAACAACGCCGGTTTGCCGCTGACGTGCGCGAACTGCAAGCGCGGCTCGTAGGCGTCGGTGACGGTTGCGACGTCCTCGATGCGCACCACCGAGTTGCTGGCGGTCCAGGGGTTGACGGCGCCGGCGAGCGACGACAGTCCACCGGTGAGGTTTTCGACTTGCGATGCCAGCGTACCGGGCGATCCGCTGGGTTTGATGATTGCGAGGTTGCGAACCGAGTCGAGGTTTTGAATGTCGCCGCGGATGTCGATGGTCGTTTGGCGGTTGGTTTCGTAGGCGTATCCACCCGGAACGCGCTGGTTATCGGCCTGCAGCGTGGCGATCACGTCGTTGATCGTCAAGCCGTTCGCGGTCAACTTAGCCGGATCGACGACCACTTCGTAGGCCGGCGTCACCACGCCACCGACGTTGACGAACGAGATGCCCGGCACTTGTTCGAGGCGCGGCGCGATCACGTTGGTGGCGTATAACGCCAGCTTAGAAAGCGACAATTTTTGCGAGTAGAGCGCGATCGTGACGACGACCGATTGCGTCGGGTCTTGCAAATTGACCGTCGGCGGCGTCAAGTTCGTCGGCAAGTACTTAGCGGCGGCTTGCACCGCTTTGTTGGTCAGCGCCAGATCGGTCGCGGTGTCGGATTGCAGGTCGAAGATGCCGGTGATCGACGCCCGGCCCTGTTGCACGACGGCGTTGATCGTCTGCAGGTCCGGCGTGCCGGCCAGATTCTGTTCGATCGGCTGCACGATGCTGTCGCGCATCTCGGTAACCGACGCGCCGTTGTACTCCACCGAGATCGTGACCGTCGGCTGGCTGACGTCCGGAAAGAGTTCTTTGACGATCGTTGCGGTCGAGACAACGCCGGCAAACAGCATCAACGAGACTAGCACGAAGACCAGCGTCGGGCGCTTGATGAACAGCCGCGTTAAGCTAAACATTGAAGAAGTACCGCGGCTTAATGGAACTGCACCGTTTGGCCGTCACCGACGCTCTGTTGGCCGTCTTGCAGAATGCGCGTTCCCGAAACGATGCCGGTCACGATCGAATCCTTCGTGTCTCCGCCGATTTCGGTGACCGGAGTGGTCTTGAGCGTTCCGTCCGAACGCACCACCATTACCGCGGTGTGATTGTCGTCGGTAAACGCCGTTTCGGGCACGACGATGCCGCGAACCGCGGGAAGCGGAACGGTGCCGACGATGGCCATACCGGGGCGCAGCCGGCGGAATGGATTCTGAACGACGACCTTCACTTGAAAGTCGGTCGAGCCGGGATTGATTTGATTCAGTACGCCGACGACCGTACCGGTAAACGTCGCGTGGTTGCCCAGGTCGGCTACCAGCACGTTCGCGCGCACGCCAGGTTGGATGTTGGCCACCTCTGCGCCCGAGCCGTGCAACACCGCATACACCGGATCGACTTGCTGGAGCGTAAAGAGTTGGCGCGTGCCGGGATACTCGCCCGGATTGAAATTGCGGTTGACGACCACGCCGTCGATCGGCGAAACGATCGTCGCCTTGCCGATCTGCACCTGTACTTGTTCGGCTTGGGCTTGTGCGACGGCGACTTGGGCCTGCGCTTGCTGTACCGTCGATTGCTGTAAACCACCCGAACCAAGCGTGCCGTTGGCCTGTACGTTCGAGCGGGCCGAGGATAATTGCGAGTTTGCATTGTCGAGCGCGGCGGAATCGTCGCGGCCGGTGGCTCGATCTTGCTCCACCTGTGCCAGCGATACGTAGCCCTTGTCGTACAAATTTTGATCGCGGGTGAGCTGGGATGCGTCGCGTTCCTGATTGGCCTTAGCTTGATTGACGGCCGCGTTGGCGGCACGCATGGCGTCGGCGCCCTGTGCGATCGAGAGCGACCCCTGATAGACCGCGTGGCTGGTCGTGGCGACGTTACTGTTGGCGGTCGCTTGGTCGGCGCGTAACTGCGCCTCCAGATCGGAGGTGTCGAGCACCGAAAGCACCTCGCCCTTGTGCACGATGTCGCCTTCTTGCACGTTGACCGAGTCGGCCGGCTCGGATAACGTCGATTGCACCGCGACGTTTTGATATGGAGCGATAATTCCGGCAAGCCGGCGGCTTGGCTGGACGGCCCCAATCCGCACAATCGCTGTCGTAACGAATGGAGTTGGCGGTGGTGGTGTCTTGTGCGCGCACGCGGCCAGCAGCACAACGGGAAGTACTTTACGAATTTTCAAGCATCTCAAACCGTATCCGCCGGTGCTGAGAAATTGACCAACGAGCTCGGTTTGTGGAGAGGGGGAGGGCGGCGACCGGCGCCGCCCCCGGGTTTACCCTAGCACCAGTGGCCTTCGATCCAATAGTATCCGTGCGCCGTATGTGCCCAGTGGCCGCCACACCACGCGCCGGCGTGATGGACGTAGCGTCCGCCGTACCAGGCGTAGTTCGAGCCGGTCCAGCGGTAGTGGCCGCCAACCCACACGTATCCGGCACCCGGCCGGGCGGGAACGCGTTCTACGACGGCAACGGGCGGGGCGGTTGTAACGTAGACCACGGCGGCTTGTGCAGGAGTAGAACTAACAAAAATTCCGGTCGCGACTGCGACGGCAACGAGAAGATGCTTCAGCATACGAGTCCTTTCAGTCGGAAGGTAAGCATACGTCGACCTTCATCGGCCATACGCAACGGGCCTTGCAATCACGCGCGGCACCGATTGCGCTAGAGCGGTCGTCGTGCGTTACGCAACCGCAGTCGGATTCGGCACCGGGCGGCCTTCGTCGAGATCGAGCAAATCGAACCACGTAACGATTCCGGGACGATCGGGTGCGACGCGTTGACGTTCGCTCTCGAAGAACGCGGCGGAATCGGTTCCGGGCTCCGGATGCCATTGCTCTCGTTCGTGGTTGAAGCGATCGATGTCGGCTTGCGTCTTGCGCGGCAGCGACGAATCGGAACGTAACCATCCGGCGATTGCGTCGTCGGTGTCGAGTTCTTTCACCTTGCGTGCGAACTCGGGCGCCTCGACGTCCAAGAATGCGAACAGCGGCTTGTCGTGCGGACAATCGTAGTGATAATCGCCCAAGTGCCCTTCGTTATAGGCTTTGGCCTTATCGATCGTGCGCTTCAGGGAGTCGAGCCCGGCCAGTTTGTCTTTCGCGCTGCGCGGCGCGGCATTCGTTAAATCCATGGTATGGCGTTCTGCACGTGTTTGCCGGTTCCGCCGTATGGTGGAAGGCGCTCGGCTGCCGGTAGCGTACCGAACCGCATGAGTTCGGCCGACGATATCCCCGCAGAACTGGCATCGGCGCTGCAAGGTAATCTCGCCGCACGCGACGCGTTTTTTGCATTGCCGCCATCGCATCGTCTCGAATACGTGCGCTGGATCGACGATGCCAAGCAGCCGCAAACTCGCGTGTCGCGTGCAAACAAAGCGCTTGAAAAGTTGGTACCCAAGAAATGAATTTGGACCGTCATGCAATTCCCGGTAGCGAACGCGAACCGGTACCCGGCGCGAAAGCCGTCGCACCCGCCGATCCGAATGCGTCGATCGAGGCGACGGTCGTGCTCAAGCGCCGTTCGCCCGACGAGTTCGGCGCGTGCGTTCGTCGCGCGGTCGATGCGTGGCCCGGCGCCCGCTTAAGCCGGGACGAATTCGCGAACCGCTTCTCGGCCGATCCCGCCGATTGTTCGGCCGTGCGTGCGTTTGCGAAAGCCAACGGTTTGCAAGTGGCCGGCGAAGATACGGCGGCGCATACGATTCGACTAAGCGGTACCGTCGCTGCGTTCTCGGCCGCATTCGGCGTCGAACTGCACACCTACGATTACCATGGCGGTTCGTACCGAGGCCGCGTCGGCTCCGTGCACGTGCCCGAGTCGTTAGCGTCGGTCGTGGTGGCCGTGCTGGGGCTCGACGACCGGCCGCAGGCGTCGCCGCATTTCCGCATACGCAAAGCGCTGGGGAAGGTCGCGCCGCGCGCGCAAGGTGCATCATTCGACCCCGTGCAGATCGCTAAACTGTACGGCTTCCCCGCGGGAGCGAAGGCGACCGGCCAATGCATCGCGGTTATCGAGCTGGGCGGCGGATACAAAGACGCTGATCTACAGGCGTATTTCAGCGGTCTCGGCGTGCCCGTTCCCGAGGTCGTTGCGGTCTCGGTCGATTCCGCGCAGAACGCGCCGACCGGCAGCGTCGACGGTCCGGACGGCGAGGTGATGCTCGATATCGAAGTCGCCGGCGCGGTCGCAACCGGCGCCAAGATCGCCGTCTATTTTGCGCCCAATACCGACGCCGGATTTCTCGACGCGATCACGGCCGCGATTCACGACACCACCAACAAGCCGTCGGTCATATCGATCAGTTGGGGTTCGGCCGAATCGACCTGGACCAAACAGGCGACGGCGGCGTTCGACGCAGCTTTTCAAGCCGCGGCAACGCTGGGTATCACGGTGACGGCGGCGTCGGGCGACAGCGGTTCGAGCGACGGCCAGAACAGCGGTAATCACGCCGATTTTCCGTGTTCGAGTTCGTACGCGCTGGCGTGCGGCGGCACCAAAGTTGCCGTGTCCGGCCAAACGCTTTCGGGCGAGACGGTGTGGAACGAAACGGCCTCCGATGAGGGCGCGACCGGTGGCGGCGTCAGTGCCGTCTTCGCGTTGCCGGCCTGGCAAAAAGGCCTGTCCGCGACGTCGACATCGGGAGTGGCGACGCCCTTGGCGCATCGCGGCGTTCCCGACGTTGCGGGCAACGCCGATCCCGAGACCGGCTACGCGGTTCGTATCGACGGAACCGATACGGTCCTGGGTGGCACCAGCGCGGTCGCGCCGCTGTGGGCAGCGCTGATCGCGCTGGCCAACGCGGCCGCCGGGACGAACGCCGGCTTCATCAACGCCAAACTGTATGCCGATGCGTCGGTCTGCCGCGACATCACGCAAGGCAACAACGGCGCGTTCGAAGCGGTCAAAGGATGGGATGCGTGTACCGGCTTGGGAAGTCCGAACGGTGCCGCCGTTGTAGGAGCGCTCGCAACGAATAAAAGTACCGTTTTATAGCATTCGTCGTCCACATTACAAAGAAGAGGCCTCGGCAAACGCCGCGGCCTCGTGTATTCGACTGGTTTCGACTACAGGTTTTTGGGAGCGGGGTACACTGCGACGCCGGCCGGATTTCCAGAAGAAATCGTCGCGTACGGTGAGGTCTTGTTTTTCTTGAACGCGGTGACATCGCCCGGATAGTGGCCGCTGTTTCCAACGTACAGGCTTGCGTTCTTGCCGAATGCGATGCTGTACGGGCCGGCGAGGTCGTCGTCGATGCTCGATAACGGCTTGGTGTCACCGATCTTGAACTCGACGGCTAGGCCGGACGAGTAGTTCGCCACCCATAGGTGTCCTTTCGGATCGATTGCCACGCCGACCGGATCGCTGAGTTCGGTTAAGTTCAGATTCTTCGGAGTCGTCGTGCCTTTCGGAACTTCCCATACTGCATTGGCAACCGCGTCTCCAACGAACAGATCACCTTTTTTATCGGTCGCAAGACCGACCGGCAATTCGAAACCATTGATCTGTGCGCTCGGGCTGGTGGCGCCCTTCGGGAATACGAGCACATAGCATTGGCCGACGTACGCCCCGCTGGTAACGTAGACGGTTCCGGCATTATCTACTGCAACGCCGTTCGGATATACCAGTTCGTCCGAGAGCGTCACGCTCGGGCTAGTGGACCCGAGCGGATATTCGGTGACGGTGCTGTTGCCGTTGTTGGCAACGTACAACGTACCGGACGCGTCGACTGCATCGTTGACCGGCTCGTCGATGCCGTCGGTGATCGAACCGCTTTGTTTGGGCTTCTTCGCGTTCGCCGGATAGAGCTCGATCGTTTGCGTGTCGAGATCTGAGATAAATAGCGTCGCTTGCGTCTTCGCCGACGATGCATCGCCGTGCCCGCGATGGAGTAGCGCGGCATCGAGCTTCGAGCCAGACAATCCGAAGCGGACGTCGGCGCGCACCGATGCGATCATGCGGCCTTGCGGAGCCACGGATTGCACGGCTGGGGTCGGAGAGGATGCCGACGAACACGCGGCGAGCAGGGGAAGGACCATCGCTGCGACGGCCGGGTATGCTCTCTTTTTCACGATACCTCCTGAGTAAATGACGTTGAAAAATAAAACATTCGATGGCAGAATCGGGGAGCGAAAGGTTCTCGTAACGAGAAGGGGCACCTCCGGTACAACTATGTCGGCATTTCTCGATGCTGCCCGCGGAATCGACGCGGCGCGTGCTCCGATCTGGATCATGCGTCAAGCGGGGCGCTATCTTCCAGAATATCGCGAGATCAAACGGGGCTCGTCGTTTCTCGAGATGACTCGCGATCCGGCGATCGCGGCAGAAATTACGCTGCAGCCGCTAAAGCGTTTCGAACTCGACGCGGCCATCGTGTTCAGCGACATCATGACGCCGCTCGAAGCGCTCGGAATCGACGTCCGCTTCGATCCGGGTCCGAAATTAGCGGAGCCCGTGCGCACCGCAGCGGCGGTGGACGCGCTACGCCGTACCGGGCCGCCGGCGCCGTTCGTCGGTGAAGCGCTGCGCCTAGTGCGCCGCGCACTGTCGCCCGAGAAGGCACTCATCGGCTTCGCCGGCGCACCGTTGACGTTGGCGGCCTACGTCGTTCAGGGCGGCGGCAGCAAAGATTTCGAGGCGTTCCGCGCGCTGCTGCATGCCGACCCGCAGACGCTGCACCGGTTGCTGGATATGCTTACCGAATTGACGATCGAGTATCTGCAGATGCAAGTTGCATCCGGAGCGGATGCGATTCAACTATTCGATAGTTGGGCTGGTTTGCACGACGACGCGACGTTTCGTACCTTCGGCCTGCCGTATGCGGCGCGCATCATGCGCGCGCTCGAATCGACCGGCGTCGCGCGCATCTATTTCGCGCTGGGCGCATCGCATTTGCTCGACGCCGTCGCCGAAATACCGTCGGAGATCGCGGGCGTGGATTGGCGAACCGGATTACGCGACGCTCGCAGCCGGCTACAGCGTACCGTGCAAGGCAATCTCGATCCGGCGGTGTTGTTCGCCGATCGCGAAACGATCGTCGCGCGTACGCGTGCCGTGCTCGACGACGGGCGCGGCGGCCCGCACGTGTTCAATCTCGGCCACGGTATCTGGCCCGAGACGCCGATCGACGCGGTACAGCTGATGATCGATACCGTGCGCGGATACGACCGGTCGTGAGCGTCGCGCCGCACGATGCACGCGAACGCGTCGCGGAGTTCCTTGCGGACGCGCAAACGCTCGCCTGCGAAAGGTTCGCGGCGCTCGAACCTAGCGCGACATTTGCGATCGACGAATGGGAAAACCCAGTCGGGGGAAAGCTCGCCGGCTCCGGATCGACGCGGACGATCGCAGGTGGTGCGACGTTTGAGAAGGGCGGCGCGAACACGTCGATCGTGACCGGCGGCGAGTTGCCGCCGAGCGTGGTCGCTCAACGCCCCGAACTGCAGGGACACGAATTTTTTGCAGCCGGCATCAGCATCGTGATGCACCCGTGCAATCCGTTCGTGCCGGCCGCACATTGCAACGTCCGCTATTTCGAAACGCGCGCGAAGGACGGCTCGAGCGGCGCGTGGTGGTTCGGCGGCGGTGCCGATTTAACGCCCTACTATCCCGACCTCGGGGACGTGCGCCTATTTCATTCTAAGCTAAAATTGGCGTGCGACCACAACGACGAGCGGTATTATCCGATGTTTAAGGCATGGTGCGATCGATACTTCCGGTTGTCGCACCGCAACGAGGCGCGCGGCGTCGGTGGCATTTTTTATGACTATCTCGACGAACGCGGCTTTGGTGCGGCCGGCTCGCGAACGACGTTCGAGCAGCCGCTCGCGTTCGACGATGGTTTTGCATTGATGCGGGACGTCGCCGAAGCGTTCGTCTCTGCGTATACGGCGATCGTCGCAAAACGCAAGGAAGAGCCGTACGGCGACCGCGAGCGAGCGTTTCAAACCCTACGACGCGGGCGATACGTCGAGTTCAACTTGTTGTACGATCGCGGGACGCTGTTCGGCTTGCAGAGCGGCGGGCGCACCGAATCGATCTTGATGTCGTTGCCGCCCGAGGTTCGCTGGGCCTACGACG
Source organism: Candidatus Tumulicola sp. (assembly GCA_036490475.1). Taxonomy (NCBI): domain Bacteria; kingdom Bacillati; phylum Vulcanimicrobiota; class Vulcanimicrobiia; order Vulcanimicrobiales; family Vulcanimicrobiaceae; genus Candidatus Tumulicola; species Candidatus Tumulicola sp. The sequence continues at coordinate 1,275,232 of DASXDT010000006.1, forward strand.
AACGTCCGGAGCCGGGGAGCCGCGAAGCCGAACTGGCACCCTTCCTGCAGCCACGCGATTGGCTTTCGGCGAATCCGTTCGAGACATGAGTTCGAACCCGATTCTGTTGGTCAATCTCGGCTCGCCGGCGTCGACCGAGACCGGCGACGTGCGCCGCTATCTCGACGAGTTCTTAATGGATCCGTACGTGATCGACGTGCCGTTTCCGATCCGCGCGTTGATCGTGCGCGGGTTTATTCTTCCTCGCCGTCCGGCCGCATCGGCCGAAGCGTATCGAAAAATTTGGACCGAAGACGGGTCGCCGCTGGTCGTCATTTCGGAGCGCACGCGCGCCGCATTGGAAGAGCGTACGAAGATTCCGGTCGGATTGGCGATGCGCTATGCCGAGCCGTCGATCGACTCCGGCATCGATGCGTTGCTGGCGCGCTGCGGCAGCGTCGACTCGCTGACCGTCGTTCCGTTGTATCCGCAGTACGCGATGGCGTCGACCAAGACCGTCGAAGAAGCGGTCGATATCGCGCTGCGCCGGCGCGGGATTCCGTATCGGTTCGTGCCGCCGTTTTTCGACGATCCCGGCTATCTCGACGCGATGCAAGCGCGCATCGCTCCCGCCATCGGCGACGCGCAGTACGTGTTGTTCAGTTATCACGGCATTCCAAAACGGCATCTGCGAAAGATCGATCCCACCGGAAAGCACTGTTTGGGGTCGCCGGACTGTTGCGATGTCGCATCGGCAGCGCACGCGACGTGTTATCGGCATCAATGTATGACGACGACTCGCTTGCTGGCCGAGCGATTGAACCTCGAGCCCGGCGGTTACGGGTTGTCGTATCAATCGCGCTTGGGCGGCGGATGGCTGCGTCCCTACACGGATTTCGAACTGGCCGAACTTCCGGCGCGCGGTGTCCAGCGCATCGCGGTTGTTTGCCCGGCGTTCGTCGCCGATTGTCTGGAAACGCTCGAAGAGATCGATATGCGTGGACGCGACTCGTTTATCGGCGCCGGCGGCACGTCGTTTACGTACGTGCCGTGTCTCAACGACGATCCGCAATGGATCGACGCCTTGGCGCGATTGTGCGCCGAATCCCACACGTCAACGCAATGAAGATCGCCGTCATCGGCGGCGGTCCGGCGGGCTTGAGTGCGGCCTGGCGCTTGCGCGAACGGCACGACGTGACGGTGTTCGAAGCCGCCGAACGTGCCGGCGGTGCCGTGCGTTCGCAGCGCATCGGCGACTACGTTTTCGATTGGGGACCGAACGGTTTCTTGAGCGGCGCTGCCGGCCTATCGCGGTTAGTGCGCGACGCCGGATTAGACGGCGATGCCGTTCCGGCGGTCGCCGCATCCAAACGCTACGTGTACTGGAACCGGCGATTGCACGACGTACCGCTCAAACCACCGCACGTTCTATCGACGCGCTTGGTGACGCCGCTCGGCAAATTGTCGGCGTTGCGCGATGTGTTCGCCCGTCCGGCAGCGGATGGCGAAGACGAAACCGTCGACCGGTTTTTCGCACGGCACTTTGGGCCGCAAGCGGCCGAACGGATCGTCGCGCCGGCGCTGCTCGGCATCACCGGCGGGGACTCCAAGCGCATCAGCGTCGCCGCGTTGTTTCCACGCGTTGTGGAGATGGAGCGCGCGCATGGCTCGTTGCTGCGGGCCGCGATGCGCGCCGGTCGCGCAACGCCGGGCGTGTTGACGAGCTTTCCCGGTGGGATGCAAACGCTGAGTGACGCTCTGGCCACCGGACTCGGAACGCAACTGCGCACCTGTGCGGCGGTGGCGCAGATCATCCGCGACGGCACGGGCTGGCGCGTTCGCTTGAATGACGGAGAAGAGGGCGGGTTCGACGAGGTGATGTTGGCGACGCCGGCATATGCGGCGGCGGCGACCGTCGAGCAGTTCGATCCGGAATTGGCCGGCTTGCTGCGTGAAATCGAATACGTGCCGATGCGCGTGGCCGGCATCGCGTTTCGCCGTGCCGACGTGCCGAACGCGCTCGACGGATTCGGATTCTTAGCGGCGCGAGGCCAGGGCGTGCGAATCCTCGGCGCGCTGTACACGTCGTCGTTATTTCCGGCGCAGGCCCCGCCGGACGTTGCGTATCTGCGCGTCTTTCTCGGTGGAGGGGTAGACCCGCAGGCCGCACTGTGCGATCGCGACCAAGCAGAAACGATTGTGCGCGACGATCTACGTCGCGTGCTCGGCATCCAAGCCGCGCCGGTCGCGTGGCACGACGTCGTGTGGCCGCGCGCGATCCCGCAATACGCGGTGGGTCACGTCGCTCGCGTTCGTGCTGTCGAAGCGCGCGCCGCGGCTGCGGGCGGATTGTCGTTGATCGGAAATGCGTATCGCGGCGTCGGTATAACCGACGTCGTACGGGATGCGTTCGTCACGGCCGAACGCCTAGGTTGAGGCCGTCGAGCTAGGCGGTTTTTTGATGCATCGTTGCGATCAACGCGGAACGCGAACGTACCCCGAAGATCGAACGCACCCTGGCCGCGTGATTCTTCACCGTTTCCGGCGAGATCCCGAGCGACTCGGCAATGACCTTATCCGACAGTCCTTCACACAGTAGATCGAAGACTCTGCGCTGGGCGCGGGTCATCGAACTCAAGCGCGTGTCGTCGAGTGCGGCGGCGCGTTGTTTGATATCGCGCGCGACCGAACTCTCGGAGAACCCGGATACCACTTCGCCGGCACGCTGCAGCCACGTGCGATCGTCGGTGATCGAGTGCAGCAGCATCGCGGCGGCGGCGGCCCGCCATCCGTACTGGATGGATTCGAATGTGAAGTAGGCTTCGCGTAGCAACTCGATCGCATCGAAGCGGCGCCCGGCCGCGGCGTACACGCCGCCGCGCACGTAGTTTTCCATCGCCTTCAGGCGGCGGTCGTGCGCCAGGGCCAGCCGCTTGGCCAGCGGTGCGGTGATCTCGTCGTACAGCGTCAGCAATCGCTGCGCGCCTTCGAGATCGTCATCGACCGTCAGCTCGATCAGGTTGAGGAGCGCGATGCGCTCTTCAGACGTACATTGCCAGTCCATCGCGAGCGCATTCTTGACCGCATGGCGCAACATCGCTTCCGCGCTGCACTGCTGTCCGGCCATGCGTGCGAGGTAGGCTTGGTCGGCATAACACGCCGTGATCCAACGCTGCGACGGGGCGAGGTCGCGCGATGCATACGCATACTCGAGCGCCCGTTCGTGCGATCCGCGCAGGGCATTGGCCCATGCCAGACCGCGAAGCGTCAGGAAGCGTTCGGTGTTGAGGTCGTCCGTCCACGGCAACGTCTCGGCCATCCGCTCGGCAAACGCATAGGCCTCGGGCGCCGCGATTTCACGGATCAGATGCGTCAGAGCCTGAGTGGCGTGCGCCAAAAGTACGACGTCGCGGGCTTCGGGGTGCTCCAACACGTGCTTGCAGGCGCGCTCGAGCAGGACCACCTGGTCGGAATAGCGCTCTTCGGCGCCGGCCAACCACGACGATGCGTAGAGCCAGGAACCGTAGAGTGTGGGTTCGCTTTCGACCTCGACGGAAGATAACGCCGTTTCCATAGACTCGATGGAACCTTGCGACCAGCCGATCAGAAAGCGCGCGTACGCGATCTCAAATTGGACCGTAAGGGGCAATTCTCGCGGCCGCACCTGGGCAAGTACTCTGCGGGCCATCTCGGTCGAGCCGGCGAGAGAATGGCATACCGACTCGAGGGCGCGCAGAAGCGCGTCCTCGTCACTCGTGGTCGGTTGAAGCTCGACGACTTCGTCGAGGGCCTGCTCGTACTTGCCAAGCCGCATCAGCGCGCGCACACGCAAAATGCGATCTGTCATAACAGACGAACGTTCCGTCGCCTCTAGACAGTCGGTGAGGCGACCTTCGCTATACAGTTCGCGCGGTTCCAAACGAAATTACTCCCTGCTTGATAATGGCGAAACGCCATGATCGATGCGACGAGGTTCGTTCAGTGGGCCTTGCACTTCATACTAAACGATACCTCTCGACGAAACCTCAGGAAAATCAAAGTTCCGTTAAGAGAAACGTCGAGAGGCCGGGAATCGTTAGCGTTTAGCGATCGGGATCGGTCCCCCCGGCGTATCGTTCGGCGTTACGCGCGACTGCGACGCAGCGGTGAGCGGAATAGGCCCTCCGGGCGTGTCGGCCGGCTGCATAATTGCTGCCTTAATGGGGATGGGTCCACCTGGCGTATCGGTGGGGTGAACGATGGCGAAGAGGAATGCAAGCAGAAAATCCATGATGGTTCTTGTGGGTCCTTTTGTCGGAAGTACGAGCGAGTGTAGTAAAAAGGTACTATAAATGGACTCGGGGACCTGCTTGGCGGGTCCCCGGAGTTTGCGGAAATGTAGGCGGTCGCTTCCTTATATTGCAACCGCCGGACCTCAACGGGGGGCTCGGCTCTATCGTAAAGCGAGCGGGCGAGCGGCGGCGGTGAGGTAATAGCCGTTCTCGCCGGGCGATTCGCGCCTCACTCGGTTAACGATCAAACCGAGCAAGTTGTCGATGCCGATGCTCTTCACGTAGGAGATGACCTCGCGTGTCGAGCGGCTGCCGGTGGTATCGGCCGAGACGACCAGTACCGTGCCGTCGACTTTGTCGGCCAGCAGGGCCGCATCCACCACCGGCAGCACGGCCGGCAGATCGACGATCACCACGCGGTATCCGCGCTCCTCGGCTTCCTTGAGCACGGCCTTGAAGTCCGATGTTTGTAGCAGATGGGCCGGCGAACTCACCGGGATTCCGCTCGTGATCACGTCGAGATTGGGGGTCGAAGTGGCCTTGACGCTCTCGGCAAACTTGGCTTTGCCGCCGAGCAGGTCGGCAAGACCTAGCTCGTTCTCGACGTGCAGCAGCTTGTGGAGCGACGGACGGCGCAGGTCGCCGTCGATCAACAGAACCGGTCCCTCGAACTCGGCCAGGGTACGGCCCATGTTGACCGCCACGGTGCTCTTGCCGTCGCCGGCACCCGGGCTGGTGAACGCGATCGAACGGGCGCCGCGGCCGTTGGAGCACTGCAGCGTCCGGACGATTTGCAGCAGCGATTCGAAGGCCATCGCCTCCAGCGTCGGCCGCGACTGCTGATCGGACCACGAGAGGTCGGGGATGTAACCGAGGATGTGGCGGCCGAAGCTGGCGCGCAGCTCCTCCTCGCCACGCGGGCGGCGGTCGAGCCACTCGAGCAGTGCGACCAGCGAACCGCCCAGGATGAGGCTAACGATAAAGCCGATCGCCAGGGTCATCACGCGGCTGGGCTTCGCGACGGCATCGTCGGGAGAGGCTTGTTGCGTGATCGTGACGTCGCCGATCGCAGTGCTCTTGGCGACCAGCGCGTCGCTCATGCGCTGTTGCAGCGCGTCGTACACGGCTTCGGCTTGTTTGGCATCGCGCTGTAACGCCGAGAAGCGCAACGTGTCGTCGGGCAGCGACTTGGTTTGTGCCAGCAGTTGTTTGCGCTGGATGCCGAGCTCCGTCAGACCGGCATCGTCAGCAGCGAGCTGCGTGCGGTAGTTGGCCTCAGCCTGCGAAAGTTGCTGGTAGATCGGATTGGGGACGGTGCTGGTTCCGGCTACGATTGTCGCCGGCTGCTGCGCAATCTCTTGCAGCAAGCGCGCGTGCTGGGCTTCGAGGCTCACGACCAGCGGATAGCGTTCGGTGTAGGTTCGGCGTGCCGCGCCGAGTTGCGTCTCGACGTCGGCCAACTGCGTGCGCAGCTGCTGCACGACGGGATTGGGCGCCTGCGATTCCGAGCCGGCCGTCGTGGCCTGCATGCTCGCCATTTGCGTGTCGTCGGCCTTGAGCTGCGCGCTTTGTTGGCGGCGATCCAGCATCAGCTGGCCGATACGTGCTTCGACGGAGTTCAGCGAGGCAAGCGTCGCCGTCGCCTGCGCGCCGATATCGGCGGCATGGTGACTCTTTTCGAACTGAACCATCGCCGCTTCGGCGGTTTTCTGACGGCGGGCGGCGTCGGGCATTTCCTTCGTAAGGAACTGCAGGGCGGAGTCGGCTTGCGAGGTGATCAGGCTGCGTTCGCGATCGACGAACGCGTTGGCGAAACCGTTGGCGATCTGCGCCGACATTTGCGGCGACGACCACGTGGCCGAGATGCGGATCATCGACGTGTTGTTGATCGGTTCGGCCTTGATGTGGTTCAACAGCTCTCGCGGGGTCATGTTCAGGTTGAGCGAATCGATGACCGAACGTGCGACCGGCGATTCCGTGAGCAGCTCGGCGTACGTTTCGCCCGATTGCACGCCCGAGACCACCATCAATGCGTTGAGAATCGGAAGATTCGTTGCCGAGTCCGCGGTCTGCGTGGGCTGCTTGGCCATGCCGACGATGATGCCGGCATCCGTGGTGTACGTTTTCTTCGTTGTGATCGTGAAGAGCAGCAACAACGCCAGCATGGAGCCCATCGCGATTGCGAAGACCTTCCAGCGACGCCGCGCCACCGCGGCAACCTCGTTCATCAACGCCGATGCGTTGTTGGAGTGCGACGCCTTGAGCGACGTCGTCAGGGCGGTACGGTAAATGTCAGCCATGGTTAGAATCCTACGATCATGCGAAGAATGTTGAAGACGTTGCCGGGATTGGTTCCGGGCTTTCTCGCTTGCGGAACGTACACGACGTCGCCGTTTTGCAAGCGCGGATCCGACGCCAGCTGCCCGTGCTGCAAGGCGTCGTACAGGTTGATTTCCTGCGACGTCGTGCCGGTCGGTGTGGTCCGCGTGACATAGATGTGATTGAGGTCGGCCTGCGCGTTCACGCTGTTACCGGCTTTGGCGATCGCGACGCTGAGCCGGTCGCCTTCGTGCATCTGGACGTCCCCGGGATGGTCGACGGCGCCGACGACTTCGATTGCGAAGGTCGAGCGCGATTGTACGTACACCACCGCGTTATCCGACAACGCGAGATCCTCGCTGTCGTCGCCTTGGCGCAGGAGCTTTTCGAGCGAGATCGTTTGCACGGCGTCGTTGGGGTTCTGCACGCGTGCGATCGGAAGCGGTCCGACCAGCGACGTGTCCAGTCCGCCGGCAGCCGCCAGAGCGTCGGACAGCTTACCACTGGAACGCAGCAGGTATTTGCCGGGCGTCTTGACGTCGCCGAGCATCAGCACGCTGATCTGTCCTTGGGTCGTTACTTCGACGGTGACCATCGGCTTACGGATGTACGAGGCGAGTTTATGCGACAGCATCTGCTCCGACGCCGAGGTGGTGAGCCCACCGAAATGGACGCGTCCAACCAGCGGCAGATCGGCCGAACCGTCGGGAAGAACGGTGACGGTTTGCGTTAACGTAGATTCTCCGTAGACCGCTACGGCGAGTTGATCGCCGGGATGGATCACGTACGTGCTCGGACTCGCGGCGAACGCGGCCGCTTGTGCGGCGGCGAAGGCGATGACGAACGCGGCAGTTCCTATCAGACGACGCATGAAGGACTCCTTATGCATTTGCAAAGTTCTCCTCAGTACTGACCGAGGGTACCGTCGTGACGTCCGCGCTGCACCGTGCGCGCGAAGACCCACAACGAAAGGGGAAGCAAAACGGCCGTCAAGCCGACCATCCACAACACTTCGAGGCGCAGGCTCCACAGCGAAGCGCCGTAGATCGCTCCGCGAAAACCGTTGAGCGCGTGCGTGATCGGCAGCATCCAGCCAATGCCCTGGACCACGAGCGGCAGTTTGGTCAACGGCAAGTATACTCCGCCGAACAAACTGGTTGCGCTGTTCACCGCGAACGCCAGCGGCTGCGTCTTTTTGAATACCATGGTCGCAGCCGCTGCTAAGACGCCGAGCGGCGAGACCGCGGCGATCGTCAGCAGAACGAACACGATCCCGGTGAGCCAGTTCATGTGATGCAGGTTGAGACCGAAGCACATCGCCAGCAAGAAATACGCAACGACGCGAGCCAGCGTCAGCGAGAACGACCACAGGCCGGTGCCCAGCGCGATCAGCGCCAGCGGCGTCGGCGTTGCGAGCATCGCCTCCAGCGTGCCGGTGGTCTGTCCCTCGCGAATCGATTCGGCGAAACTCAGGATCGCGTTGTTTTGAAACGTCACGAACGCGAAGCTCACGACCAGATACGTAAAGTAGCTGCCGGTCTGCCCGTTCGCGCCGAACGACGACGACGGTGCGACGATCATCGACAGGTAATACGCGATGGTTACTTCGACCGCGATCGCCACCCATTGCGAATGGAAGTAGGCCGGATACGAGATGGCCATTTTCAAATCGCGGGTAAAGATCGCGCCGAGCCTCGTGAACGCGATGCCGCCGAACGGCGACCTGGAGCGAACGTTAGTTGCCATGAGTAATCGCCTTGAAGAGTTCGATCGGCGACTGATCGACGACCGAGAAGGAACGCATGCGCTCGCGGGCGCCGCCCGTGAGGCGCATCAAATCGTTGAGCGAGCCGTCCTCGACGGCATCCAGCTCGAGCACCGTCGTTCCGTTCACGTGCGTGGTGGTAACGAAGTGCCCGTTGGCTTGTAAGTCGGCAGTAATGCCGTGCGCGGCTCCTTCGAACTCGATACGGTAGCGCGTCGCGCGCCTGACGGGATCGAGCTCCGAGGGCGGTCCGATGGCCACGATCGTTCCGTGGTTGACGATCGCGACGCGGGTGCAAATCGCCCACGCTTCTTCCAAAATGTTGGTCGCCAGGATCACGGTTTTGCCATCGCGCTTAACTAAATCGTCGCGAATCATTCGGCGAAGTTCGTCGGAGTGAATCGGATCGATGGCGCGCGTCGGTTCGTCGAAAAACAAAATCGGCGGCTCGGCCAGCAGCGCGCGCGCGACGATCAAGCGTTGCCGCATGCCGGTCGAGAACGTACCGAAACGCCGGTCGATCGCTTCGGATAATCCGACTTGCTCGAGCGTTTCGGCGATGCGGCGTTGCAAGAGTTTTCCTTGCAGGCCGGCCAGCGCGCCGAAGAACTTGAGATTTTCGCGCGCCGACAGGCGGAAGTAGAAGCTGCGATCGTCGCTCGTACAAAAACCGATCAGCTTGCGGGCGTCGGCCGCGCGGCGCGCGATGTCGAGGCCTTCGACCTCGATGGAACCGCCGTCGGGCAACGTCAGCGTAGCCATCATCTTGAGCAGCGTGGTCTTGCCGACGCCGTTCGGCCCGAGCAATCCCAACAGTTCGCCGCGCCGCACGTTCAAGTTGACGTCGTGCAGCACTTGGCGAAACTTCTTGGGGGCGCCGGGCAGCAAATCGCGCACGCTGTTGGCGAGCGGGAAGCTTTTTCCGACGTTGCGGACGGCGATCGAAACGCCGTCAGTTCGTTGCGACATGAAACCTCGAATATAGAGCGGCATGTTGGCGCGCGGTCCAACGAATGTCGAAGCGGCTGCGCGCCGCGGCGTAGGCCGCGTCCACCGCACGCATCGACGACACGCGATCTTCCAGCCAGTCGCCCAATGCGATGGCGACGTCGGCTGGTTCGTAACTTGGAGCGATGCAGCCGAAGGCGCCGTCCTCGAGCAGTTCGGATGCGCCGTTCCAGGGGGTCGACACGATCGCCAGCCCCGAGTACATCGCTTCCAGAATCGTGAGCGGCATCGCTTCGTTGAGCGACGTCACGAGCAACGCATCGCAGCGGCGCATCAGATCGTCGACATCGTCGCGATATCCCAAGAACCGGATCGAGTCCGCAACCCCCAGCGAAATCGCCAGATGACGGAGCTGCTCTTCGTCTTCGCCGGCACCCACGAAGGCCAACACGTAGCGATGGTTGGGACGGCGATGCCGCAGTTCGGCCAGCGCGCGAACCGCGAGCTGTTGATTCTTAACCTTCGCTAACCGGCCGACTTGCACGATCAGCTTGGAGCCTTCGGGCACCGGCGGATCGATTTTGGCCAGTGCGCGGCGCGAGCGCCGCACCGGGCGCGGAACGCCGTTCGGAATCACGACCACACGATCGGCCGGAACCGCATCTTCAGCGACGAGCCGGCGTGCCAGGGTGTTGGAAAACGTTACCACCGCGTCGGTAGAGTGGTGCAGCGCGGTGTTCACCGCGCGTTGGATCGGACGGCCTTCGAAGCTGCTATCGTGCTCGGTGTGCACGATGCTCCGAACGCCGGCCAAACGGGCGGCCAGACGGCCCCAAATCTTTCCGTGATAGCCGTGCGTGTGCACGACCGCCGGCTTGCACTCGCGGATCACGCGAACCATTCGCCACAAGAAACCGATGTCGTAGCGCGACTTCCGCGCCACCGTAAGCACTGGAATACGTCCAAAATCCGTCGAGTCGCTCTTGATGGTCATTACCGCAACCGGAACGCCGAGCTGATCGAGTTCTTTGGCCAGCGAAAGAACGAAATGTTCGGTGCCGTAATTCTGCGATCCACAGATCACGTGCATGACCGACCCCGATCTACTAAGCGGCATACAAGCCGGTAACCTCATCGACCCAGCGGCGCAGTCCGAAGCGCGCGCGGGCCGGCGCGGTTTCATCGTAGCGTTGAAAAGCGGCGCTTCCTAACGCGTTGCGAATCTGCAACGGTTCGTTGGGCACCAAGGTGGCTCGGACGCCTGCGCGTACGACCTCTGCGAGCGCGGGGATGTCGCTGGCGACGATCGGCAATCCGGTCGAAAACGCCTCGAGCATCGTGAACGGCGTCCCTTCGCGGCGGCTCGGCATTGCGAGCACGTCGGACGCCCAATACAGCGGCGCGCTATCGCTTGCGAACGGCACGTTAACGGTGCGCACGCGTTTGGAAAATTCGGCCGTCGCTTCGTCGGACATTCCGACACCGAGCAGCGTGATCGACGGTTTCTGATCGAACGCGCGCCACAGCAGATCGGCGCCTTTGACGTCGACGTCGCGGCCAAAGAAGAGCACGACGCGTTCGCGTTCCGAAATGCCGAACTGGGCGCGCGCCGCCAGGCGTTCTTCGTTCGTAGGCGGCGCAAAGTGTTGCGTATCGACGGCGTTGCGAATCAACGCGATACGATCGCGCTCGATTCCGAGATCTGCCATCGCCTCGCCCAGGCTGTCGGAAACGACGACGAACTTATGCACGCCCGAACCGAACCAGCGATACTTGGCGACCTGGCGCAAGCGTCGGACCGTGCCGCCACCTTCGCGCATAGCGCTGTGCAGGTGCCAAATCACTCGCGTTCCCCGTAGATACCCGGCTAACGTCGCGGGCAGCGACCAACCGACGAAGTGAACGTGAATCACGTCGGGTTGGGCCTTCCACAAGAAATCGAGCATTTCGCGCGGCGACCCCGCGGCCGCGAAACCATCCAGGGTTTTGCGGGCACGATCGTACCACACGGCGTTCGACACATTTTTGGAAACCAGCGAACAGCGGTCGGACGTGCGATGCAAATCGTCGGCGACGGCCAAAATCGACGGGACGAAACTTCCCGGCGCCGGATTTCCGTAATCGGCAACGTGCACGACGTGTTTCATGCGATCGCTCCGATCGTCTGCGCCAAGCCGCCCATGATCGTGTCGCGATCGAAATAGTCGCGCACGAACGTGCGTCCGGCGGCCGAGCGCGCCTCCATCGTTTCGCGCTCGTCGCAACACTTGACGACGCCGCGCGCCAACGCAACCGCGTCGTTCGGCTCGACGTGCAGGCCGGTCTGGCTCCGTGCCAGCAGCTCTACGGACTCGCCGCGTGCGCTGAGAATCATTGGACAGCCGATCGCCAGGGCGTCGAACATCTTCGACGGGATCGCGTCGGTCAAACCTTTGTGGAGCGGAACGATCGTGGCGTCCGCGAGCGCGAGTAGCTCCAGGCTCTCGCGCCGCGATATGACGCCCCGGAACTCGACGTTGTGCAAACCTTCGGTTTTGATGCGGGCTTGTAGCGTAGCGGCGTCCAACCCGCCGCCGGCCAGCACGAACCGAATGTCGTCGCGTTCGCGCAACAGCGCGGCCGCGTCGAGCAGCATGCCGAGTCCGGTCGCCAACCCCATGTTACCGGCGTAGGCGATAGTGAAGGGACGGCGTTGCGAACGTTCCGGGCGCGGCACGATGCCTTGCGAAAACGCGAAGCCATTGGGCGCGAGCAACACGCGTTCTTCCGGAACGCCGTGTTCGAGAATCGAGCGGCAAGCCGAAGGCGTCACCGCCACCACCAAAGCGGCGTGACGATACAGCATACCGACCCCGGCGCCGAGTGCGCGTACGATCGGGCCGCCGGCTTTCCAAACGCCTAAGCGCACGCCCATATCCGGAAACACGTCGCGAACGTCGATCACCAAACGGGCGCGATGGCGCCACGCGCCGAGCAGGGCCGGCAGCGCCATGGTGATCGGGGGCGACGAAACCACGACCGTGTCGAAGCGTTGACGAGAAAAGAGAATCGCGCGCGTCACGGCCAGCGACAGCGAGAGCCAACCGCGCGCGCGTCCGCCGCGCTCGCCGTTCTCGGCTACAAACGCGCGACGTCGCTCGATGCGCACTCCATCGGCGTACTCGGTGCAGCGTTCCCGTCCGCGATAGTCGGCGTGCACTTTGCCCCACGGGAAGCTCGGCATACCGGTGAACACCGTTACGCGATGCCCGCGGTCGGCGAGATTCTGCGCCAACGACGAAAGGCGATTGCTGGCCGCGCACGGCTCGGGTTCGTAGAACTGCGCGACGATCGCGATCGATTTGCGCGCGTCGAGCTTCATGCCGACCGCCGCAAGATGCCGCGCGCGATGTTCTTGGCGGTGAAGTATCCGTTGCGGCCGGCGTTGACCGCGGCTACGCGCAACGTACGCCGCGTAAGCGTTACGTGGTTGCTGAACCGCGTATCGGTCGCAAACGACTTCTTGTAGGTTTCCTCGCCGCGCGAAAGATCGTAAAACGCGAAGCCGGTTTCGATCGCGGTGCGGATGCTCAGCGCGACCAGGCTGCTGCCGGGCGAAACATGCGAATAGGCCGGATCGAAGCCCATCATGTAGGCCAGCAACGTCTTCGAATGACGATCGATGAACGAGCCTTGGCTCGCGACCGTGAGGTCGCCGATCTTGATCGAACCGATCAAGAAATTGCCGCTGGCGTAGCAGCGGCGGAACAGCTCGCCGAACATTTTCTCACGCTTGCTGTGGCTCTTCTTCCAGCGAGACGCGTTGAGAAAGAGGAGCCGGTCGATCGCAGCGTCCGCATCGTTGGCGCTCGCGATTTCCCAACGAAACCCCTCGAGTGTTTCCAGCTTGCGCATTTTGGCTTTCAGGGTGTGGCGCATGTGCCGCCCGCGGCTCTTCATGTACTCGTCCCACGTCGCGGGCAACGTGACGAAGGGGCAAGGCGACGGCTCGGTGGTTGTCGTGCGATACTTCATTTCGGGAAACTCGGCGATCATCGCCGCGATGCGATCGTCGGGCCAATCGTTGAGCGTGAAGTTATCCCACTTCAGGCTTTCGATGTAGCGAGCCAGTGCCGGCAGAACGCGGCTTTCGTATCCTTTGGCGAGCAGCATGCCGGTATAATCGGCGCGCGGTATTCCAGCCAGATACAGTTCTCGGTTGAGCGGCGGTCCAACGGCGGGGAAGCGCCCGTCGCCCAGCGGCAAGAACGCGACATAGGGTCCATCGCCATCGCGTACGCCGAGGACCATCCACTGGTTGCGCTCGGTCATGAGACACGCGTGCAGCCATTCCCACGACGTAAAGAAGTGTGCGTATTCGTCCTGCTGATGCAACTCAATCCAGCGAGATTTCAGCGATTCGAGTTGCGGGACGCTTGTTAATCGGTCGACCACCATCACGTGCAAATGATCCCATAGCACGCGAGCGGGCGTAAGAAGCGAAGGTCTAGCGGACCGATGACTTTCGGACGGAACCCTCGCTCAAAATGAGGGCGCTGACTGGGCCTAATGTCCCGGTCGCTCCCGTGCGCCAGTACGCACGTCCCCCGGTCGCCGAGCCGTTGGAATCGAGCACCAGGACGCGTGCGTACCGGCGTTTCAGTTTCGGCAGCGGCTGGGCGGACTGCGTGGGATTCACGATTGTGGCGCAGGCGCCGATCGACGCGCCCCACTGATAGCAGTTGGCGAACTCGCGGACGTAGGTCGCACCGCGTGCTAGATCGCGAACGTGTGCGCCGGCGGACGACGACGGTTGCAACGGAACGATGTCGAATTCGGGAAAAATCGTATTACCGGCGGCGTCGGGCGCGATCGGCGCGGCCACCGAATAGCGTGGATCGTAGGTCAGCCACCACGAGGCGAGCGCGTAGATGCGCGAGTCGGGCGTCGGCGCACCGTTCATCATGCACAGCGAAAATTTTCCGAAGGGCCGGTCGGCGAGCAACCCGTCGGCTTGCTGTTGCCATAAGCCGCGCGAGTCGTTGACTCGCCCGCCATAGTAAGCGGCGTTGAAGCAACCTTCGTGGTTCGAACCGGCGACGTTGGGGTTCTTCAAGAACGCTCCGTTGTATGCCGGGCGGAACAAGTCGCCGCCGTTGATGATCAGTTTGCGCGGCGCGGCCGACAGCATCGCGTTTTCGGCCGCGATCCACGCCTTGTCGTCGCGGATCTCGACGCCGGCCGCGTTGAAACCGTAGAACGCGCCGGACATCGTCGTTCCTTTCGGCCCGACGAATATCGAGCCCGAGTCGTCCGAGAAGAAAAAGTCGAGGCGCGGTGACTTTTGCAGGTAGCCGTTCATCCAGGCTACGATCGCCTTGCGGGCGGCCGGCGAGCCGGGGTTCAGAAACTCCTGATACTGCTTGGTGTAGGAGTCGGCGCGGTTGATGCGCGCGTTATTTGCGTCGTGAAACCAGGCCGATTCGGCCGGATTCAGGTTGCCGATTTGCCCGGCACACGCACCGGCCGGCGCCGTGAACGGCGGCACGCAATACGGAACGAAGGTCGGATCGATGTAGGTGACGCCGTAGCGTCCGCCGGCGGCCTTGAACGCGTTCACACCGGCATTATCGAAGCCGCTGGTCTCGATGAAATCGGCGTGCTGCGCCATATACTGCGGGCTCAGCTTGTCGTTGACGCGCGTCGCGCCGAACGATTGATGGTAATACAGAAACGTCAGAACGTGTTTGGGCGCAGCTGCAGCCGCAACCGGCAGCGCCGCGATCAACGCGGCCGCCGCCGCCGACTTCAGGTCCATACGGGAGCGGTTTCGCGGCGGACCGGCAACAGCGTCGCGCGGGCGCGAACCAGCGCGACCAGCGAAAGCGTCAACCAGAAGATCTTTCCGCTGGTGAGATCGACGAAGAAACCGGCCACGCACAAGCCGAGCAACGCGCCGGCGATGGCGACTCGGGTGCCGTACAGCGGGTTGCGCTTGTCGATGATCCGCAGGCTGCAGAACGTCGCGATGACCGCGGTGACCATCAAAAGCGCTCCGATAATGCCGTACTGGACCGAGTTCTGCAGCAGCATGTTGTGCGCGGCGCGCGACCAGCCCATGTCGTACTGCTGGAAGACTTTTAGATACACGTCGTTATAGGCGGTCGCAAACGAGCCGCTGCCCGATCCGATCAACCAATGTTCGCGGAACGCCGCGCCGCCCGCGCGCCAAATGTCCAACCTTCCCGAGCCGTCGCTTTCCGACGAGGTCGTGAAGCGGTGCAATAGATTACCGTTGAGGCTTGCCAACACGCCGAGAACACCCGCCATCCCCACCAGCTGCCAACGCTCGCGCAGCATGACGATGAAGTACACGAACATGATGGCGACCGCGACGAAGGCTTCGCGCGATGCCGCTATGCTCATCGCGTACAGTAACACGCCCATGCCGCCCAAACAGGCTGCCTTGAAGAGCAGATTTTTAGCTTGCGCCATCATGACGACCAAGATGGCCATCGCGGGCAACAAGCTGTCGGCGAATTCGTTGATGTCCAGTTTCTGGTTGCCGACCAGCAGTGGGATACGGTCGGAGACTTTATTGATCAGCTGTTGCGCGGCGCTCATGTGCGAGAGTTCGTGAATGCCGAACAGACCTGCGGCGAGTCCGCCGATCACGACGCCCGTAAACACGACGCGCAGATCGCGCGCCGAAGGCGGCATGACCGAAGCAATGGCATACAGTAAGCCGACCTGCAGTATCGAGAGGAACTCGCGCGTACCGTTGACCGGGTCGAGCGACCAGAGCAGCGATAAGCCCGCCCAGCCAAGGTAGGCGAACCATGCGGCGAGCGCCCAGCCGGGTTTGACGAAGTTGCGCGTGCGCAGCAGCCAAAACAGCAACGCGACACCCGAAAGGGCGCCGCACAAGCGTGCCGCCGTGCCCAGCGCCGGTATCGACAGCAAGAGATCGAAGGGCACTAACACGACGTACGCCGCGTACGGAAACTGCAACGGGGCGCGGAACATGGCGATCGCCAGCAACGGCAGCGCCGCGATGATGACGGCCTCTGCCGCACCGATCGGACTGGGCGACATGGCCTGCGTCATCGCAAATGCGAACAGCCCGCACACCACGCACAGAATGACGATGAGCAGCTGAGTCGCGTTCGACGGCGAGGCTTGGCTGCGGCTAACGAGCATAACTGAGCTTCGCAAAGCGGAACGCGCGCGAGGCGGCCCGCAGCAAGCGCTGCCCGATCAATCGCGGCGATGCCCACACGGTGTGTTTGGCGTCGATTGCGACCATATCGTTGACATACGAAATGGTGTGCGTTCCGTCCGTCTTCGCGCCGGTCGCCGTGCTATCGAACGTGCTCACCAGCTCCTCACGATATTCGTGCGGTGTCAACGTGGCGACGCGGTTGAACGCGATCGCGCTGCCGTATCCGTCGGCACAGTCTTGCCCGGGGCGGTACAGCTCGCCGTCGTGCTCGAACGGCATACCCGCAGGGCGCGCCGAGCAAATGTCGGTTTTCACCGGATTGGCCATGTGCGCGTGCCACGGGCCGGCGAGATCGTCGGCGTAATAGGCGAATAAATTCAGATTGACGTCGCGCGCTTTATCGGTGAAGAACAGCCACCAGCGCCCATCGCGGCGCAGGATCGTGCTGTCGCACGCGGCCACGTTCTCGATCATCGTGGTGACCGGCTCCCATCGATAGGGTGCATCGACCGCGCGATACAACACGATGTTGCGCTCCTCCGCGCTTTCGGGAACCATGTACCACGTGCCGTCGTGCTCGAACGTAAACGGGTACGACAGGTGCGTCGGCGCCTGCATCACGTTGCGCTCGTCGACGACGCCACCCTCACCGTCGAGTTCGACGCAGCGGATGAACCCGTTGCGCGTCGCCGGATCGAGCGCTTCGCCGAGAATGAAATCGCGGCCGTCGCGTTTGAACACGAACGGATCCGCGAGAAAATCGTCGGACTCGCGCGGCAGCCAGCGGATCGCCGGACGGTAATCTTCGATTAAGAAGCGCGCGGGCGATCCTTGGATCGTGCCGACTTTCCAGCGTGCGTCGGTAAACAAGTTCACGAAAACATGCCGCACGAATTGGCGCGCGACCGCCATCAAGAAATGCACGGGCCGCAGACGCCGCGGTTGCGCCGCCGGCAAGCTCGAACGTCGTTCGGGCGATCCGCCCAGCGCCTCGTGCACGCTGGCGAAAATGGTCGGCCAGCGCGCGCATTCGCGCAACGCGACGTCCATCGAACGATGATACAAATACAACGATTTGAAGCGTCCCGAACGGAGCAGCGAAAATTCGCCGGCTTCGTCGCAGCTTCGAAGCTCGAGCGTGAAGGTCGACGAATCGGCTGCGATTTCGCGCGCGCCCGGAAGTCCGCACAGCGGCTGCCCGTCGCCGTCGCAGAAGAACCAGCGTCCGAATCTCGCGGCAAGGGACGGCTCGGAGCGCGGGGTTGCGCGAAGATCGAGAATGGTGTCGACGCCGGCTTTCATTCCAGAATCGTTTGACTGCAGCGGCACGCGCTGCAAGCTGCGTCCACCGAGGGTGAAGGCGAACGCAGCTTCAGCGTGTCCGAAGGTCGTGGGGCCGATTCTGCAGACGGTCACGTCGTTGCCCTCTCGAAGGAGGTCGACGCAGTCACGCTTCCAGCGCGGTACTCCGCCGCCGTCTACGAGGACGAGAAACTTCACGACAGCGCTTGCGCTACCGCGGCCGGAGCCGGGATCGAGAATTTCTGGGTTCCACGGCCCAAGCCGTAGACTGCAAAGCCGGCATTGTTCCACGTCGCTTTGTCGTAGAAGTTGCGGGTGTCGATCAGCACGCGCGAGCGCATCAATCCGGCCACCGCGGTCGGATCGAGCGTGCGGAACGCATCGTGATCGACGGCCAGAACCACCGCGTCGCTATCGCGCAGCGCTTCGGCTAGATCGTGATGTGTGAGTGCGGGATGCGCGACCGGATCGTATACTGCGGTGCGGTATCCGAGGTCGTCGAGCAGCTCGCGAATGCGCAGCGCCGGGCTTTCGCGGGTATCGTCGACGTTGGCTTTATACGAAGCGCCCAAGATCGTGATCTTGCGTTCGCCGTCGGCCTCGCCGACTAAATTCGTGACGCGGCGGACGATCAACTGCGGCATGCGCTCGTTGACGCGGCGCGACGCTTGAATGAGTTCGGTCGCGAACGGATTCAGATCGGCCAAGAACTGCGGATCGATCGGAATGCAGTGGCCGCCGACGCCGGGGCCGGGCTGCATGATGTTCACGCGCGGGTGATTGTTGGCGAGGTTAATCGCGTTCCAAACGTCGATGTCGATCTCTTCGCAGAACAGCGCGAGTTCGTTGGCCAGCGCGATGTTGACGTCGCGATATGTGTTTTCGATCACCTTTACGAATTCGGCGGTGCGCAGATCGGTCGTGTGAATGCGCGCATCCACGAACGATGCGTACAGCTCGCGGCCGGCCTCGGCGTCTTCGGGGGTGCGTCCGCCGACGATGCGATCGTTCTCGCGCAGCTCGCGCAGGATCGCGCCGGGCAGAATACGCTCGGGGGCGTGCACCACACGGACGGGTACGAAACTCTTACCGGCGGCGCGCATCGCTTGACGCACGAGCCGTTCGGTGGTGCCGGGCGGCACGGTCGATTCGATTGCGATCAGTTGATCGTCTTGCACGACCTTGGCCACATCGGCCAGCGCGGAGTTGACGTAGCGCAAGTCGGGGCGGTCGTGCACGCTCGGCGTCGGAACGCACACGATGTATGCGTCGCCGCTTTCCACGCCGTCGCACACGTGCAGGCGTCCGTGCTGCATCATCTCGACAGCCAGTTCGCACACGTCGGCTTCGCGGCCGCGGACGTATCCGTCGCGTAGCTCTGCGCGCATCGCCGGATCGCTGTCGTAGCCAAACACCTCGTGTCCGGCTGCGGCCGCCAGCGCGGCCGTCGGAAGTCCTACGTATCCAAGTCCCAATACAACGATTTTCATGATGCCTTCACTAAGTTAGCGAGAGTTGGTATGGTGCGCCGCACGTTGAAATGTTCGGTGACGCGGGCGCGAGCGCGCAGTCCCATCGATGCGCGGAGTTCGGGTGAATGCGCCAGCCGCAGGATGCCGTCGGCGAATGCCTTCGGATCGTGGGCCGTCGCGACGACGCCGCAATCGGCTTCGATGAGTTCGGGGATGCCGCCCGAATCGGTGGCGACGCACGGAACGCCCGCAGCCATCGCCTCCATCAGCGCGACCGGGATGCCTTCCATGTATCCACCGCCTTCGTTGCGGCTGGCTAAGAGTTTGATGTCGTAGTCGCCGCGCCGCAACCGTTCGAGCAGCGTCGCGTGCGCGATGCGTCCCAGCATGAAGATTTTGCGGTCGAGGCCGAGTTCGGTGATGCGGCGCGCGAGTGCGTTCCACAGCACGCCATCGCCGGCCAGGTCGCAGCGAAAGTCGACGCCGGCGTCCGACACCATCTTCAGCGCTTCCAGCAGATCCATGTGGCCCTTTTTACCGACCATATTGGCCGCGCACACGAACCGCAGCGGTTGCGGCAAATGCGGTGCGGGCGTTTCGTCGATGTCGACGCCCACGAAAATGCGCGTAACTTTCTCTGCATCGTTCTTTTCCATGAACTCGCCGAGATCGTGGGCACCGCGATCCGAGATGGCGCGAATGAAGCGCGCCGTCTTGGCTTTATGCCGGATCAGATTGTTTTCGTAAATATCCCACGCGTGGGCGCTGGCGCTCCACGGCGTTCCGGTCATTTCGGACGCGACGAACGCGACCGTGGCCGGCGCCGACAGCCAATAGGCGTGAATGTGGTCGATCTTTTCGCGCTCGATCATGCGAGCGACGGCCAGGGCGCGAGGCATCACGACCAAGTTCTTTGCCAGCACCGACGGGCGTTTCGAACCGGCGACGACCGTGCGCAGTGTCTTAAAGAACCGTTGCGGGCGCTTGCGCAGCATGGCGGCGGCATCGCGCAGGGTCGAACGCGAGAAGAGTTCGCCGCGCGCCGGTATCACGCTTACGTCCTCGAAGTGTCCGCGCAGCTCTTTAAGTTCGGTTCCCAAAAACGTTTCGCCGCGGCCGGGAAAGCGCGAAGAAATGATCGCGACCTTCATGCGGCGATCCGGTGCATCAGCACTTCGCAGGCGGTCTTGAAGATGATCGTCAGATCCATGATCGGCGACCAATGCTCGATGTAAAATAGGTCGTACTCCGTGCGTTTGGGAATCGCCGACGCATCGACGTCGCGCGCCATGTACACGTGCGACAAGCCGGTGATGCCGGGGCGTACCAGGTGCCGCTCGTCGTAACGCTCGATGTCCCGGTTGAACTGGTCGGTAAAGACTTTGCGCTCGGGGCGCGGACCCACGATCGACATCTCGCGGCGCAGCACGTTGAAAATCTGCGGCAGCTCGTCGAGGCTGGTCTTGCGCATGAACTTGCCCACGCGCGTGGTCCGGTCGTCGTTCGATTTCGCCCAAACCGCGCCGCTGCTTTGCTCGGCATCGACGCGCATCGAGCGGAACTTCATAATCTTGAAGACCTTACCGTTGCGTCCCACGCGTTCTTGACGGTAGAAAATCGGACCGCGGGATTCGGCGTAGACGGCCACGGCCGTTATCAGCATCACCGGGCCGAGCACCAGCAGGCCGAGCGTTGCGAACGATAGATCGATAATCGTTTTCGGCAGATGCGCTTCGGCTCGAAGAGCTTGCGGAACCAGCGGAATCAGCACCGGTTCGCCGCCTAGATGATCCACCGTGAAGCCGGTCGGAAAGCCAATTTTCTCGGGCGATGCGAAGGCGACCGGAATGTTGAATCCGGCTGCCATCGCGCTCAGCGCCGCGATGGTCTGCATATCCGGCGGCGTCGTGAACACGATTCGGTCGGCGCGCCACGTTTTGGCCGATGCAAACCAGCGTTCGAATTGATGATTCGCACCACCGTTGAGTCCGAAGTCGGTGTCCGGCCAGTTCGGCGCCGGCAGGATCAGCGTTTCGGTGTTGCCCGGCAAGCCGAACCGGTTGTCGGCGCGCTGTACTTCGACCGGGGTTCCAACGAAGGCGATCCGCGGCTTGAGCCGCCCGCGGCGGTCCCACCTGCGGCGCACTACCGCACGCCAGGTACCGATCACGAGGACGTTGACGGGAATCGTTATTACCAAAAGTAGCCGCGACGACGAAATGTGCGGGATCATGGTGAACACGAGCATCAACGGTACGATCGCCAGTGTCGATACCGCAGCTACCCAGTAGAACTCGTCGCGCCACGAAGCGGCGAACGAGCGGCGGTAGAAACCGACGTAGTTGAAGATCGCGAACCATAGGGCTCCGGTTACGAGAGCCGACGCGGCCGCCGGCACTGGATCGAAGCTGCGGTGGCCGAACCGCTCGAGCAATACTGCCGAGACGATGGTTGCCAGAGCGAGCATTGCCAGATCACCGGCAATCAACCGGACCGATAAACGGGCCGGGTATCGAACCAGCTGCCTCGCCGCGCTATCGCGGTCGAGTAAATTGCGACGAATCGCTTGCTGCATACTATGACTCTAAAGGGAGAACGTTGGGGACTAAAGAGTCGGTGGGACCGAGTTTTTGTTCGGATGTACCCCGAGCATTAGAACCTTGGTCCTATTCCGTTGGTTATGCGAGCCCGCTACGCATGGCGTAAATGACTACTTGGGTGCGTGCGGTTACATTTAATTTTGCGAAGATGTGCGAGATGTGATTCTTAACGGTTTTGTCGGAGAGGCCCAGGCGATCGCTGATTTCGCGATTCGAAAGACCGGCCGCGATCAAGCGGACGATATCGGACTCGCGCGGCGACAACTCGTTGGGGTCGCGACGGCCGATGCCGGCGTGCTTGCGCAGAATCATTCCAACTAGACGCGGATCGACGTACAGGTTTCCACCCGCCATCGCTTTGACCGCGCCCAACAGTTCGTCGGGCGTGATGTCTTTGAGGATGTAACCGTCGGCGCCGGCCGACAACACGCGTTGCATCGCTTCAGAGCTAAGATGCTCGGACAGGACGCCAATGCGAGCGCGGGGTGAGGCTAAGCGGCACATGCCGATGGCATTGCTCAACGCGTCGAAGCTGATGCTGCCGTCGAGCAGGATG
This sequence comes from Candidatus Tumulicola sp., assembly GCA_036490475.1. NCBI lineage: Bacteria > Bacillati > Vulcanimicrobiota > Vulcanimicrobiia > Vulcanimicrobiales > Vulcanimicrobiaceae > Candidatus Tumulicola > Candidatus Tumulicola sp. Next base: position 1,297,645 of record DASXDT010000006.1, read on the forward strand.
AGCGTCGGATTCGCTTTTGAAAGCTGCATGCCGTTGGCTTCGATCGCATCGCCGACCACGTTCACGAACGGATCGCGTTGCAGCACGTTGCCGAGGGCTTTCGCCATCAGGGCGTGCGGCTGAATGATGAACACGCGGGCGGGTGCCGTCAGGGTGGCGGGCGTCGCGGGAAGCGACGTCACCGGCGTACTTGTTACGCCATGTAGGGTCTGCACGATCGATCTCCTTACTTTCTTGATAACCGCTCACTCGTGACGCCCACCCAAGGCATTCGATCGGCGATTGTTTTCCGGTAAACGCAGGTTCGGAGGGCGTCGTTCTGCCGTAATTTTTTTCCGGCCTTGAAATCCCAAACGCGGCCCCAAATTTCTTTTTTGGCATGGTATAAATTGGGGAGATTTTGGGCCTTTCGTACTACGTGGTTCCGTATTACCGGCGCAGAACAGGCGACACTTCCGGGCTTATGGTACCCCCGGCGGCGTACAAAATCGTACGGCGGTTCCGCTGCATAACGACGCAGTTCATCAGCCTGCGAAAAGCTCGTTAAGAAAGTATGAAACGATTCGTTCGCGTCGCGGTTATTACCATTGCTTTGACTAGCTTACCAAGCGTCGCGAACGCGCTTTTACATCGAGCCTCGGTCCATACTATGGTGCGCGTCGACCGCCCAAATCGCGTCTTCGGTCGTTTCGTTGGGCCAGACGTGCACCATCCATCCAAAGACGAGCGGCACGAACGTGCCACCCGCCTGCGTGCAAGCCTCAGCTGTTTCGATCGAACCTTTTAATCCGAAGCGCGCATTCGGCGCGAGCAGTTCGGAGATCGGCGTGCCTTTCGGCGGCCGGCAGAAATCGACGTGGCGGTGCCACGTGCCAAAGCTTAGGGGAACGCGCCGGTCGAGTTCGCTGCGGTCTGCTGCGTTCGACGCGGTATATATCACGCCGACGAGTTTGAGCGTCGTTCCCGAGCGCTGGAAGATCAGCGACGTGGGATGCATCGGGTCGAAGAGCCCCGACCACCCCTCGAGCGCGTATTTTCGGCTGGTATAATGTTCGATCGGCAAGGGAACGTTGGGCAGAAACTTGCTGAAGCCGGCGGCTTCGGCCGCCTGGGCGGTCGGATATTCGGCCATCACCCGTTTGGCGGCGGCGACGATCGCATCGGCGCGGGCGCGATCTCCGGGCTGCTGCGCCTGGCGAATCGTCATCTGCATGTGGCCCTGTTGCATCGACGGAATCGCCGAGTCGGTCGCGCTCGCCACACAGCCCCACAGTAACGCCGGCGTCAGGAAGGCGGCGAGGCAGCGCGTAGCGGTGCGGGCGCTCATTAACGAAAGTATACCCGGCCGCACGCTGAATATCCGGCGTATGCCGGCTGCCACGCCCCCACCAATCGTAAGTGCCGCGACGCCTGCGCCGCACCGCACCTACGTCATCGCGCAGCCGGAGCACCCGCGCGATGCGATTCGCGTGGGCGACGTCTATCTGGTGCCGGTTTACGACGGTAAGGTTTCCTACGTCGCCGGTCCGTTGAAGGACGCCGGTCATGCGACCATCCCGTATCGCAGCTTTTCGCTCGGATCGGTGCACCTCGGATCGAACCGTGCCGAAGCCTTTCGCGTCACCGGCAGCGGCGATGCCACCGTCCTAGTCGTTTTAACGGCGGCGGCATACAAACAGGTGTGCGCGAGTTGCCGCACGGTCCATTTCTTCGCCGCTTCTACAAATAAGTAACGCGCGAGAGCCGCGTTGTTGACCGGCGTTTGGCTGTTCGTCGCGGGCTTCGTCACCAGCGTCGCGGGCTCGGTCGTCGGACTTGGCGGCGGCTTTTTGCTGGTGCCCGCGCTGCGGTTGTTCTTCGCGCTGCCGCCGGCGGTGGTCGCGGGCACCTCCCTCGCGTTGGTGGTGACCAACAATGCGACGGCGTCGATCTCGTATGCGATGCAGCGGCGTATTCGCGTTCGCACCGGTTTGCTCGTCGCGGCGGGCGGCGTTCCGGGAGCGGTCGCCGGCGCCCACGCGGTTCGCGGCATGTCGGCGGTGGCGTTCGATTATCTATTGGCCGCACTCACGCTGGCGGTCGCCGTTAACGTGTTGGTGCGCCGCAACGCGCGCGCGGTCGAGAGCGAGCGGCCCAAAGGCGAGCCGTCATGGTGGGCGATGGGCGGGACCGGCGCGATCGTCGGCGTGCTGTCGGGGCTCTTTGGTGCCGGCGGCGGCGTCATCTTAATTCCCGCGTTGATCTATCTGACCGATCTGACGCCCCACGAAATCACGGCAACCGCTCAGTTTTCGATCCTGTTCATCGCGATCGCCGGATTGACGATGCACATGTTACAGCACGATCTACGCGTGGAATTTGCACTGCCGGTATTGATCGCGGCGCTCGTCGGCGGACCGTTGGGGGCGCGGTTATCGGCCCGATTGCATCCCGCCCGCCTACTCTTATTTGTCGGCTTGGCGCTGGTCGTAGCGGCGGTAGCGCTGGTCCTGCGCGAGGTGTGATGAGCGGGCGTCGAACCGGCGGCGACGAAGACGCGAGGATGACCGATCTCGCCGTCATCGGCCGTCATTTCGTCGCGCGCAACGAAGACTTCGATTGGGAAGCCTTCGGCGCCGCGATCGACGTGTCGGCACCGATACGGCACGTGTGGCAGGCGTTCGCCTTTCGTCCACAAGTATTCAACAATTTGAAGAACGTCTTAAACGGCTTGCAGTTCGGTTACGGTTACCATCCTTCCGACGTACATTTGGTGTTCGCGCCGCACGGTCCGTCGAGCGCCTACAACTACACCGATTACGTGTGGAAAAAGTATCGCATCGGCGACGCACTCGATTTGCGCGATCCGGCCGGCAAACGCGTCGAATCGAACGCGTTCGTACTTCCGAAGCCGAACATTACGGCATCGACCGATCTCGACGACGAAAACGGCGTGTATCAAGACACCTCGATTCAGCGCCTGCAAGAACGCGGCATCACGTTCTTGTCGTGCGCGACGGCCTTACAAGAACAGGCGCGCATCGTTCGCAACGGCGGCTTTGCGCCCGACGGCATGAGCGTCGACGAGATCGCGACCGACATGCTCGAGCACCTGATTCCGAACGCCGTACTGGTGCCGTCGATGGTCGCGACCGTCATCGTGCTCGAGCGCCGGTACGGTTATACGTACCTGACGCTCGACACGTAATGCCCGCCGGTCCCTTCGACGTAGACGTCGCCGTTGTCGGCGGCGGATATTGCGGTGGGATGCTGACCGCCCACCTGAGCGCCGTTCCCGGCCTGCGGATCGCGGCGTTCGAACGCGACGCCTGGGCATTGGGCGTCGCGTATGCGACGCATAATCCGCGCCATCTTTTGAATTTGCGCGCCGGGCGCATGAGTGCGTTTCCCGACCGCGAGAACGATTTCGTGGAGTGGGCCGGCGATGTTGCGCCCGACGCGTTCGTGCCGCGACGGCGCTACGGCGCGTATTTACAATCGGTGTTCGAGCGATCGACGCAAGGCGTGGATCGCGTGCACCGCTTACACGCGCAGGTCACCGGCATCGTCGAAGAAGATGGTGGTTTTCGACTGACCGCGGCGCACGAGACGGTGCGAGTGGCGTGCGTGGTGTTGGCGTTGGGGACGTTCGCACCGAGCGACGATTTCGTTGGCGACGCGGCGCGTTCGTCGCCGCAATACGTCAGCGATCCGTGGAAGGTTCCGTTCGACGACTTGTCCGGCGACGTGATGTTGATTGGAAGCGGCTTGACGGCGATCGACGTCGTGGTCGAACTCGAACACCGGCAATATGCCGGCGACGTGCATATGCTGTCGCGTCACGGATTGCTGCCGCAGGTGCATCGTAACTACGGCGAACCGATCGAGAGCCGGCTCGATACCGGCTCGGCGCTATCGATGCTGCGGTCGGTGCGCGCGGCGATCGCACGCGCCCAGCGCGACGATCTCGATTGGCAGGCGGTCGTCGACGGAATTCGCCCGTTGACGCAAGGAATTTGGCAGTCGTGGCCGTTGCGCGAGCGCGAGCGCTTTTTGCGCCACCTGCGCGCGTATTGGGAAACGAGCCGGCGCCGCGTGCCGCCCGAAGTGGAGCAAGCGGTGCGCGACATGCGCGAACGCGGAACGCTGCACCCGATGGCCGCGCGTATCCAAACGATCGAGCGTCGCGGCGACGGTTTCCGCGTGACGGCCCGGCATGCCAACGAAATGCTGGTGCGGGACGTCGATTGGCTGATCAACTGCACCGGACCGCGCGGTGACGTCGCGAAGATCGACGACCCGCTGATCCGCTCGCTGCTCGACAGAGGATTGCTGCGCCCGCACGCAACTCGCATGGGCGTCGATGCCATGCCGGATGGGCGCATCATCGATGCGGACGGCAACGTGCGCGATCGTCTGCTCGTGGCCGGCTCGTTTTTGCGCGGCGTGCTCTACGAAAGCGTGTCGGTGCCCGAACTGCGCGTCCAAGTGCGCGCGTTGGCCGACCGCGTCGCCGAATCGCTCGCTCGAACACCAGGCTAAGCACGGAGCTCGTCGCGAATGTTGCCGGATGGGTGCGTTCCGACGATGGTTTCGAGCCGTTATGGCTTTTGCGCTGGCAGCGTCGGCCCAAGCGTGCAGCGGCGGTAGTGTTGCCGTGCCCGTTGCGGGAAGTGCAGTGCCGGTTGGCGCCCAAGCGCCGGCAGCGGTGCACTCGGCCAACGCCCTAGGGCACGCGATCGTCGGATTTCTGGTAGACACGCCGCAACGCGCGGTGTTGGCAGCGTCGCAAGGCATCGATGCGACGATCTTGTACGGTAATTCGCCGCCGCCGAATTCGGCGCTGGCAAAAGCGCTGCAAGCGCACGGGATCTCGGAAATCGACGGCGAGATTTCGTCCGAGCTGCAGTATTGGGAATGCCATCGCACGCACACGGTTGCACCACCGCCCGGCGGCCGCAACGATTACTGCCATAACGATTATAAGCCGCAAATCGACTCCGAGCGCGTCGTGTTGCACGACGTTTCGATCGAGCTCGATAAGGACGCGACCCGGCCGTACGTGCGTGGATTCTGGGTGCTCGACGATTGGCCGTATTGGGACTACGGCAGCGCACACGGCCTGCTGCAAAAGATTCACACGTTGATCGCAGCCAAGGCACCGCACGAACCGGCGATCTGCGGATTCGGAGCAGAATTGGCACGTCCGGGGCGGCTCAACTGGGAGCCCGGCTTGGCCAAAAACTATTCGAACGATGGCTGCGATATGGTCGGCTGGTACATCTACGCGCCGTTTGGGCGGCGCAAACCGTCGAACGGCCAGGATCTCGACTGGTCGATGCAATCACTGTTGCCGGCGATGCGCGACAGTCTTGCCAAGCACGGATGGTCGCTCGACCGCGCGCCCCTCTTGGGCATCGGGCCGGCATGGTCGGGCCGCTACGGCGAGCGCTATTATCAACCGGGATTGAGCCGCAAGCAAATGCAGACGCAGGCGTCGGCGTTCTGCACGTTCGGCGCGACCTCGATCTCGTGGTGGGCATGGGATGACGGCGCGTACAAACCCAAAACGAAAACGCCCGAAACATCAAAGACGATCGCCGCCGGAATCGCCGACGGTATTCAAGCCTGCAAAAACGTGTGGACCTCAGTATAGCTTTGGGTCGGGCGGTTCGTAAGCTGGGTATAACGTCGCGGTATGGTACGAGCGATATACGCGGGGGTCGTGGCCGGGGATCTGGAGCGAGAGCGCGCATGGTACGAAGCGGTGTTCGGCCGGCCGCCCGACGCCGCGCCGATGGATGGCGTATACGAATGGCATCTGGGTGACAATTTTTTGCAACTCGTCGCCCTTGCAAAGGTGCGCGAGATTCAGAAATTGCCATCCTGGGGCGCGACCGGCGTATCGTCGCTAACGCTTACGGTCGACGACGCCGATGCGATGCTCCGCGCTGCGCTCGACGCAGGTGGGTCGCGCGTTTCGGGCTTTGGCAACGACGCCTTTCGGACGATAACGGTCGCCGATCCTGAGGGTAACCTGGTTACGTTTTTGCAGCGATTGTAAACGCGCTCGCAGAAGTCGGCCGCGTGCTGGATCTACGTCTTTTACGGATTCCCGTCTTGACCGGCGCGCTTGCGTGCGCGGTCGTGTCCTGCCAATCGGGAGGCATGCGTCTCGACGGCACAAGCTGGGCGGCGCACCATCGCGGTTCGATCGAAACGATCGCTTTTCACAACGGCATCGCGGATATCGCTTGGGACATGACCTGAATGTCGGTGCCGTATCGTTCACACGGCCCAAACGCGATCGAAGTGAACGACGAAGGCGTCCATTGGGTTTTAACGATGAATCCGAACGGCCAGTTGGATGCGGTGGACCCATCGGGCGCGCCAATGCACTTCGTCAAACAATAGTTTCTCGGCGGATGGGCCGGGCTCGTCTGGAAGGCGCGATCGCGCCTCACGCGTAAGGCTCGCACTTACCCTTCGCGCGAGGTATCGGCCACCGTGAAGTTCGGCATTTACGTTTACGGCTTAGCGGCCATTGCGACCGGAATCGTCGACTTGGTGTGGGGCGCATTCGACCCCGCCGAGCAGCCGATTCAGGCATTCGGAGATCACGTTCCCGGAGCGCACATTTTCGCGTTGCTCGTGGGTTTGGCGTTGATCGCCGGCGGCATTTGCGTCCTTAGCCGGCGAGCCGCGCGAATCGGAGCCCCGATTCTGGCCGCCGCGTACGCGCTCTTTGCGATATTCTATCTGCCGAGATTTATTACGGCCCCGTATTATCTGGGCCAGCACGCAAGCGTCTATGTCAGCGTGCTGGTCGGCGTTTGCCAGCAGCTGATCGTAATCTGCGCGGCGGCGTTGATCTACGCAGCAAGCATTAGCGGCACATCGCGCAGCGGTGGGTTGCCCAAGGCGATTCGATGGGTATTCGGTTTGAGCGTCATCGTGTTCGGTTGCAACCATCTGTTGTCGATGCGCGCCAGCGCGCCGTTCGTACCGGCATGGATGCCGTTGGGTCCGTCGTTCTGGGTTGCGTTTACCGGCATCGCCTTCGTTGCGGCCGGCGTGGCGATCATCATCCGAATCGCCGACGTCCTCGCAGCGCGACTGCTCGCGTTGATGTTGCTGGTGTTTAGCAGCACGACACTCGCTTCGTTCCTGATCGCAGCGCCGAAGATGGAAGGCAATTGGGGCGCCAACACCTACAACATCATCGCCGCCGCTTCGGCGTGGATCTTGGCGGACTGGCTCGCGGACCGTCCTTGGTAAAAGCGCCGACCTGGAAAGATGCTATTCAGCACATCGTGCTCGGACTTCGTCGCGAGTTTTCTCTCGACGATGTCTTGAAGCATCGCGACGCTCTACAGAAGATGTTTCCCAACAACCGGTTTGTGGATGCGAAGATTCGGCAGAGCCTGCAAGTGTTGCGAGATCAAGGTTTGCTGCAGTTTGTCTCGCCGGGCCGCTATCGGCGGAACGACATCGCGCCGGTCTTCAGCCCGATCATCGACATGTCGGTGGCGGCGGAGTTCTTCAGCCAATCGCAAGTCGCGCGGGTGGCGCTCGAAACGTGGGCGTCGTTCAATTTGTACTGCGTCAATTGCGAAAGCGACGCGCTCGATCAACTGCGCGACAACACGCCGGTCGCAGACTTTCAATGCTTCGTCTGCGACAAGACGTACCAGCTCAAGGGCAAGAACGGGCGATTTGGCGAGATGCTCCCTGGTGCTGCGTATGGACCGACGATAGCGGCGGTGCGCGAAGGCCGAATGCCGGAGTATATCTTGGTGGAGTACGACACGCGCTTCAGGACCGTTGTGTTCGTGGATGCCGTTCCCGGCAAATCGATCACCGAAGACCGCGTGATCCCCCGCAAACCGCTTTCGGAAAACGCGCGCCGTGCAGGCTGGATCGGTTGCAACATTCGCATCGACGGGCTGCCGTCGGTGCGTCAAGTCGCGCCGGCGGGTGTCGATCGTGTGTTAGTGCGAACCGAATGGAAAATGCTTGAGGTAGTTAGTGATGAGCGCACGCTTCATTAGTGTCGCTTTCCTAGCGCTGGTGGTTGGTGCTGCAGCGTGCAGCGCATCGCATCCAACCGCAAGCGCGCAGCGGCCAAATCCGTGGGAGACGATCGAGGGATTAAACCCGAATCCGTCTCCATCGCTGTGGCCCAGCTATAAGGCGTTGGACTATCGAAGGGCTCAGCCGCGGTTGAGTGCGAACGAGGCGGGTCATATTCGCCGGATTCTTGCTCGCGTAAAGCCGTGCCAACGGAATATCGTGTATTACGCCTATCCGTCCAACGGCGATGCGAACGAACCGATCGTTGTATTTTTTAAGGGCGCCAGCAATGAGTGGCCGCACGTTTTGGCCGGTGGTAACGAATACTTCAAGCCCGAAGATGGCGACGTCTTCCCGGGAGCGAGCGGCGGCGATTATGATCTCAGTCTGGCGGCGGATATCCGTAACGAACCCTGCGAAGCGGAATTGAAGGCAACTCCCAAGCCGCCGCCGACTCGATCTCCGATTCCGTCGCTGTGGCGGAGTTATCGCGCTCTCGACTATGCGGTGGCGCGCCCACCGCTATCGGCAGCTGAGGCAAACCAGGTAGTGAGTATCCTCAAGCGCGTTCGGGAATGCCAACGTCCATACGTGCGATATGCCTTTGCGAACGATGCCAACGAGTCTCGTCGCTTCGTTATGTTCTTTCAGTCACCGCACGACGATTGGCCGCACGTTCTGGAACAGAAAAATCTGTACTACAAGAAAGATGTGGGCACCACGTTTGCGCTGCATCCCGCCGGCTGGACCGATTTCAGCCTCTCGGCCGACGCACGCAGTCATCCCTGTCCCGGCGAAGAGGGTCCGGTTGGGGCGACGGTGTTGGGTCCGAACTAAGACATATATGGTGATAGGAGAAACGATGGCTATGGTTACTACGATTGGACGCGTGATTGCGGCGTCGGCGGCGCTACTCTTTGCGACCGTTGCGGCGGGGCCGATCGATCAACTCGACCGGTTCGCCGGGACGTGGCAGACGCAAGGAACGTTCGTCGAAACGCCCTATAGCACGGCCGGCACCGCATCGGGAACGGCGACCTGCGCGTGGTCGACCGATCGTCAATACATGATCTGTCAACAGAACAACGTGCTCGCCGGCAAGCAAGACGACGACGTTGCGATCTATTCGTACGACGACGCCGCGCAGGCGTACAAATTCTACAGCGTGCGGCCGAGTCGATCGACGACGGCAACGATCACGATCGACAAGAACACGGTCACCTATCCGTTCTCGTTTACCAACAACGGCGAAACGGTATCGATTCGCACGCTCAACTCATTCACGAGCCCCGATTTCTACAACTGGCGCAGCGAGTTTTCGACCGATCTGGGAAAAACGTGGACGTTGATGGCGTCGGGGACGTCGCAGCGAACCAGTCACTAACCGGCTAAATCGGAACGGCGTTCTCCGCGATACGGTTCTTGGCGAGCGGCCGTACGCCGCCGAGTGCCAGTCGTTTGAAATGCTCGGTTTGGGTGTGCGCGGCCAGCGCGGCTTCATCGGTGTAGACTTCCCACAAAACGAATCGTTCGGGGTGCTCTTTACTGCGCGCAATATCGAACTGGATGACGCCCGGCTCCTTGCGCGATGCCTCGCGAAGCTCCCGAAAGATCTCTTCGATGCGGTCGCCGTCTTCGGGCGCGAATTCGTAATGGATCGATTGAATCAGCATGTCAGCGATAGCGTTGCTTCAGCCGCTCGACCAGCCCTTTCGCCTTCGCGACCGCCGAGGCGGGCGCGGCGATCCACGCATCTCCGCCATAACTCAACGCCCAGCGCACCACCTCATCGACGTCGTCAACTTCCAGCGAAATCGTCACGGTGCCGTCGGAGTTGTGACGCACTTTCTGCCCGATCTGCCATTGGCGCGATGCGGCGGCGTCGCCGACGGCCTTCGAAAACGTCACGTCGACCGTCTGCAGCGGTCCGTCGCCTTTGAAAAACCCGATCGCGTCGGTCGAGACATAGCGCGCCGGCGGTTTGGTGCGCGTGAACGTTCCCGCGCGTTTCACCGGGCCAACGATTAGGTCCATGGCGAAGTTGCGCCAGCCGTTGCGACCGAGTTTGACGTCGCGACCTACTAAATAGTAGCGGCCCGAGCGCACCAACGCGATGGCCGGTTCGACCGTTCGCCTTTCGCCCTTGTAGGTGAACTCGACGCGCGCGTTGTTACTCCACGCTTTCTCGAGTTCTTCGAAGACGGTCGTAACGGTGGCTTGCGCGACCAACTTTGGAAGCACGAACTGGATAAACGACTCGTGTGCGTCGCCGCCCTCGAGGCCTTTGGCGATATCGCCCACTGGGCCGCCGAACGCCTTGAACAGTTCCGACATCAACGCTCGCAAGCGTTTCTCGCCGGCGACTAAGTTGGCCGGACGCGCATCGAACTTCGACAGCGAAAACGAATCGCCGTGCGCGCGGTCGCTAATGGTGAAGCCGGTGCTCGTGCCGATCTTGCGCAGCTCTTGCAGGTCGCGCAGCACCGTACGTTCCGATGCGCCGTACAACGTTTCGCACGCGCGCAACGAAATCGTCCGATTGCGAACCAGATCGAGCAAAATGCCGATCTTGCGCACCGTCGCGGGCGCGGGAAGACCGGATTTCCGGGGCTTTCCTATGCGGCCCGCCATGCTGCGATTGTGCGACGCATTGGCGCGACCGCCTGCCGTCTCTCTTAGGGATTCGAGCGCGACGTGGGCTCGCCGGCGACCGATTTTGCCCCGGCGATGCGCGCGCCGTACGGCGTGCCGAGTCCTAGCACCGGGTCCCACAACGTGGTCGTCGTGTGGTAACCGTTGAAGCCTTTGAGTCCCTTGCGGAAAAAGTAGTTCGGTCGTTTGGCTGCCGCCTTATACAGCTCTGCGTTCACCGCACCGAGTTTGCCCTTTACGAGCTCGGCGGTGAGGGCCAGCAGGCCCACGAAATCGGGTGATGCCGCGGACGTGCCGATCGATTGCGTCCATTGGCCTTCCACATATTCCATATCGCTGCTATCGTCGATGTTGCACTTCTGGGCTTGGCAGCTCTGTCCGCCGGAACTAAAGCCTTCGCCGCCCATGTGCACCGACACGTCGGGAGTTCCGCGTCCCTTTTCGGGAACAGCTCCGTTTTGATACGAGGGACGCGCGTAGATCTCGCTGTAACCGCCGCCCGATCCCCAGTAGTCGCCGCCGCCATCCGGCTTAACGTCGGCGTACGCATCCTCGTGGGCGTACTTCGAATTCGGATCGTTCTTGGCGTACGACGTCGTGAGATTGGTGCCGCCGACGCCGAGGACGTACGGGCTCACCGACGGCCATACCACGCCTTTTTGATTGTTGGAACCGCATTGATATTCGGCGTGGTCGCCACTGGCCGCCACCCAGGTAATGCCTTCGGATACGCCTTGTTTGAAGACCGCATCGAACTTCTTGAGCTCCTGGAGACCGTTACCACTCTTGAACGCCAGCTCGCAGCCGCCAAACGACGAGTTGACCACCACGATATTCTTGTCTTTCACGATCGCCGAATAGGCATCGTAGATGTCCGAATCGTTGAGGCTGGGGGTATTGAAAACGTCAATGTTCGCGCGCGGGGCCATGCCTCCGGATTGCTCGGCGTCGAGCGTGGCTTCGCCCGTTCCGTCGCCGCCATATTTGCCGCCGCCATCGATCTTCACGTTGTCGATCGTAGGCGCCACGTTCGAACCTTCGGCGCTAAAGTAGTCGTCGATATCCGACTGGCTGACCGGCGAATCGATCACGATGCCAATGGTGACCCCGTCTCCGGTCGCATCCAAGTAACTCGGATACGCATACGCCTGCTTCAGATCGACCGCATAATACGGACCGTACTTGCCGTAAATGTTTTGCGGTCGAGCGCCGTCGGGCAGCGGAGCAATTTTCGAGAAAACGTGCATCGGTGGAATGCCGTTGAGGCCAATGACCGACGCGCCGCTGCTGACGAGCAATGGCGAAAGCGCCAGCGGCGTCTGGGGAGTCAGCACCGTCGTTGCGCCATAGCCTACGGCTTGCAACGACGTGTGGAAATACCGCTCGGCTTGGATTTGCGTGCCCGATGCCGCGACGGCCTGATCGGTGATCGACACCTGAAACCCCGCCCGTGTCAACTCCCGCGATACTGCCTCAAGTGCGCGCGCCTTTGGCGCGAATTGGCGCAAGAACTCCTCGTGCGAAATGAACTTGCGATAGGTCGCCGAGGACGGATCCTGCAGCCCTTCCAGCAACTGCGTCAGCTTGGCCTCATGGCGCAACGGTAGCGCGACGGAAAAGCGAATGCTGCCGGCGCGCTCGGCGGCCTGTGACGGAAACTGGAAGTTTGTGCCTGCCACGCCGCCGGCGCTCGGCGGTAAGGCCGAATTGCGCGAGCATGCGCTGAAAAGCACGGCGGCAATTGCCGCGGCGCACCTGGTTCGAGAAGTCATAATTGCTCCTTGTGGCAGAACGCTGTACGGCGATGCTACCATTGCCGGGCTACCGTGGGGATGGGGAGCCAGCCCTACCTTTGCATCACCCCGCTACAACGCAGCCTCCCGTGGTGCCATGCGTCTGGCACTAGCTCGTCGTACGATCGTCGTAGGATGAACGGCAAACAGGACGCATCACTCCACATGACGCGCGTGGACTTGTCCGGCGCGCAAGATATCCTGGCGAAGTACGACGCCGGGAATCTTGCCGTAGAAGCGGTTCCGGGCGCCGGCAAAACGAGCGTAATCGTTCGCCGGCTCGAGCATCTGGTAGAATCCGGCGTGCCGCCGGAACGCATCCTCGCGCTCACGTTCTCGCGGCGAGCGGTTCGCGAACTGCGCGATCGGATCGGCCGTAGCTTGCCCGGCGTTTCGGGCCGGCTGGAGGTGCGCACGTTCCACGGGTTCGCGTCGCGCCTGCTCGGCATCGATCGCCCCGGCTTCACATCGGGCCGGCTGGTCGAACGTCCGGTCGCCGAGCTGGTCTTGCGCGAAGCATTTTCGTCGACCCCCGCGCGCGGCTTCGCGCCCAGAGTGCTGCGTTCGCCATCGTTCGTGCGCGATGCCGAGCGTTACGTCGCCGATTTGCAGCGAGCCGGCGATTCGGTGCGCGCCGAATTGGCGCGCGACGGCAGCGAACGTTTGCGCGATTGCATACTTGTATCCGAACGACTCTCGCAACTGCGCCGCGACCTGGGGATCGCCGACTACGACGATCTCGTCGCACGCGCCACCGCGTTGGCGACCGATCCAACGTCGCGCGTGCATGCCTGGCTACGCGATCGATACGACCACGTGTTGGTCGACGAATTTCAAGACACCGATCCACAACAGGTGCGGCTGGTCGAAGCGCTGGATGCGACGGTGTTTGCCGTCGGCGACCCGGCGCAGGCGATTTATGGTTTCCGCGGTGCCGCGCGCGATGCCATCGAGCGCGCCGTACGAACGCTGCACATGCATCGCGAGCGTCTCGACGCATCGCGGCGCTGCCCGCAGGCGATCTGCGACATCGTCAATGCGATTCCGGGACTACCGGATGCGCAACGCATGACGACCGCGGTCGAGCACGGCGGAACCGCGTCGGTACTCGTGGCTGCAACGCCGCTCGACGAAGCCTCGCTGGTCGCCGATCGAGTCGCAGCCGCGTGCGAAGCCGGCGTTGCGCCATCGGAAATCGCAGTGCTGCTGCGATCGCTCGAACCGCTCGGCAGTTTCGTTCGTGCGGAAATCGAACGGCGCGGCATTCGCGTGGCGCTGTCGGGCGGCGACGCGATCGTGCACGAGCCGGTGGTACGAACGCTGCTCGATGCGCTGCGTGTCGTCGCGGATCCGTCGCAACTCGATTGCTGGGCCGATCTCTTCGCGTCGCCGGTGCTCGGCTATCCGCGGTTGCGAGCGTTTCGTGCGCTGCACGCTGCGAAACCCGAAAGCATCGATGCAGCCTGTGACGTGCTACAGTCGTGCGGTTCCGGACGGGTCGACGCCGGCGCGGTGCGGCACGCGCTGCTCGAAGCGCGCACGGCATGGGAAGGCGGCGATGTCGATCGAGCCGCCAACGGCCTCGCGATCGGGCTCGATCTGCTGGGCGCCGTACTCGACACGAGCGATGCCGCCGCGCGTCGCGCCGGCCGCCGTCTGCGCCGCACGCTCGAAGCACTCGAAGATATCGCAACGGCGCAGCGCCGGCTCGGCCGCGGCGGAAACTCGGATGCGGTGCTATCCGCGTTGCTGGAACATTCGGCGCAGTGGCCCGACGAAGCCGACGAGTCGAGCGACGGCGATGCCGTGCGCGTGCTGACGATTCACGCGTCGAAGGGCCTCGAGTTCGATACCATCGTGCTGGCCGATGCGGCCGACGGACACTTGCCCGTCGAGCTACGGCGCGAAGGCATTCTCGACGAATCCGATCTAGTGCTGTCGCGCAGGCTCGGCTGCGATCTCGGCGCTACGCCGGCCGAACACGTGGAAGAAGAACGCTCGCTGTTTTACGTGGCCGTCACTCGTTCGAAGCGCGAGCTGATCGTTACGTTTTCGGCCCACGGGATCGACGGAACGCCGCAAGCGCCGTCTCGATTCTTACCGTTGCACGAGCGCGATCGCTTGGCGGACGCCGAGCCGTATCGCGCGCCACTGCTGTTCGACGGTGCGGCAAAACTGCTGCCGGCCTTCGAACCGCGTCCCGTAACGCTGCCGAAGCGCATCGGCGTAACGCGCATCGACGACTGGTTCTCGTGTCCGCGCAAGTTCTTTTATTCGGCCGTCGTCCGTTTGCCGAGCGAACGCGCGTTTACGATGACGTTCGGCACGTTGGTTCACAAAACGCTCGAACGGTTCCACCGCGAGTACGGACGCGTCGACGGCGACTCGGATGCGTCGGCGTGGAACGAGCGCATGCGTGCGATTCGGCGCGAGGTATGGCTCGACGCCGGCTTCGATTGGAAGCTCGAGAGCGATGCCGCCGGCGCCAGTGCCGACCGAATGCTCGAAACCTACGTCCTCGAAACGATCGCGCACGGACGCGAGCGTCCGTTTACCATCGAGTCGATCGAACGCTGGGTTGAGGCCGACGTCGACGGTAACGAGACGATCGGAAAACTCGACCGCATGGACCGTTTCGACGATGGCTCGTCGCGCATCGTCGATTACAAGACCGGCCGGTTATACAACGAGCTCCAGGCCGGATTGGAAAAGCTGGTCGACGCGGTCGCAAACGACAAGCTCTACGGCGAAACAACGCCGAAAATCGCCAGCGTCCAGCTGCCGTTATACCGGCGCGCGCTTGGGGGCGATCCCGAAGTCGAACTGATCTACTTGCGCGGCAAGGACGGCGGCAGCATCGCGTTCGACGGTCTGGACCGTACGGGAGAAGTCGAGTTGTTGGCTCGGGTCGACGACGCCGTGCGCGCCGGCTTTAGCGATGCGGTGGTTCGGCCGCAGGCGATGCAACGCACGACCGGCGATTTGCGGGTCTGCCAGCAATGCAATTTCTACGCTATATGCGATGGCGCGCTCGAAGCGGTGGACGCACAAGAATGAGCGCGTTCGACGTTCGGATCTTCGGCGAACGGCAACCCACCGCCGAACAACTGCGAGCCATCTCCGCACCGGCCGACGGCCGCCGCGCGATCGACGCCGGCGCCGGCACCGGAAAGACCACGACGCTCGAGCTACGCGCATTGTATTTGGTCGCGAGCGGCGCCATTCGACCCGAAGAGTTGCTGGTGGTCACGTTCACGCGCAAAGCCGCTGCCGAAATCGGCGAACGCATTTTACGGACGTTGGACCGCGAGCGAGAGCACTCCGAGGACGATCCGCACGGCGTGACGTGCTGCACGATCCACTCCCTCGCGTCGCGGATTCTCGACGAGTTCTCGTACGCGCACGGCGAAGCGGCGCCGCCGCGTCCGCTGGCCGATGCCGAGGCACGCGCGTTATTCGACGAAGTGATGGACGAAGCGTTCGACGGCGTTTTGAACGCGCCGGTCGACGCGCTTCCGGTGTTCGAAATCAAACCAGCCGAACTGCGCAGCGCGTTCGCGACGTTGGTGCTGAGGCTAAAACAAGCCGGTATCGATCCCGAAACGTTCGAACGCGAAGGACTCAAAGCGGCGGCGGTATTGGGTGCTCAACCGTGGGGGCAGCTCTGGCAAGTGGGAAAGAACGGCAAACCGATCGCTCACATTCCCAAGCCCGAACGCACCGAACGCCAACGCCGCATCGAATCCGAGCGCGAAGCCTCCAACGTGCGCTTTGCCACTGCCGTGTATCGGCGATTCAATCGCCGACTCGAGGAAGCGCAAGCCGCGACCTACGCCGATCTCTTAACGCAAGCGACCGCGTTGCTCGAAGCGCACCCGGAGATCGGTGCGACGTTACGCCGCCGTTGGAACTACGTGCTGATCGACGAGTTTCAGGACACGGCGCCGGCGCAGATGTCGTTTCTACGAGCGTTGTTTGGGGATCCCGAACACCCCGAGCGCGAATTGCTGCGCGTGATGGCGGTCGGCGATTTCCGCCAAGCGATCTACGGCTTCAACGGCGCCGATCCATCGATCATGCAGCGCTTCGCAAAGAGCGCCGACGACGTGTACGCACTCGGTGAGAACCGCCGTTCGACCGAGCAGATTCTCGCCGTTGCGCACGGCGCGCTGTCGGCGGCCGCCGGCGAATTCGAACCGGGCGACCCGATGACGGCCCGGCGCGGCGCGGCACCGGTGGCCTGCGTATTTGCCGGCGTATTTGGCGCGCCGGGCGCTCCGATCGCACAGCGCATCGAAGCCGAGGCGGATGCGATCGCCGACGAGATCGTACGCTTGCGTACCGAGAACGTCGCCGCCGGCGATATCGCGTTGCTATTGCGCAAACGCACGCACGCACATCGCTACGTACGCGCGCTGGCGCGCCGCGGTATTCCGGTCGCGCTCGACCGCCGTTCGGGCCTACTGGAGATGCCCGAGATTCGCGATGCGCGCGCGTGGCTGCGTTTGTTGACCGACTTCGGTAAACCGACCGCGCTGACGCTCGCATTGGTGCGGGTACTCCAATCGCCACAGGTGCGTCTCGACGACGAAGGGTTGGCGCAAATCGCGGCGTGCGCGGATCGCGATTGGGCCGGTGTGGTGCTCGATGGTACCGCGGACGAGCGGCTCGACGAGCGGGTTCGCGCCAAGCTGCGGAGCGTGCGCGAGTGGCTGACCGAACTGCTGCCGGGGCGCACGGAGACGGCGACGCTCGGCGTCCGGCGGCTCTTTGCGACGGTGCCGTTGGCGGCATCGTACGCCGGCGATACGCAAGCCGAGCAGCGACTGGCGAATTTGCGCGCGTTCGAACTCTTGGCGCAACGCTTTGCCGCCGACGCGGTCGACCCGAGGTTGCCGGAGTTCGTTCGCTATTGCGAGCGCTGCGTCGATTTCGAGGAATCGGTAGAAGAAGCCGATCTGGATGCCGGCGGCGTAGCCGTTATGACCGTGCATCAGGCCAAAGGCTTGGAGTGGAACGCGGTGTTCGTTCCGGGCGCCGACCCAATGCACTACTCGAATCGACTGACGGTCGGCCCCGTTCGTTGGGACGACCGGCATGGCGCACTGGTTATGAGCCGCGACATCGACGATTGTTTGACGTTACGCAACATTATGATGAGATGCGACTACGACCCGCAAACGGGAGAGTTCGCCAAAGAGGATGCGCGCAAGCGGCGCCGCGCCGACGAGGAGTGTCGGGTGCTGTACGTCGCGCTTACGCGTGCGCGCGACCGGCTGTACGTGTCGAGTCCGAGCGGCGAAAAAAGGACGCATCCGAGTTTCGACGCGATCGTCCGGTCGGCGTCGGCCTGGCCCAAGTACCCGGTCGAAATATCCGAGGAACCGGCACGCGTGCAGCAGCGAACGACGCGCGTGGAAGCCTACGAACCGTTGCGGTTGCCCTTCGACGACGTGCCGGCCCCCGTACCGTCGTTTACGGCGTTATCGACGTATCGGACGTGTCCGCGATCGGCGCGCTACAAGTACCGCTTGCGCTTGCCCGAACTCGAAGGCTTGCACGAACGCGAAACGCCGGGAGCGGCGAGCGAATGGGCGCTCGATCCGGCGTCATTTGGTTCGCTCATTCACCGCGCGCTCGAACTGTGGGGACAAGCACGAATCGACGGCGAGCCGATCGATACGGAACTGGCGCTGCAGAACGCGTTGGTCGACTTCGACAACGCGTCCGACGCGGATCGTGCGCGCGCGCGCGCGGTATTGGCGAAGGCCGTGCCGGTGCTCGATGGCTTAACGTTCGTTGCGGTCGAGACGGGATTCGATCACGAGGTGGATGGCGTCAGCTTAAGTGGCGTGATCGATTTGATCGCGCGCGATGCGGATGGCACGCTGCTGGTGGTCGATTACAAGACCGGCACGGCGATTGCCGACGAGTATTACGGGCTGCAGCTCGACTTGTACGCGCGTGCGGCACGCGAGCGCTACGCGGGCGAACGGCTGCACGCTCGGATTCTGCGGTTATCGGAATCGCAAGCGCAGTGGCGCGATGCGATTCCCACGGCGCCGCGGGAACTCGAGCGACTACTACGCGATTCCGACGGCTTTCGTTCGGACGAAGCCAAGGTGGGACCGCATTGCTCGACGTGTCCGTACAACGGCGCGCCTTGCCACGCGCCTAGCGAACGGTAATACGGCCGATCGCTTCTGGCGATAATGATGACGTGAACCACATTGCGCCATCGGGACCGGCCGCGATGCCCGACAGCGACGTGAATCCAGAGCCGACGTTGTAAAAGGCGAACTTGCCCGACATCGTGATGCGGCCAATATATCCGGTATTGGTGGCGCCGGTGAACCATAGCGCGCCATCCGGCCCCGTAGCGATCGCGTACGCGTCGGCGTGCGGACTCGGCAAGGTGTATTCGGTCAGCTTCCCCGCGGTCGTCAGCCGGCCGATGGCGCCCGCGAATTCTTCCGTGAACCACAGTGCGCCGTCCGGTCCGACGCAGATCGACTGAGGTCCCGCACCGACGGTGTACTTCGTTACTTTGCCCCTGGTTGTCAGCCGATACACGTGATTCGAATAGTGCGATCCAAGCCCAGATTCTGCGATCCACAGATTCTTGTCGGGGCCTTCGACGATGCCCTCAAGGGCAGCATTGCTCGCACCGACCGTAAAGCGCTGGATCTTTCCATTGTTAAAACGATGACCGACGGTTCCGTTGATTTCGGTAAACCATAACGTTCCGTCAGCAGCGGTGGTGATCGCTTGCGTATACGCTCCGCCGGGATCTTTGTACAGCGTTACCTTGCCGCGCGTCGTTATCCGGCCGATGCCGCCCTCTTGTATCCCTTGCGTAAACCACAGATCGTTGCCGGGTCCGGCGGTGATTCCGGGGTCGACCTCGGTTCCGGTTACTTGTTGCAGCGTGTACGTCCCATCGGTCGTAATTCGGCCGATCACGTCGTTACCGGGATCGGTAAACCACAACGCACCGTCAGGACCGGCGACGATTCCGGCCGGGGTCGCGTCGCCGAAGGTATCGGGATATATCGTTACCACGCCGCGTTTGTCGGGCTTTGCCGACGAACGGGCAGCGGCGATGGAATTTGTCGATGGAAGGGTGGAATGCCCGGCGCACGCGCTGAGGGGAACCAGCGCGGCCAAACTAACGACCGAAAGAAGCTTTTGCATTAACGCATTATCTCCGTAAGGTACTGTGCTACGTGATCGTGTCCGGCGTATCGCGCCCATTCGAGTGGGGTGGCGTCGTGCCGAACATCGATGATATCGGTGCGGGCCCCGTGTTGGACGAGATATTTCGTGAGCTCCAGATCTCCGTTCAGCGCGGCTTGGTGCAGCGGCGTTCCGTGTGAATGCATCCGCGGCGGCGAAAAGCGGTTCGGATCGGTGCCGGCTTCGATCAGCAGCCGAACGATATCGGCGTGTCCGAATTGCGTCGCGAGCGACAGCGCGCGTTGCCGTTCGAGCTCGGTCGCGGTGGCGAGCGCGTCGGTCGCCTCCCGCAGGCGCCCGGTGGCAGCGGCGACCGGTAGATCGAGTTTCGCCCCGTTGCGAAGCAGCTCTTCGACGGCTTCGAATTGGCCGTAGATCAGCGGCGCGAGCAACGCGTCGTTCGGATCGGCACCGGCGTTACACAGAACGCGGACGAGCTCGGGTTGCATGCCGCTTTCGTGTGCAACGGCGCTCGACGCGACGAGCGCGAGCGTATCGGTCAGCGTGCGGCGATCGTTCTTCGCACCAGCGTCGATCACGATTTGCGCCAGTTCCGGTGCGTTCGACGGCAGACGTCCGTTCCGCGTCGGATTTTCCGCGACGAACTCGAGCAACGTCGGATCGTGAAAATAGTTCATTCCTTCGAGGTGCAGGCGTTGCGTCGCCAGGCCGGGATTGCGTTGCAGCAACCCTCGCAGGCCGGCTGCGTCGCCGGCGTCGAGCAGATCGACGGCCTGTCGAAACAGCGGATCTTCGATGCGCAGATGCGCCGGTTGGAACACGTCGGGCCGTTCGGACAGTTCGGCGAACGCCTTAAGCCGGGGCCACGATTCGAACCCGTATTCGTGCGCGATCGTCAGTTCGGCATCTGCCTCGGTAAAGGGCGCTTCGGCGATGCGTTCGTCGGATGCATCGGAAAACCGCGGATGAAACTCGCGAATGCGCTGGCAGGCTTGCGGTGTGGCCAATTTCCGATCGCGCAGCAGATCGCGCATCCGTCGTTCGATATCCGGAAAGGTCGTGGATGCGTTCAAAACGCGCGTCGGCATGCCGCCGTTCTGCGGGATATGGTGGGCCTCGCCCTGCCTCTAGGGCGTTGCCAAACCCGCTCGTTCGCGTAGCCATCCAACGACGGCATCGCTGAGCCGCGAATCGTACTCCTCGACGCGCTTTCCATAATCCGCGTAGGCGACCGCCGTGGTCGCGGCCTTTCCGAGGAAATGCGACATGCCGTCGATCGTAACGAGCGTCGCGGATCCCGTCCGGCCCGTGTTGACGACGTCGACGATGCGTTGATGATCGGCGATTTCGGTTTCGAAATCCGACGTACCATAGATGGCGAGGACTGGAAGACCGAGCTTCATCCACGGCTCGATCACGTTGAGTTGCGCGACTTCGCTGATGTAGCCTTGCGAAACGGGATACACCGAATCGTGCGTCTTGCACGACGGCATCGTCGCCTCGACCGCGCGTTCGGGTTGGCCTTGGACCATATACATCTGCATGCAACTGGCCTTCTCGATGAGCGCGGCGTCGATCTCGGCCGGCGAACTGCCGTCGAGTTCTAGATCGCGACGTAAATTGCGAATCTCGTATTCCGGCCAATCGCGACCGACCGCTTCGGCGACGATCAAGCCGGCGACGCCACCGTCGCGCGCCAGCCGTGGCGGATGACGCTCCCGATGCTGTGCCCAAACAAGAAGATGCGCTTGGGGTCGATCGACGGGTTGCTGCGCATCCAGGCCAGCGCCGCCGCGTAGCCGCGCACTTCGGAGTCGAAGTCGACATTGGCTACACGGCGGACCTTGACTGTCACCGACGCCGCTCTTTTCGATGCGCACGGTTGCGACTCCGGCGCGAGCCAGATCGCGCGACAGATGCAAATACGCGTCTTGCGCGTTGGTTGCAACGTCGACCGAGAAGCAGCCGATGCCGCCGAGAATCAACACCGCTGGAACCGGCGTTCGTGCTCCGCTCGGAACGGTTAGGATCGCGCGTCGTAGCGAGTTGTCGACGACGATGCGATCGTAGGTGGTGGTGACGCCGTCGAACGCTTCGTTATTTGCGGTGCCGAGCACGACATTCGTGTGCTGCGGACTTCCGTCGCGCACGTAGACGACGTCGAGTGTCGTACCGGCTGCCGAATCGTGCACCACTCGATAGAAATCGACCGGCGCTGGGATCGAACGCCCACTCATGCTTCGAACGATATCGCCCGGACGTAACCCAGCTGCGTAGGCGGGACCGTTAGGCGTAACGACCGAGAGCGCGACACCGCCCGGTTTTTGAACCGCGGCCGCTCCGAATAACGCGTGTCGTGCTAACGGCCCGCGCGGCGATTGCGGCACCGGGGGTAACCGGAAGGTCGAGGTATCTGCCACCGCCGAGCGCATGGGCCACGTGACCATCCGTTGTTGTGGAAAATCGTACACGACGTTAAACCGCTCGAGATACCCGTTGCCGATGCTGCCGGCTTGCTTCGTCGATCCGAAGCCGCCGGTGTACGCCAACGGAATGCGCGTCGTTATATCGGCCGAGGTGGTGCCGAAGGCTTGCAATGTCGTGCGTAGCAGATCGGCATACACCGGCCCACCAACGCCGTATCCGGTTAGCGCGTTGCGAACGGTAGCAAAATGCGGAAAGTCGTTCGTTTCGCTAAATCCTCGAAAGAGCGTCAGCTGCGAACGGTCGCCGGTGTCGACGATAAACGTTCCGCGTACGCCGTCGACGCTTGCCGGCACGTCCAAGAAACCGTCCGCCGACGAAAACGGCGTTTGCGTGGCACCGTCCGGCATCGCAACGATCGCATCGGCAAACGAAATGCGCCGCTCGTCCATATCTACCACCACGCGATACCGTCGAAGTTGATCGACTCCGATCACGCCGTCGAAACGCGTGAGGCCGATCCCGCGGCGGATGCGAGAAAAATCGATGACGAACGCCGGCGCGCTTGCGAACGCTACATTGCCAACGCGTAAACCGCCGATCGTCGTTTTCATCGCGGTTTGGCTGCCTGCGCCCGCACCGGTCAACGATCCGGCCGGCTTCAAATGCAGACCTAACCGTCGCGCTACCTCGGGCGTAATGCAAAGGCCGCCCGAGCCGGTATCGACGATCATTGCAAACGGGCCGGCCTTGCCGATGTAGGCGCGCACGAAGATGCGATGATCTTGCAACGTGAACGGAACGCCGTTCGAGAGCGCGGCTGCGAGCGCTAGTCCAAGCATCGGTGCCACCCCGCAAAGGCGCTATGACTCACTTTCGGGTACGGCCGGCACACCGCTCTTGCCGGAGCCACCGCATACGTCGCCGGCACGCGAACGGCTGGTCGCGCATGGTACAAAGCTGCCACCGGAACGGCCGCGCAAACAGCGAGTACGGCCGTGAGGGCCGCCTGGCGCGCATGTCGAGCGAGGGCGGGCAGGCACGCATCCACAATCGACGCGGGCGACGGCGGCAATGCTTCGAGCAATGCGACGAATTCGTCGCCGTAGCGCTCGCGCCAATCGCGCGAATACAGCGTTGCGATCGATTTGGCGAGCCGTGTATTCATGACGTCGCCAACGCGCGCAACGCCTTGCCGTAACGCTGCAATCGTTCGAGCCGCTCCTCATAGGCGCGCTTCCCGGCCGGCGTGATGCGGTACGGACGGCGCCCACGCTCTTCGACGTCGAGCGGCCGGATGTAGCCGGCGGTTTCCAGACGCGCCACGATACCATACAGCGTTCCCGGCCCGAGCCGCTTACCGGTATGCGCTTCGACGTCGGTGATCATGGCGTATCCGTGCTTGGCGCCACCTACCAGCGACGCGAGCACCAGAACGGCCTCTTCAGAAAGTTCGATAGTACGCGACACGATATATATCGTAGCACGTAGTAAAGGGTCTGTCGACCGGCCCTCGCGTGGCCGGCAGCAATAGACGAAAGAAACGCGAATACGAAAGGGATCGCGTATGCCATCTGAGGTGATTCAATGTCGAACTACATCACGGTCCCGATGAACGAAAACGGCATGATTTTCGACCCGACGATGAACGTCGTCTTTGCCGATGCCATCGCCCCAGAACCGTTTGGATTCCAAGACGTGTACATCTATTCGCACGGCTGGTCGACGGATGCCGATCGCGCGCTCGATCTCTACAACCAGTTTTCGATCGAGCTGTCGCGCCAGGTGTTGTTCGCGAAGGCGTTGTCACCGTGTCCGATGGCCAATCCGCCGCAAAACTCGCTTGGCGTTGGAATCCATTGGCCGTCGGAGATCACCGAAGATCCGACCAGCCTTCTCAACGACTTGCAGCTCTTCTCGTTTTACACGATGGAACATCGCGCCGATGCGGTGGGGAAGAACGGCGTCTATTCGATATTGCGGTTGCTGTTGAGCCAGCGCGCCGGATCGGAGTTGCCGCTACGATTATTCTTGCTTGGCCACAGCTTCGGTTGCAAGGTCGTTTGTTCCGCGCTCAACGACATGCAGAGCGATATCGCGAACGGCACGATTGCCGTACCCAACAATATTTCGTTTCGCGTGGTGCTCTTGCAAGCCGCTACCGATCACGACAATCTCGAGCCGACCGATATTTACAAACAGGTATGCGGAATTTCGAATTTACGTTTGCTGATGACCACCTCGGCGGCGGATAAGGCGCTGGGCACGTGGTATCCGGCCGCAGCGCGCATCGCGAACATCTTTCACGGTGGCGATCCGACGCCGGCGCTCGGTTCGTCCGGGCCAACCGCGGCGACCGTGGCAGCGTTTGGCGGTTCGGACGCGCTGTCGGTGAATATCGGTTTTACGGCACAACAAGCGGCTTCGCAAACCGCGCGCTTGGTCGTTGCCGATCTGACGCCCGCGCACGAGGCGCGTATCGGCACCCAACAGTTCGAGGGTGGCGCCAGCGGTTCACATTCCGATATCAACTTTGCCGAGGTGTACCAGCTGGTGCTCGGCTTTATGTTCGCTTGAGGCTTCGCCCGGCGCCTAAAAGATGACGAACGCGATAACGCCGCCGAATGCAAAGGCGGCCACGACCATCGCGAGGATGAGGCCGAAACCGGCGCGACTCGTTCTCGGGACGCTCGACGGGCTTCGGCCTTCCATCAGTGCGACGTAGACCGGGAAATTCGGGTTACTCGGATCGAGCGGTCCCATGGTACAACTCCTGACTTGGATAACGAACCGGATTGTCATGCGTGACCCAGGCAAAACCAACGGCCTTGGAAAGCGTCGCCACGCAGGCGGACTCAGCGAACGTGCTCATTGTGACCAGCGCTTCGGCCATGCGGGCCACCTCGCGACGTGGCAACCGGGCCACGGCGGCCATGAACGGCGCGGCGTGCTGCTCCTCGACGAGTGCTTTTAGCTCGCCGCGTATCGCGCCGATCAGGTCGGGATGGATCCCATCGACGATCGTGTCGATCGTTTCACGGTGTGCGAACGGGACGACGCATGTATCGAGATCGACTCCGATCCGCACCGATTGACGGAGCATGTAGCGTAAGCGTCCGGCGACCACCGTGCCGACCGAATACACCAGCACCGACGGAAACGGTTCGTCATCGCCCAGGCCGGCGATCGCTATCCCGCTCTCATCGTGCGGGTGGCACCACTCTTTTTCATACATGAGCGCAAGAACCGAACGCAGCTGGGCGCGTAGCTGTCGCGTGAGCTGCATATCGCCGAACGCCTCGTCTTCGAGTTCGTCGATCTGTTCGCCGTACGTCGCGACGACTCGCGCCCCGAAACCCTCACCTAGTGCCGCTACGCCGGGCCGGCCTTCGCAGTCGTGCCGGTCTTCGCGCAGAATCGTGGCGAGTTCGGCGCGCCGTTCGACTGCGGACGTCGTCGCGCGTTGATCCGCAATCGCTTCGATTCGATCGCGGTAATCCGTCCATAGGCTAGCGACGCATCGCCGAACGCGCTCGGCCTGCAGTTGCGGACATAGCGCATCCGATCGTTCGATAAACGCAAAAAAACTCGCGGCGTATTCTTCGAGCGTGGCGTACGTTCGCGTTCCGAGTTGTCGCGCGTACATGCGCACGATCGTTTCCCACGGAACGCCCATCATGTCGTTCGCGCCGAACGCGACGATCGTCACCGGAACGTCCGGCGCGATGGAAAAAAACGTTTCAGGCATGTTCGCAGCCAGTGCGACCCCCCGGCGGTTCATGACCGCTACTACGCACATCATGCACGTAGCGTATACGGAGCGCACGCCACCCGTTTGGCGCGGTGGAGGCTTGGCGTGCGCTGCGTACGTGCATCGACGTTCGTTATCGACGTCGAAATGTATCGAACGTATGTACGATGGTTTAGCCGGGTTTTGCCATAAACTCATACAGCTGGCCGTGGTAATCTGCGGTTCCCGAAATCGTACCGTCGGCGAACATCTGACCGGTGAACGACAGCGCGCCGCCGATCTTGAACTGTACGTTGTCGCTGCTGCGATCGACCGTTCCGGTGATCGGAACGATCCGTCCGTTCAGCGGATCGGGTCGCACCGACGTGCCGGTGTAGGTGCCGGTTACGTATCCGTCGTCGATCGTTAGCTGCATCTTGCCCGAATAGGGGACGCCTTGGTTGCCGAACGAGGGTGTAAAGGCAGCCACGTACGGCATCGGAACCGCGGGCGATTCAGTAGTAGTGGCCGTGGCCGGAATGGCGGTTCCGAAGATCAGAAACAACGCTGCCGCCAGCGCCGCGCGACTGGATTTTGCCTTCATACATGTAGTACAACGGCCGGGCGCACGTAATAGTTCTCTTGCCGGGTAAACCCGCCATTAGAGTTCGCCGCTGGAAACCGAGTGTAGGGCTTTTAGCGAAAGAGCGGGACGCTCCACGAACGTCCAGCTAAGATACGCGGCGACCGTCGAAACCGCTAGCGACAGAGCGAAATACGGAACGAACCCCCAGGTGTTGCATCCAAAGGTGAACAGCAACACCTGCAGCGGGAAGGCATAGATGTAGATGCCGTACGACAGGTCAACCTTCCGGTCGAAGCCTTTGATCGGCAGATTCGCAGCGGCGAATAGCGCAAGGTACGCAATACACGGGGGCGCGACCACGCGCCAAGCCGGGGTCGGCCCCGTAGCGATTGTGGCAACTACTGCGGCCGCGACGATCCACCAACGCATGGGGACTCGATCGCGCGTGAGGTACGCCAGCGAACCACAGCCGAAGTACAAGAACAGAACCAGCGTGTTGATTTGACCGTAGGCGGCATCCGGCACTGTAACGATGAGAATCGCTATCGTCAGCATCACGCTCGCGGTACCGATAGCGACGATCCGAAGGCGCCACGGTGCAGTCGAGGAGCCGATTATGATAGACGCCATCAGGTAGCAGATAAACTCCCATTGCAGCGTCCACAGCGATTGGTTTATAAAATCGTTAGATCCGATATTCCCGATAGAAGTCTGCACCGTTACGAGTGAAGCGTTCTTGAGAACGTAAAGCCATGGGTCGAGTCGAAGGTAGCCGTGCAAAGTCCCGAACTCATGCGCGTACGCGATTGGAACGAGGACGAACGCCGTCACGATAAGGCACACCCAAAAGCCGGGGAATATCCGAAGGATGCGATGCCACAGGAACGTGGTGCTATCCAGGTGCTCGCGGCTTCGCGTAATGAGAAAACCGCTCAGTGTAAAAAATCCCCCGACCGCCAGCTCACCGGCCGTGAACTGCCAGTGGCTCCACGAAGAGATCGGGTCGAAATTTCGGTAACCGAACTGTCCGATCGAGAACGAATGCGACCAAACTACGATAACGGCTAATAGAAGCCGCAAGAAGCCGATCGCGTTCGACTTAAAGTCGAGCTGACCGAGAGCTTTCACAGGCCACTAATATACCACGGCACCCCAGGCGATTCTCGACGTGGCCTAGAGACTGTGTCGCCAGGCAATCCATCTGCCGAGCGGGCTCGTTGTGAAGCTGACATACACAACGATCCTCAAGGAGATGGATGGATGGGAAGACTCAAGAGCATGGCGCTCGCGCTCGTCATCGCTGGAAGCGTGACGACGGTCGCCTTCGCGCAAAGTGCGATGCAAGACCCGATGGTCGGCGGCGCGGCCATGTACCCCAGCAAGAACATCGTGCAGAACGCGATGAACTCGCCAGATCATACGACGCTGGTTGCCTTGGTGAAGAAGGCAGGCTTGGTCGCGACGCTCGAGGGTCCGGGGCCGTTCACGGTGTTCGCGCCGACCAACGCCGCGTTCGCAAAGCTGTCGCAGGCGACCGTCGATAAGGTCACCGGCGACAAAGCCCTCTTAGTGAAGGTCCTCACGTATCACGTGGTTCCGGGCCGCATCGATTCGAAGCAGCTCGCGCAGATGATCTCGGCCGGCGGCGGTAAGGCCATGCTCAAGACGGTCGACGGCGAGAGCCTCACCGCTTCCATGGACGGCAACTCGATCGTGCTGACCGACGCACACGGTGGCGTGGCCACGATCACGACCGCGGACGTCTATCAGTCCAACGGCGTAATCCACGTAATCAACTCGGTTTTGGTCCCCTAATACCGGCTGGAGGCGCGACGGGGATTACCGTCGCGCCGCCCAATCGACGGCGTCTACGAAGTCGGAATAAGCCTCGTGTGAATTAGCTAATTTGGTATAGACCCTTTTGGTTATTTCCGCGTCCAGATTTTCGTCGGCGTGAAGAGCGGTTTGCAAAGCGTCGGCCAAGCGTTTCTTTTCAAGACGGTCCCGGGTCGAGCGCAATTGAGCCTCGATCGATTCGATTTCTTCATCGATTTGTTTCGAGACGGTGGAGCGCTGTCTGTTCCATTCCATGACGGCAGCTTCGGCAAGCGATGCCAATAAATACCACGGAATGCGTTTCCCGTCGCTGCTCGTAGGCATACGGCGTATGGCTTTTGAGGCCGATACCGGCTTCGGTGCGTCGGCGTTGGGATAGAGTTTTAGAATATATTTGGGGCGACCCGTTGCGGGTTGCCGGCCGCGCGTCGGTGCTTGCAATACTTCTGCAAGTCCGCGCACGCGCAGGCGATTGGCTAAAGCGGTATCTTCTGTAACTCGCAGATTAGTGCCCGTTTGTCGTTTACTTCCGGACGTCCAATCGCGATCGATCGGCTCTTTTAAAGCCATAGCTATGGTGAGTAAATTTGATGCGGGTCTCGGTGTCATTCTATCGCCTTCTGACTCCTGGGTCGATTTCTTTTTTTCAAGATAGCCCGTTTGAATAAATAATTAATAAAGCCAATAGCGTTAGTACCCAGAATTCAGCCTTTGAGACAGCCCCCGCTTAAGGAGCGTACTACGGCCGGACGGTAACGGGTTCGACGATACTTTCTTGGCCGAAGCCGTCGGTGAAGTTGGCCATCACGGTAAACCGCGTTGGCACCTTGACCGCGGGCGCGACGAGCGTGATCGTCGTTGCGTCGGACCCGACGATGCGCCCGGTGACCTCGTGGGTGGCGTCGTTGAGGGAGATCCGCATGTCGTTGCGAGGGGAGAGGACTTGGACGTGTATCGACCCGCCCGACAGTACGACCGGCGTCGTTACCTGGAACGTGCCGTTCGCGCCTGCTTCCGCGCTGGACATCTGTGTGGAGCCGTCGTCGCCGGCGATCTGTGCGGCCGGGGCGGCGGCCACCGCCGCAGCCGGCGCCGGCGGAGCCTCTGCGACGATGAATCCGGCGCTCGATTCGGCGGCCGAGCCGCCCTTGGTTACATGGACAACGACGCGCATCTCGTGCGTGCCGGCAAGCGGCGGCACCACGAACGCCGTGCTGCCGGAGCGTGAAAATGGCTTCTGGGCCCAGATGACCCCGTCGCTCCCGGTCAGACGCACGTAACCGTCGTCGGCGTTCGCCGCATATGAAACCGCGATGGGCTGGCCCGGCTTGGCCGCAATCGGCGATACCTGTACGCTGGCGACCTGCGCTCCACCGCCACGCTTGAGCGGCAGCGCGTTGAGCACGCGCACCTCTTTGGCGTTTCCGAACGGGCCTTGCATCGACATCTGGAGCGTATAGGCACCGGAATCCGTCGACGCTGGAAGTGCGACCGGAATCGCGCCCGAATGCGCGGCCAGCGTTCCGCCTTGCAGCCGGTGTCCGTCGGGAGCGGTGATTTTGTAGGCGAGCGTTCCGGCGCCGGATGCGGAGTACTCGGCCTGCACGGTGGTGCCCGATAACGCCATCGGCGGAACGGCAAAGGCCGCGATGTGCGGCTGCGCGGCGGAAAGCGCCGTCGCGCCGGCAACGACGCCCGCTAAGGCCAGCAGCGCAAATGCGCCGCATGCGACGGCCGCCGAGCCGGCACCGCGACGCGGCGCCCGTGGCAGCGAGACACTCTGCACGAGACAACGCACATCGTCGCCGGTTACTTCGGCCATCGCGCGCTCGAACGAGTCGAACTCGCGGGGACGTACCGGAACCTGTGCTGCGGTTGTAGAGAAGGGCTTAATTTCGAAGTGCAACGGATATGCTAGCACCGGCGACGCGCTTCGCGTGACGGCCCAGATGCGGCAGATCAGCGTCGACGCGCTTTGGTTGACGATCCGCAAACCGTACAAGGCGACGCCGGTCCGTCGATCGTAGGTTTCGAAGACGAAGAGCGCCGTTACAGTGCCCGAAAGCGTTTGAACGGCGGCTCCGGGACCGATGGATGAACTCGGAACTAATGCCCCGTGTGCGCGCACAACGAGGGCGCCGTTATCGCGTTCCGTACGAACCTACTGCGAGATGACCATCTGCGATGTGCTCTGCATCGCTATCCCGGCCCGTGGGAAGAAGGGCGCGATGAACGCAAACGGATACCTGACCGTCACCGAGACGACGCAGCCGGGGCCGTTGGTCGCCGCTCCGGTCGGACACGACACAGGCGTCTCGGTTGCCGTGATGCTGCTCGTAGTCATCATGCCGGTGTTGAGGCTCTGGACGTACGTCTGCAGCCCGGTGCTTCCCGCGCTGCAGTTGTCGATCACGTAGCCGTTGCCGCTGGTACACGACAGCGAGCCGCGAACGATCATCCAACGCGCTCCCAGACGAGCGGAGTTTGCGACCCACGAATACGTGTAGGTTGCGCGGCCGAAGTCGATGATGCCGAATAACAGCAGCAGCACGACGCTCATCGTGATCGCCGTTTCGGCCATACTCGCGCCGCGCTCGGAATGCTTCGCGCGGATCATTGATTCACGACTCGCATGGTCGAGCTGCCGGTGACGGTAACCGGATTCGGAATGCCTGGGTAGGGAAACAACGGCGTGAACGAGCCGGTGGTCGTGACTTGGACGTAATACACGGACCCCGGCGTTAAGGGTGACGAACCGCTGGTCGGACATGCCGACATGCTGCCGTTATTGACGGCCACCAGGCACGTCGGCGTCGTATGAAACTGCGCTAGCGACTGAGCGTCGGCAGTCGCGGCAGCGGCGATCGGAACGGCTTGCGAAACGTGCTCGAGGTCTAGCGAACCGTATTGTGCGCCGGCTCGCGCCGCGTTGGCAGCTAGGATTGAATAATACGCATACCGCCCGGTATCGATCATGCCGATTGCCAAGAAGATCATGACCGGCGCCAAGATCGCGAATTCCACCATACTCGTGCCGCGTTCGCAACGGCGTAATGTTCGCAGCAAGTGAATCATAGTTCTTGCAATCATTGCGCCAACGTCGGGTTTTTAATGAGCGAGTTTCCGGTGGTGGGTCCTGCGTAATCGGCGGTGTTCGTTCCGTTGAACTGCATCGTGTCGAACACCATCACCGCGTATTGACCACCGGTTCCATTGACTTGGCCCATCGCACCCGGCGCATAAATGAGTCCGCCCAGACTGTTCGTTCCACCGTTGAACTGTACGATATTCGTATTTGAGGGGACTTGGTAGACCAAGACGCCCGCTGTCGGACCGGTCGTCATTGGCGTAAACGCTTCAGAACTGCCGTTGAACTGGAGAGAGCCGCCGGGTGCATTGTAAAAGGTAACGTTGCTACCGACCACGCTGCCGCCGTTCTGTTGAAAGATGCCCGTCATGGTGTAGATTCCAGACGTCATCGTGAGCGTTCCGCCGTTGACTTGAATCTGACTGAAACACACGGGGTTACTAATGGTGCCACCATTGATCGTTTTCGAGCCACCGTTGAGTTGAACCGACTGGCAGTTCGACGTAGGCTGAGGATTCGCGGCTAAATAGGAGCAACCCGTAATTTCAGAACACGGATCGGCGAAAGTCGGGATTTTCTGTGGCGTGGCTTTCGGAAACGACGTGGCGTTGTTTTGCAATGACTGCGCGTATCCAAAGCCGGCGACCGATACGGTTCCGCCGTTCGTTTGCACCATCGAACTGTTGGCCATGATGCCGCAGGTCGGAGCTGTGATGTTCACCCCGTTGAGCTGGAACGTCTTCGTCGGATCCATCAGGAAGATGCATCCGTTGTTGTTCGAAATCAACGTGGCAACTGCCTGAGTCGAAACGGGGATCGTTTTTCCTTGACCCAGCATACCCGTGAAAAAGCGGTTCACTTTGGTGTTCGTGACAACTGCCGAGACCGAGCAACTCTGGCCGGCGTACGGGCCGATTACGGACGGGCTGTTGATCGTTACCGTGACACCACCGCTGCCGTTGGTGTAGCCGTTCGCCTGCGCATCATGCTGTCCGGCGGTTTGCGCGGATGTTGCGCTGCTACACCCCGCGGCCAGCAGCGCTTGCGCGCCGCCGAGCGCGGCAGCGTCGGCTGCATTCTGTTGCTGGCGCTGCTGGTACGACCAATAGCCGACGTCGACCGCCAGGCCGGCGAACAGCATCAACACTGCGAGAGAGACGGCGATCAGCGGTAGAACTTGCCCGCGCTCTGAGTGACTTGCGATCATTACGGAACTCCTAGCGATTTACGATCTCAGGGGTCATTACGAAGACCACGTCGGTCGCTGAATTTTGGTACTGCGTCGAGGTAAACAGTTTTCCAAGGATCGGGATGTCCGAGAGTAGCGGAATCTTGTTGACGATCTTCCGCGTTATGCGCTGCACGAGTCCACCCATGACGATGCTTTCGCCCGGCCGTGTAATCACGTCGGTTGAAAGTTTGCTTTCCGTCAGCGCCGGAATCAGGAATCCCGAAACTTCGACGGCATTAGCATAATCGAGCGCCGAGATGTCCGGCGTTATGGCCGCTTCGATCGACCCGTTCCCCAGAATAATCGGCGTAACGTTCAGCTGCACGCCGTACGGCTGATACTGCACGTTGACGGACCCTAAACCGGACGTCGTGACGACCGGTATCGACCCGCCTACCAGGAACGAGGCCTTGTTTCCTGGGCTCGTAACCAAGTTCGGACTGGCAAGCGTCTTTACGTGGCCTTCTTGCATCATAAGGTTGAGGGTCGGAGCAAGCGTCTGCGTTCGATAGAACGGCGAGACCGTAAACGCTCTACCTAGCCCACTCGGCGACTCGATGAATGGGATCGCCGGCGCTATGAAGTTGGGGACGATCTGGCCCGTTACGGGTTGCGCGGCGAACAGTTGCAGGCCGAGGTTGGACTGGGCCGTCTTATCGACCTCCAGCACGTACACTTTGATGTCGATCTGGCTGTTTTCTAACGAACTGAGCCGGTCGATTAGCTGGCCGTTGCTGGCGAGATAGGGACCCGACAGGCCGCGCGCCCGGTCGAGGATCGCCTGGGCGGTAACGGCGTCGGTCGCGTTGCCGCTGACGATGACGTTGCCCTTGCCGTCCGGGTCCACGCGAATGTTGGTTGCGCCCGGGATGTTCGCGATCGCCTTCTGCAGGTCGCCGAGGTTCTGGGTGATCGTGACCGCGTTAACGATGACGCCCTTTTGCTCTTTCATCATCGCGTCGAAGCGGGCGATGACATTGGTGACTTGCTGGAACTGGGCTCCGTCGCCTACCGTGCCGCGTACCACGATCGAATGGCCGAAGCTGACGACCTGCACTTGCGGCGCCGAGATGGCGCTACGCAGCATCTCCGCGACGTCGTCCATCTCTTGTGCGGTGACCGTTACTTCATATGCAGTGCGGTGGCCGTTTGCCCAAATGAACACCGTCGTGTGCCCCGGCTCCTTGCCGTTGATCACGACCTGTGAGGTCCCGATCGGCAACGCGCCGGCGATCTGGCCGTCGCCGACGGCGACGCGGGACAAGCCCGATGCTTTCAGCACGACCGAATGTCCCGACTGGATCGAGATCATAGTTACTTGATCGGCGACAGCCGGCATGGCGCATACGGTAATACCGAAGGCGACGGCCACTGCGACGAGCATACGAGTCAACGAAATCATCCGGCTCCCTACGGCATAGGCGACGAGCGGGCGCTCCAAGGCGTCCGTCAGATGAACGCATTATGGCACGGTTTCGTGCGTTAACGCGTTAACGCGACGGATACGTTGAGTTAGAATGTCGGGAAACGGAACGTCCACGGTTGCAAACGCGTTGACGTGGGTGTAATGATTACCCGGCACCAGGAGGCATGGAGGTTGTACGTTTTGCGGCCGTTTAGTTGGTTCGGGATTTTGGCATTGTTCGGTTCGATCGCGGCGCCGGGTGCCGCGATCGCTGCTGCGCAGCAAGATCTCTCACTGACCAGCGTGGCTCGCGTAGCGCATCTCGACTACGCGTGGCTCGCCGCGGACGAAGCCGTACAATTAAGCGGTCCCGACATCGTGCTGGTTATTCGCCCCGGCAATAATCTGTACGACGTCAACGATCGGGTCGAGACGACCTCGATCGCCCCGCGCTATGCGTCCAACGACATCTACGTGTCGCCGCAGCTCGCCGCTCGCATCGAAACCCTGGGGCGGCAAGCCTGGCGCACGTACGCAAACGCACGATCCACACAAGCGTGGAAATCGCAAGATGTCGCGAGCTACAACGAGCTTCGCGGAACCATCGTGATGAATGTGACCCAGCTCAAGGGCGCCGAGGCGCTCATGATCACTGGGCAGGCGCCGCCCTCGGCGCCGATTCGGATCACGCTGCTCGCAACGCTCTCCTCGGATTTGCCCAACGTGCTTATAGGAAGGCACGACATCAACTCTGCGTCGGACGGCACGTTCCAAGCGATCGTTCCGATCGGTCCGGACTACATTCAGCAAACCTTCTTGCACGTAACGGCCACTTCGGGGCCGGGCGTGACGCCCGCAAGCGCCCAGATCCTGGTCGACGCACCTAATGCCGGAGTCAAAGTCCCTTGGGAACAGATTCCCGGCGGCATCTGGTAATCACACTCCCCTTCACGCACTACTTAAGGAGAAACACATGATCAAGTCGTTCAAGTCTATGATCCGCGATGAAGAAGGCGCCACAATGGTCGAATACGGCCTGCTCGTTGCCTTCATTGCTCTCGTTGCCCTCGTCGGCGTCAAGGTGCTCGGCTCGAGCCTGAGCGCAATGTTCAGCGCCGTCGCAACGTCGGTCTAACCCACCAAACCCGGAGCGTGGACGCCGAGCTCGCGACGCGTCCGCGCTCTTTCTTTTATACAGAAGCTCACATGAACGTTCCCGAAAAGCTCCGCAGTTGATACCGATATGGTTGGCGGTTGCGTGGTGTGCCGTCGCCAGCTACGGCGACGTTCGAACGCGTCGCATTCCGAACTGGCTCACCGGATCGCTGGCGCTCGCGGCGCTGGCGATTCACTCGTTTTACGGCCTTCGCGCCGCGCTCATCAGTTTGCTGGTGATGGCCGTTCTCACGGCCGCTGGCACGCTGGTCTATTCGCGCGGCGGTATCGGCGGCGGCGATATCAAACTCGCCATCGCGGCATCGGGTATGCTCAGCTATCCGCTATGTCTGCCGTTCTTGTTGTATTCGGCGATTGGTGGCGGGGTGTTGGCGGTCGGCTTCTTGATCATGCGTCGGCCGTCGCGCGCGAGCGCCTCCGGCAAGCGCGAAACCCTTCCCTACGCGGTCGCATTCGTTTTTGGGGCGCTACTCGTGGCACTCTCGCAGACCTACGCTCCCTTTTTAAGGATAACGATTTAACATGAACGTTCGCCGCACGACGTTGCTAATCGCCATCGTTCTCGCGGTGGGGACCGGTTGGCTCACGCTCACGTATTTGTCATCATTGCGCCCTGCCAACAGCGAACCGCGCCAGGTGGTCGTAGCGACCCAAGATATCGCAGCGCGCGAACGCATCACGCCGCAAATGTTCCACGTCGAAACGCGCGACGCGAAAACGCTGCAGCCCGACGCAATCTCCGATCCGAGCCGTATGGCCGGCGCGCTGGCTCTGATCACGATTCCCGCCGGTTCGCAAATTACTGCGTCTGACGTCGGCACCAACGTCGAGTCGGCCCTACCTGTGCGGTTGCGCCCGGGTATGCGCGCAGTCAGTATCCCGGTCGATCACGTTAAGGGTGTTTCCGGACTGATTCAGCCCGGCGACCGAGTCGATGTGATTGCCGTCCCGCCGAAGGACGGCGACTCACCCGGTAAAGCTGTGACGATTATGCGCGGCATTCGCGTGCTGGCGGTAGGTTCGACGCTGGAATATGCCTCGGCAACGCCGTCACCGCAAGATCAAGGAGCACCGACCGTCACGCTCGAGGTGAATCCGAAGCAGGCCGATCTTCTAACATGGGCCGACTCCGACGCGACGATCCGCTTGGCATTGCGCTCTCCACTTGAGCCGATCCGCTCGGAGCCGGTCGAAGCGCTGGTTATCAATAGCGGCGACAGCGCACCGGCGATGTTGCCGCCGCCTGGCCCTGTCGCTCCGTTGACTGCTCCGGTAGCCGTTGCACCGGTAGTGGCGAAGCCCGCTGCGAACCCCGTACAAGTGATCATCGGCGATAAGATCGTCGATCCGTCGAAGGCACAGTAACCGCGAATGCCTTCATGCATCGCGCTCTTCATCGGTTCGAAAGGCGGGGCCGGCGCGACCACGCTGTGCAAAGAGTTGACGGCTGCGCTCAAACCCGACGGCAACGTCGCACTTGTCGACGCCGATTTTAGTGGCCGACGCAGCGTCGCGTTGTTGCACGAACTCGTGACGAATCTCGATGCCGCGCGCAACATGTCGTCGATTTCGAGCGTCCGTAGCGATGGCGTGACGGTGGTCGAATTGGCACACCGTTACGACGCCGCGTTCGGATTGACCGAAGAGGATGTGCGATCGTTTCTCGACGGCATGAGCGGCTTCGATACCGTGTTGGTCGATGCGCCACAGCCGTTCGCAGCAGCGGTGCGTCCGTTTGTCGCGCGGGCCACGCGCTTTTTCGTCGTGCTGGAGCCGACGCTCCTGGGAACGGCCGGGGCGCAAGCTCTGATCGCCGACTTGCAACGCTTTGGAATTCCAGCCGACCGAATCGACGTTGTAACGAATGCGCGCAGCGAAATCGGTCTCGTACCGCGCTCCGAAATCGAAGGCGTGTTGGGCATCCATCTCGCGGGCGAGATCCCGATCTCGACCAGCCGGAATTACGGGCGCGCGATCGGGCAGCTCAAGCGATATATCGAATCGCTCGTGCCCGCGCAGCCGATTGGCTCTTTGCAGCCGTCGGTCGCAGCGATGGGTGGCGATACACCGAAGCGGCGGAGCACGTTCGTGAGCGGTAACGGAACTGCGCGCAAGAACGATGCGCTCGAAGAGGAACGCGATGCGTTTAAGCGCGACACTCACGAGGCGCTGCTGCGAGAGGTCGACCTCGTTTCGGCCAGCACCGCGCATACCGATGCCGCGAAGCTCGCGGAGTTACGGGCCAACGTTGAAAGCGTAACCGCACGACTCGTGGCGCAACACCAGTTCCGGGGTTCGGCCGAAGACCTTGCGCAGCTCCGACAAGAGATTGTGGACGAGGCGCTGGGGCTGGGGCCGCTCGAAGACTTGATCAAAGATCCCGACATCACGGAAATCATGGTCAACGGTGCGGACACGATCTACGTAGAGCGCAACGGCGTGATCGAGCCAACCACCAAGCGGTTTACCGACGACCGGCAACTCCGCCTGATTATCGAACGGATCGTAACGCCGCTCGGCCGGCGCATCGACGAATCCTCGCCGATGGTCGACGCGCGCCTGCCCGACGGCTCGCGTGTCAACGCGATTATCGAGCCGCTGGCAATCGACGGTTCGATCTTAACAATCCGCCGTTTCGGATTCCACCGTTTAACCGCGGAGGACTTAATCGCCAACAACTCGATCCCCGCGGAGGTCGTGGACTTCTTGCGAGCTGCGGTACAGGCGAGGTTGAACTGCGTGGTAGCCGGTGGAACGGGCTCCGGAAAAACGACCTTCCTCAATGTGCTCTCAAACTTCTTGCCGGATCGCGAGCGCATCGTAACGATCGAAGATGCGGCCGAGTTATTGCTGAATCAGTCGCACGTGGTTCGACTCGAATCGCGGCCTCCCAATGTCGAAGGGAAAGGCCAGGTCCATATACGGGATCTGTTCCGCAACGCGTTGCGCATGCGGCCCGACCGCATAATCATCGGTGAGTGCCGCGGCTCCGAAGCGCTCGACATGTTGCAGGCAATGAACACCGGCCACGACGGTTCGCTCACGACGATCCACGCCAACAGCCCGCGCGATGCATTGTCGCGTATCGAAACGATGGTTTTGATGGGCGGGTTCGACTTGCCGGTTCGAGCGATTCGCGAACAAATCGCCAGCGCGATCGACCTCGTCGTACAGATTTCGCGTATGCGCGACGGCAGCCGCAAACTCGTCGCGGTCAGTGAAGTCGTCGGGATGGAAGGCGAAGTCGTGACGATGCAAGAGATCGTTCGTTACTCCCAGCACGGCGTCGATGCCGATGGTAAAGTGATCGGCGAGTTTGCCTACACTGGCGTGCAGCCGAACTGCTTGAAGAAGTTCGAAGAATACGGCGTACCGTACGATGCTAACCCGCTCAACAAGCTCGCGTTGCTGCACTCGTTATGGTGACATCGCTCGCGCCGCTAGCGATTTTCGCCGGCGTCGCCGCCACCGTCGTTCTCGTGTTCTTTTCGATTTGGGGCTCGTTCAACCGGCGCGCGACAGCAAAGGTCCGAGGCTTATCGGACAGACTCGACCGGGCCGGCATCCGCATGAGCGCCCAGGACATCGTGCTCACGATTGCTGGTTGTGTCGTGGTCGTGTGGATTGCGATTCTGATTCTGTTGCACCCCTCTTTGTTGATGTCGCTGATTCTAGGGCCGGTACTTGCTGCCGCCGGCGCGCTCTTTTTTTACACCTACTTAGATTTTCGGATGAAGCGTCGGCTCAACGCGTTTATCGAACAGCTTGAGTTAGCGTTGCGCTTGATCGCGGGCGGTATCCGAGTTGGACTTGGACTGCGTCAGGCTTTGACGATGGTAATCGACGAACTGCCCGACCCCTCTAAGCACGAATTCCGCCGCGTCATCGGACAGACGAATCTTGGAATCAGCGTCTACGACGCGATCGACGATATGGCCGAGCGTATGCCGAGCAACGAAACGCTGATGCTTGCGCGCGTCTTCCGCGTCCAATCTCAGACGGGCGGCGACCTCTCGCACATTCTGGATCAACTCGCCGGTACGATCAAAGACCGGCGCCAAATTCAGCGTAAAGTTTCAACCTTGACTGCTGAAGGTCGCATGAGTGCTTGGGTGCTGACGGCCATTCCGCTCTGTTTAGGACTGTTCATCATCGTAACGCAGCAAGATATGGGCAGCGCCCTTCTTTTTACCAACATGGGGCACATCGTGATAGGGATCGTGCTGGTGCTCGAGTTGCTTGGCTACTTGTGGGTTCGACAGCTGCTCAAGGTGAACGCATGAGTGTACTACCACTGCAGATTATCATCGCCATTCTCTTTGCTGCGCTGGCCTTTCTCCTGGCGATCTCGCTCATCCCATCGAAGAGTGTGCTGTCCGAGCAGCTCGATGCGCTCAAGGCGCGCGAGCCGATCACCGGCGACGGAAAGAAACTCGGTTTTCTCGAGCGCATGTTCGGTGGCGACCGCCGTGCTTGGCTGCGCCAGCAACTGATCGAGGCGGGTTGGTATACCGACACGCCTGCAAAATTTCTGTTACGCGTCGCTGCCGGCGCCTGCTTCGGAACGATAGCGGCGCTAGTCTTGTGGCAATTTGTAGGATTGGCGGCAGTGTGGGCGTTGATCGTCGCGGCGCTGCTGGTGCTCGCCGGTGCGTATCTGCCATTTATCGTTCTCAATCGAGCGTCGGAAGCGCGCAAGGGCGCAATTCAAAAAACGCTTCCCGAGTTTCTCGACATGGTCGCAGCGACGGTTCAAGCCGGCCTCGCGCTCAACGCCGCCCTCGCATACGCCGTCGATGCCGCGCCCGGCCCGCTGGGCGAAGAGATCCGCGAAGCCCTCTCTGAAATTCGCCTGGGTCGCCCGCGCGCCGACGCGTTGCGAGCGGTCGGCGATCGAACGAATCAGCCGGACTTACGCAATGCGCTGCGCGTCGTAACTCAGGCCGAGCGTATGGGCGCGAACGTCGCTAAGCTGTTGAACGATCTCGCCGACGAGGCTCGCAATCGGCGCCTCATGCTCGTCGAAGAGATGGCGGGTAAACTTCCGGTAAAAATGACGCTTCCAATGATTGTGTTCATGATACCGTCGATCTTCGTTATTATTTTTGGTACCGTCGCAGCTAACTATTTCGCACCAAAATGATTCTAGCGGCCTCGGTGTGCGCGGTGTTCTTCGCGTGCGTCGCGTTGGTTGGAGCGGAACTCAGCCGGTTATACTGCGGGCGGATCCAGCCGTTTGCCGACGGACCCCGGCCGGGTCGAGTCCCTGTCGTCGTGCTTGCCGCCGCCGCCGCCGTTATCGGCGGATTGCTCGCTTTCTGGAAGGTGCCGCCGTTACAAATCGCGTTAGCGGCGATCGTCGTATTCGCACTCGTCGCATGCTGGTGCAGCGACGCACTGTGCGGTATCGTTCCCGATATCTTCACGCTAGGGCCCTTAGCCGTACTATTGTTGTTTGCGTTGTCGCAACGAAACTGGGAAGTATGGCTGTCCGCTGCGATCCCGTTCGCGTTCTTCGCGGGCGCGGCACTGTTCACGCGGGGTAAAGGCATGGGTTGGGGCGATGCGAAATTGGTCGCGCTGACAGGAGCTGCCCTGGGCGCTCCGCTCGCTCTCGTGGCACTTCCGATCGCATGTATTGCAGCCGTCGTTGCACAGCGCCTCGTCAAAGAAAAAGGGACCCCGATGGCGTTCGCGCCATATATCGCCGCGTTGACCGGGATCGCGTTGCCGCTCGGCATAATTCGGTGATAGCTGTGGCTCGCTTGCGTAATGTTACCCTCGATCGTGTCGTTGCAGAGCGCGTCGAACGCGCGCGTTCGGTGTGGGAGCGAATGATCGGACTGCTGTCGTATCGCAGCGTCGCCCCCGATCTTGGCCTGTGGTTCGATCGCTGTTCGTCGATTCACACGCTCGGCATGCGGGCTACGATCGATGTCATCTTTCTCGATGTGAACTCTCGGGTTATCGACATTCGGACCGGGGTTCGTCCGAATCAACTGCTGGTGTGGAACTTTCGAGCGAAGTCGCTGATCGAACTCGGTTCCGCTCCACTCGAACGGCTCGACCTGCGCATTGGCGACCGGCTGGAGCTGGAAAGCTGATGCACCGCCAGGACTTCGTATTCGCGTTGACCGCGGCCGCGTTGGCAGGTATGTCACCCGCCGCCGTTCGAGCGGCGACTCCGCCATCGACAAAGCGCGTTCTTTGGCTGCGGCGCGAGGGGGACTCTTCCGATGTTTCCGCGCCATTTAGCATCGACGGCCGCAGCGTGTATGAGCCGGGTTACCGAGAGATTTGCTGGTTAATGCGCGACCGAAGCGTTGCTTCATCGCAGGGTTACGTGCGATTCGATATCGTCGAGATCGAAACGCTGTGGGAAGTGCAGCAGACGCTAGCATTGATGGGCATCCATCAGCCCTTGATTATCACAAGCGGCTTCCGCACGGCGCAGACCAACGCCGCCACCGAAGGCTCTGCACGAAACAGCATGCACCTGTATGCGAAAGCAGCAGATTTTTACGTGAACGGTATTTCCACGCGAGAACTTTTCAACGCGTGCTGGTCGCGCCCGAGTTCGGGAGGGATGGGCTACTACAGCAGCCACGTTCACCTCGATTCGGGAACGCGCCGGTGGTGGGTTGGCGAAATACCACTGCCGCGGTTCACCGCCTGACGCGTGAAGGCCACCCTCAGTCGGCTCGACTTTAAGTCGAACGCTATCGGCTTTTTGCGGCTTTTCTTAGCAGTAATCGTCGTGTGGTCGCACGGGAAAGCTCTGACTGGTCAAGAGCCGATTATGGCCTACAGCCACGACACATTCAGTGCAGCCTTCCTTGCCGTTTCCTGCTTCTTCGTTCTGAGCGGCTTCCTGATAACCCGAAGCGGCGAGTCGTTAAACCGTCCGGCGCGCTTCATGTGGCACCGCGTCCTCCGAATCTATCCAGGCTTTTGGGTCTGTCTACTCGTCACCGCCTTCTTGTTCGCACCGATCATGTACTTCATTCAATCAGGGACGCTGCATGGGTATCTGTTAAGTCCCGACGGGCCGCTATCGTACGTTTACAAAAACGCGCCGGCCTTCGGCGGACAGACCGACATCAAGAATCTGATAACGAGTGGCCCGTTCCCTGGCCAGATCGACATGTCCCTTTGGACGCTGCCCTGGGAAACAGCTTGCTACATCCTCGTTGCATTATTTGGTCTCTTTGCGGTCCACCGTTCGCCGCGCTCCGTTCCGATTGTGACAGTCGCTCTGATCCTCGCAATGTTCGCAATGGAAACTGTGATGCGCCACGCACCGATTTTTCAGTTCGTATATCCGCTGTACCTCTTCATCGTCTTTGGCCTTGGCTCGTCGGCGTATCTCTTTCGCTCGCGCATTCCGACGCGTTGGCCGCTCGCCCTGGCTGCGACGATCGTTGTGTTTGTTGCGTTGCCGACACCCTTTTGCAGAACGGTCGTTCCCATTCCGATGGCGTACTTGACCCTATACGCCGCGATGAGAGTACCGATTCGGAGCTTCGACCGGCGCGTCGACTTATCGTACGGCCTTTACATCTACTCGGTGCCCATCCAGTACGTGCTGGTCATGCTTGGCGCACAGCGATTCGGGTCTGCGCTCTACTTCCTTTGCACGATGGCAGTTGCTCTCGCGTTCGCAGCAGCGAGTTGGTTCGTCATTGAGAAGCCGGCGTTGAGCCTCAGGACGTTACCGCTTCCGAACTGGCTTTCCCGACGAGGAAACGCCGGCATAGCGTTATAGCGACGCCGACAACCAAAATCAAGCCAAGCCATGAGGGTGCGCGCAAGAGCCACGTTGCGGCGCGATTCGTTACATTGCCAAGTACAAAATTTCTCCAAGACGCCTCCGCCAGTTTTGGGTCGATGAAAGCGTGCGTCTGAACGAGTTGGGGGATAACGTGTGGCGCCGGCGCTGACGCAAAGACGAAGAGAACTGCGATTATCGCCGCCGCCGCGACTCCTCCACTCGCCCAAGCAACGCGCTCGCGGTTCCAAAGTTGGTGAATCAGATATGCGACGGGAAGAATAGGGACGATGAAGAGCGCCATGGACGACGCAAGCATCCAGGGCACCGTCAACAGAAGTACGGCTGCAATCGAAAGTGTTCGAAGCTCGTTTGTTCGGCTGAATAGGAGAAGGGCCGCGGCAACGGCCGCCGCTATCGCCTCGGTATGAACGAACGATCCGCCAAGAAGGGCGAACGCTGTCGGGATCACGATGGCAAATGCTGGATCTCGATAACGCCGCCGCAGTATTAACCCGACGATTACCCCCACGAAGGTCATCAGCAGATACGAGGCCGCGCCAAGCATCGCTGAGGCCTTCTCGGCGAGGCCGAACGCAGCAACAACCGTCGACAGACTGTACTGGTTATCTCGCGAGACTTCGGACAACGCGTGTGCCGGCACGACCGTGCCTAGGTACTCGAAGTTCAGCGGGATTCCGGCCGCCAACATCGACAGCGCTCCCAGGAGCGCGGCGCCCACGATCAGCGAAACGCGAGCAGATTTGGTGGAGACGAACAATCCGATAGCAGCAGGTAGCGCGACGTTTGGCTCGACCATCGCGATTGCAACGCACGCTGAAGCCGCCAGCGCCCGGCCACGTTGTAGAAAGAATGCGCCAAACGTTATCGCCGTAGCCGCGATGGGCATCGCATTTCCACCGGGAAAACATGTAAGTCCCAATGATAGCGCAAATGCTGCCCAGCCTATGGAGAACGGTCGACCGATGAGTTTTGAAAGCGCCCACGCCCCCGCTGTGATGCACGCAGCGAGCAGCGACCACCATAACGCCGCCGCGATCGGAAACGGAAGAAACGTCAATGGCGCCAGAAGCGCCAACGCATACGGTGGATAGGGCGCGGGCACGGTAACTCGATCCGGCGCGCGGTAGAACGGGAGCGGAGTCATGCTCTCGCACGTATGCAGCGGCTCGACCAGATACGGATCGAAGCGTTCACGTTGTGCGAGCGCCGCACAATAGTAGGCTCGAAAGTCGATCATCATCCAGCCGCTATGGCGATCGGCTAAGGTTTGCGCACCGATAGGCAGTAACGTGCAGATAACCGCGATTAGTGCAGCCACTCGAGCGCGCATCAAGCGGTGTCTGGCGAAGCACGAGCCGAAAGATGCTGGCGGCGTCGCGTGCGTTGCGCCTCCTGCGCTAGTATCGATAAGAGCAGTATCAGCCCGCCCCATGTCGGGATGCGCACGATCCAAGCGACGGCATCATGCCGCGCCGTGGTCTGCGTAAACTCGCCCCAACTCGACTCGGCTAACCGCTTATCGATCGATATCGCTGTAGTGTGCAACCCTTGGAACGGGCCCCGGCCCAATGCAATGACGGA
Organism: Candidatus Tumulicola sp.; assembly: GCA_036490475.1. Lineage (NCBI taxonomy): Bacteria > Bacillati > Vulcanimicrobiota > Vulcanimicrobiia > Vulcanimicrobiales > Vulcanimicrobiaceae > Candidatus Tumulicola > Candidatus Tumulicola sp. Next base: position 1,342,188 of record DASXDT010000006.1, read on the forward strand.
TAGTGCAATCGATGCCGCAACGATCGCGGCGATAATCGTCGCGCGTAGATCTTGCCAATAGCACCAAGCCAGAAATCCAACGGGGATTACGGGCGCCGCAATAAATGCCGGAGAGGCCGACCATCCCCACGGGACGCTCAGTGCTAGTAGGGCGATCACACACGCCGTCTTCGCTCGAGTTGTTGCGTAGCCGGCGAGCAGCATGGCCGCCGGTAACGCCGCCGCGATCTGTGTCGCGTGTATAAATGTACCGCCTAGCACAGCGAACGCCGGCGGAACGCATACGAGAAATGCGCGGTTGCTCGTTCGGTCGGCTAGACGATGGCCTACGACGAGGCCGATGCCGATCATGGCAACGTACCAAATCGAACCGGCCTCAATCGCGAGCCGAAGCGGAGTTCCAAGCGATACCAGAAACTCCGTCAGGCTGTACTGTGTGTCTCGGAAGATCTCAGAAAGTACGTGCGCGGGCAGTACGCTTGTAAAATAATCCATGTTCGTCCGAAGGCCGAGAGCCACAATAGATACTGCTGCGAGCAAACCGGCGAGACTCACAAGTATGAGTCGAGCTCGGGGCAGCCACAGGAACACCGCTAGTGCGGCCGGCAGACCGAGATGCGGTTCGATGAGCGATCCCGCGGCCGCAATCGCTGCGCCATTCCAGTTCCCAACCCAGACGAAATATGCAGACAGGCAGATGCACGCGATGCAAATCGGAACGACTTCGCCAAATCCCACTGAGAGCACGCCCACGGACAGTGAGAATGCGGCAAGCGCTACTTGCCACGGCACGCCCGCGAAGCGCGCAACGGTGACAACTGCAACAATGCAAGCGAGAAGCGAGATTATTACCCAGATGACCGCTGCCATCTGGAAACTAAGGAACGTGAGCGGTATCACGCCGGCCAATACGTATCCCGGCAACGGCGCGGGTATCGTGACGCCTGGGTAGTGCTTGAAGAACTCCATGGATCCGCCGGCGTTCACTTCGCACGTGCGAAGCGGCTCGGTAAGATACGGATTATGATGTTCGGCGGTTACTTTTGCGGCGCAGTAAAACGCCCGAAAATCGCCGACCGAAAAACCGGTGCGACTGACGACCCAGAACTGGGTTCCCAGCGCGACCAGCGATACGGCCACGATGACCGCGCTGAGCCACGCGTTGCGCATTCTATCCGACTGCGAAGCGGTTTCTAGCAGCAAATGCTGCGCGAACGGCGATGCTCGGTTTGCTCTCGACCAGTCGTTCGGAAATAATCTGATAGCGAGCTTGCAGCGCTTCGGCCTGCTCGGCGGCCCACGACTCCTGACGATCGCCGATCAGCAGATCGCCGCGATACAGTTCGCTCGCGCGTCCATAGTATTGATAGGCGACTCGCACGTCTCCGCGTTCGTACTCTTCGTCGCCATCGTTCGCAAAATCGCTGAAGTTGCGAACGTCGACCACGACGTTGGCCGGGTCGATCGCGACGTCGCCGTTTGCGAGGAAGTACGAATCGACGGTGTTAAAGCCGACGATGTTCCCGATCGCCTTGCGAATGTTCGAACACGCGGTGCGCAAGCATTGCGATACCAACTGTTTTTCGCCGCCTGGCCAGAACACTTCGCCGAGTTCGGCGCGCGTGGCTCGTCCGTCGGGCTTGAGCGCGAGATACTTGAAGATCTGTTGGTCGCGCCGGCGGACCCACTTGATCTCACGCCCGTCGACCTCGGCGCGGAACCAGCCCAGCATCTGCACTTGCAGCGGGTGTAGCGACTCTTTGCGCACTTCCGTGAAGTGGTGCGACTCCACCCGAGCGAGCGGCCGCAACGGGCGGTACTCGTTGTCCTGGTGGATCACGAACAAGCCTTCGCGTTCTAAATGCTGCATGGGCTTCGAGGCATCGTCGTAGCGGTGGCCATGCATGAGTTTGCCGATGAACTCGGCATCGGCTTCGGACGCGTCCTCGAGCGAGGTCGCGATGAACTCGTTGAACAGGTGCCCGCGGCGCTTGCGCCAGTTCTCGTAGGCGCCGGAAAGGCTGCAGGCGTCCTCGGCGGCGCTGCGGAGCGCGCCGCTCACGACTTGCGGCCAGCCATCGGTCACGTCGATGAAGCGGGGGATGTCGCCATGGACGAACGTGACACCGCAGGCATCGGCCAGATGGGCGACTTCGGCGGCATCGAAGGCGAGCCGGTCGGAATCGCACAGGGTTGCCAGGCCGCGCGTCACCATGCGCCCAGAATCGAAGGCAGCGCGCGACCGGCAAGCGATCAGCAACGACACGCCTTCTGGAGCCTCGTTGATAATTTGGGAGATAGCTGCGACGCCGCCGGCTTCCGGCAGCCCCTCGCAGTCGAGGGCGAGTTCGAAGGGCGCGGCCTTGGCGAGAGCGCGCATCAGCTCACCGTGCGAGGAAAACGTTCCTCGCACTTGCATGGCTCGAGCGATGGCGGCCCAGACCCCAACGGCGCTCGTGCCGCTGGGCAGGCTACAGTAGATTCCCTTGGACGTCGAGTGGTGCAAGTAGCTCACCAGCGCCGTCGTCTTGCCGAAACCGGGCGGTGCGAGCAATAGGCGAACCGGAACGCTGCTAAAGCGTCCTAGCCACTCTTCCAACCGCGGGCGCCGGATCGTCGATGGCGCCAACCGTGGACCATGGGTAATCAAAGCTTCCTCATGGAGCTTGACATGCTAGCCCTCCTAGCCGGGTTAGTATATGGCCTTTCCCGTCCGCTTGCAAGAGGTACGGGCATCCAAGAACATGATAAGCGAAGTCCCCGACGCCTGGAATCCCCTGAATCTATCAATTTTGTGTTCGACTTGTGGCCCGCATGGACCAACGGGAAAAACACCCGGTGTGGCCTCACGAAGCCCTACAAGCCAGCCGCTAACGTGCTAGAAATGAAGCCGGAGACCCGGACGTCAGAGACGGACAAGGGAGCGGTTCGTGGTATGCTAGGCGGCAGTGGGGCTGCCGCTTCGAATCTCGCGGGATCGGATCGTGCTGTACGGCTCGGCGATTTTCATCGCCGGGTTGTATCAGCTCGTGGTACAGGTCGTCCGCGACCTTAACCGGTCGGACTGGTCGAGCATTTGGTCGGGGGGGGCCACGGTTGGTACGCCGGCCCTGATGGATCCGAAGCTTCACTGTGCGTTTCAGCAAGCGCATCACGTGTGGTGCGGAATTTGGGCCTATCCGCCGGCGGTCGCGCTATTCGTCTGGCCGGTCGCAAAACTGCCCATGCCCCTGAGCTATGCGATCGATCTGATCGTGATGTCTGCGTTCGCCGTTATCGCCGGCATCGTACTCGCGGATGCGTTCGACGTTCCGCGCTGGCTCGGCGTGTTCATGACGCTCGTATGGCCGCCCACTAAATACGCGATCGTGAGCGGGCAAAACGAAACGTTGGCGCTGTTGCTCATCGCTCTGGCGATCGCTGCCGCCAAGCACAACCGGCAACTCTTGGTCGGGCTCGCCGTCGGAGCGCTTCTCTTTAAGCCGACGGTCGGACTTCCGTTCGTCGTCTTGATCCTGCTGCGACGAGAATGGCGCGCACTTGCTGTCGTGATGGTGATCGCTGCCGTCTGGTATTTCACAGGAGTCATGGCCGCCGCGAATTCGTGGCATTGGCCAGCACAATATGCTGCCGACCTGCGCGGCTATTTTGCCGGTGACTTTTTTTCTAATGCCTCAAAGAGCGCGAGTTTGCCGGACGTTCTCATGCAGGCCGGTTCTTCGCCCGTTATCGCGACCGTCGCAGGCATCGTACTCTTTATCTGCGCGGTTCCTCGATTGCTGCGCGTGCCGCTTTCAGCTGCTTTGGCGATCGTTTCCATCGTCGGAGTCGCGATCAGTTTGCACGCGTGGAACTACACGGTGACCGTCGGGCTACCGGCGGTCTTCTATGTTATGCGAGCCGTGAAGGAACCGATGCGAACGTGGATCGTAGCGGCGTCGTACGCGTTGTCTATTTTGTCGATCATCTTAATTCCGGGCTTCACGTCGTGGAATTTGGAGGCGGTCGTGGTGTTAGGTCTTACTGCGATCCTCATCACGGGCGCCTTCACCGAGCCGCGACCGGCGACGGCCCGGGTTTAGCGGCGGAGGCGCAGAACGCTCGACGGGTGTGCCGTAACATCAAGGACCTTCATAACTTCGCGCCGCCCGCCAACGAGGACGAAATTCAGGCGTCGGCCCGACAGTACGTGCGCAAGATCAGCGGCGCGACCCACCCCTCAAAGGGAAACGAAGCCGCGTTCGAGCGCGCCGTCGAGCAAGTGACGGAGGCGACGCGGATACTGCTGGCTAGCATCGTCACGGCGGCGCCGCCGCGCGATCGTGTCGTCGAAGCCGCCAAGGCGCGGGAGCGTTCCCTGCGCCGGTTCGGCGCCCCCGCTAAGGGTTAGGCGTTTTTGCCCTTTACCGCGGCGCATGTCGCCGTCTTCCCCGTTTTGCTGGTCATCTCGAAGTAGACCGACGGGTACTGCACCCTCGGGTGCGCCGGCGCTCGCGTGAAGAACAGGTTGTTCGTTTCGCCGGTCGTTCCGGTGTTCGCGGGGCACGTCGGCCTGGCGTTCACGCCCGTATCGCCTTGAATGTTGACTGCGATCTTCGAGCCGGAGTTAAAGTTCGCGATGTCGCCACCAGCGTTGCCGATGATGTTGAACTCCGAACCCTGCCAATGCTGCGACAGATCGGTGATGCCGTCGCTCTGCACGTTCTTCATGCCATATTCGGTATTGTCCACCGACATGTACACGCTGTCGCCGTCCGCCGCAGCCACACCGGTTTCTATGACGTTGCCGATATCGGTCACGTTGACATTCGGAATGTACACGCCGCCCGGGCTGTTCTGCACGCAGCCGAAACCGGTGTTCTGCCAACCTTGTCCCGGCGGGCAATTGCTGAATCCGGATTCGGTCGTCGGCACGAGCCAATCTTGAATGAACAGGCCGCCTTCGCTGTTGCCGGGCGGATTTTCATACACGAATTGCGACCAGCCGAGGCAGTTCTGCAACGATCCGCACGCAGCGGTTGTGAAGAAATTCGAATTCAATTGCAGTGTATAGCTGTTGGTGCCTTGCGAGCCGCAGCAGCCTTGACTCGACACGGTCTTCACACCTTTGACGAGCGGAAACGAGCCGATCGACGTAGAGATAATGTTGGGCGTTACGTCGAGCGTGAAATCGCGACCGTCGCCGACTTGTTGGCCCAACTGCGGTTTATGACGCGGCGGATACCATAATTTCGGCGGAGTCTTACACTCGATCTGCTGCCACGTGGTCGACGGGAAGACCGCCTTAAAACATCCCGCGGCGGGCAGCTTCTCTTGCGCGAGAGCGGCGTGCCAGGCGCCTTTGGATGCGGCGATTTTCGGCACCGAAGTATTCGCGGCGCCCGTACCAGTCGCCGGTAATGATTGCGAGGTATTCGAACACGCTGAAAGTGCGACGGCCAAGACCGCCACCGAAGAGAGACGTAAAAAATTCATGCATCGAGCTTTCACGTGGACGAGCGAGCGACCTTGCCCTAGCCGAGCCGAGGGTAGGGACTGCTCCCCATGCCGCTATGCGTAGCGACCCGCTATGCTGAGCCGGTGCCGAGCTCCGACGCGCTCACGGTCGTATTGCTGGAGCGCATCCGGGGCCTGAACCGCACCGATCGCGTTGTGTTGATGCGCGCTTCGATCATCGGCCGTCGCTTTCGCGTTGCGGTGCTGCATGCGACCGTCGAACTTGCCGAGGAACGCGTACGAGCGGCGCTCGATAAGGCGTGCACGCTGGAGTTGGTCGAACCCGAACGCGCGGATGGCGAATGGTACGCGTTCCGTCATGCGTTGATTCGCGACGCGATGTACGAGCAATTCGTGAAGTCGCGCGTGCGGCACGCGCACCGCCGCATCGCGTTGGCAGTCGAACGTTATGCCGGTCAAGACGCGCTCGACGATCTGGCCTATCACTCGTGGGCCGGCGGCGATGCGACGCGCTGCATCCGCTATAACGAGTTGGCCGGCGACCGGGCGGTTGCGGTGTTCGCCTACGACCATGCCCGAACGTTGTACGGGCGCGCTCGGACCTTCGCGCCGCTGCGGTCGCTCGACTACGTGCGCCTGAGCGGTAAAATCGACGCGTTGCGCCAATCCGACTTGCAGTGATCGTCCGGCCCGTTCTTTGCAAGCCGTTCGTCGGCCGTCGTGCCGAACTCGCGTATCTGCGCGAGCGGCGGCTCGAAGCCGGCGCGTCGCGCGGCGGACTGGTGTTCGTGGCCGGCGACGCCGGCCTTGGTAAGACGCGGCTGATCTCGGAGTTCTGTCGGTCGCTGGCCTATTCGCGCTGGCGTATTACGTCGGGTCCGTGCAGAGAGTTCGGCGGACGTCCATACGGTCCGATTCTCGATGCGCTCGCAAACATCGATCCGTCTGCACGACTCGCACCGGCCGAATCGAAACGGCAGTATTTCGAGGCGGTGGTCGACCGGTTCGCGCAGTTCGCCGCGCGCAAAGCCTTGGTCGTGGTCATCGAAGACGTGCATTGGGCCGATGCGGCAACGCTCGATCTGCTGGCCTATTTCGGTTCGCGATTGCACAACATGCGCGTGCTGGTGCTGGCGTCGTTTCGTCCCGATGATTTGCACGCCGGCCATCCGGCCGCTGCCGGCATCGAAAACGTCGGCCGTTCGGCGCGCGCCGGACGCATCGATTTGGCACCGTTAGCCGGCCTGGAGCTGCGCACGTTCATCGACCAAGCGTTGTCGGGATTCACCTTGGGCGACGACGCGCGGCGATCGATCGCGCTGACGGGCGAAGGCAATCCATTTTTCACCGAAGAGCTGTTGAAAAACGCGGTGCAAGAAATCGCCGAACGTCGCGGCCGCGCGGGGGCCGGTTCGGCGCGCGTGCCGCACGGCGTGCGCTCGACGTTGCTCGAACGCTTGCGCCCGTTGGACGACGACGAGCGGCGCATCGTCACGCAGGCGGCGGCGATCGGTCGAACGTTTTCGCTCGAGCTGTTGGAGTCGGTGACCGACATCGCGTCCGAACGTCTGCTGCCGGCCTTGCGTCGGGCGCGCGATTTCCAGCTGATTGAGGAGCTGGAGCCGAGCGTTTTTCGCTTCCGGCATGGCTTGACGCGTGAAGCGATTTGCGGCGACTTTTTGGGCGCGGAACTGCGGCCGCTGCATCGCCGGATTGCCCTCTCCCTCGAAATGGCGGGCGAACGGACGGTCGAGGCGCTGGCGTATCATTGGTGGGCGGCCGGCGACGACGATCGCAGCGCGCATTACAACGTCTTGGCGGGCGATGCCGCACGCGCCGTCTACGCGCACGAGGACGCGATCGCGTTCTACCAGCGCGCGTTGGAGGCCAAGGATCTCGACGCGCTGACTCGCGGGTCCATTCTCGAGCAGATCGCCAACGTGCGATTGGTGTTGAGTATGGCCGAGGAGGGCTTGGCGACGTATAGCGCGGCCGCCGATGCGTATCGAGTCGCGGGAGCGTCGGAGCGCGAGGCGGTGTGTCGCGTGCGCGCGGCGATGACCGATTACACGATGCGCTTGAACGATACCAGCGCGCCGTTGGAACGTATGCTCGAACGGCTCGATGCATCGGACTATTTGCCTCGGGCGCGCCTGCATCTGGGAATTGCGTGGATTGCGGCTGCGCTGCGTTTTCCGACGCGCGCGAAAGCGCATCTCGCGCAGGTCGACGCGCGTGCCGAAACCGGCGCGACCGACGTCGCGGTGCGCTATCACAACGTCGCGGCCTGCGTGGCGACCGATCTGGCGGATCTCGATAGTTTTCGACGCGAGCACGTTGCCTGGCTGGAGGCCGCCCGGGTGCACGGTTCGGGCGCGATCGCCGGCGCGTACTATAACGGCGCAAAGTTCTTCGCATCCTTCGCGCTGCACGACGAAGCGCGCGAGAACATCCGACAGGCGCTGCACGCGGCGCACGAGTCGAAGAGCGTGCACGCAGAGGAGTGCGCGCATGCCACCGCGGCGTTGTGTTACGTGCTGAGCGGCGATTTGCAGGCGCTGCGTTCGGCGTTGGATGCCGTTCCGACCACGACCGATAATCGCGTGAATGTGACGTTCGCGCGCGCCGCCGGCACGGCGGCCGCGACGTATCTGGACGACGATGCCTTGATCGAAACGTGGTTCGACGGTTTCGACGACCCGCTCGAGTCGGTTACGGAGATCGAGTGCGGGTACGGCTTTGCAGAACTGCTGGTTCGGCGGGGACGCCAGGCCGACGCCCAAGCACTGCTGCACCGCGTGTTGCCCGATTGCGAGTTGGTGCGCGGACAAGTGATGACGCTGCTGTCGATCGCGCGACACGGCGCCAAGGCGGATCGCGCGCGTGCGCGCGAATACTTGGTTCGCGCGGCCGCGATGGGCGATTCTTTGGAGCGCCCGGCTCTTGCGTTCTTCGATGCGATTTGTTGTGCTGCGGTGGAACCCGGCCGCGCGCGATTGTTAGCGGCCGAGGCCGCCGAGGGTTTCCGCCGGTTGCGAACGCCGCTGCTCGAAGCCGACGCACGCGAAATCGCCGGCGACGTGGAAGGCGCGTTGTCGCTGTATCGCCGTTGTGGGGCGGCTTTTCACGTGCGGAGATTGGAACATCTCGCCAAGCCGGCCGTGGCGGATGGGGTCGAATTGACGGCGCTTTCATCGCGCGAACGTGAGATCGTCGCCCTCGCAGCCGGCGGACAGTCGAATTTGGAGATCGCGCGCAGCTTGTCGATCAGCCACAAGACGGTCGAAAAGCACCTGGGCGCCGCATTTCAGAAGCTTGGGGTGTCGTCGCGGCGCGAACTTCGCAACTATGTAAGGTAGGGTCGCCCACCCATACTCCAACGCGCACAGCTTCCGTAGGATGGACGAGTACGGCCCACGTTTCGTGGCGCCGGCAGTTGTGAAAGGAAGCTTCGTTCAGATGCGCGGCATACGACAGATCGCCACCGCGATCACGCTCCTCACTTTTCCGGCGCTGTTCGCGACCGGCTGCGCGTCGGGAGCCGCCGGAACGGCGTTCACCCCGCTCTCGCCGGCCTCGACCGCGTCGCGTTGGATCGACAACCGGCAAGTCGCGGTGCCCGATGCAACCAAGGCGGATTGGCTGCAGTTCGGCTACGACGCCGGACACAGCGGTTTCAACCCGCTCGAGAAGACGCTGAATTCGAGCAACCTCTCGAAGTTGGCGATCGCGTGGAACGACAAACAGATCATTCAACCGAACGGAATCGTGGCCGGCGATAGCGTGCTGTATGTCGATTCGATGGGTCAGAAAAACGAAGGTTTGTACGCCTTCGATTCCACGACCGGTAAGAAGAAGTGGTCCGCGGACGTTAAGCTCAACGGCGGTTGGGGAAGTTTCCAGCATGCCGTGTCCGCGATCGCGGGCAGCATGGTGGTGACGCCGTGCAGCAACGGTTCGACGACGAAATTTCTTACCGGCTATTGCGGTGTGAACGCGTCCACCGGCAAAATCGCGTGGAAAGCGTACTGCACGGAATATCAAGGTAACCCGTGTCCCGGTTTGGCGAACGGAGTCGACACGTCGCCGGCCTACGATAACAAATTGATTTTTGGGCAGATCACGCAAGGCGTCAACGAGCAACCCGACACGTTGGCCATCGATGCACAAACCGGCAAAACCCTGTGGGCCGTGGCAGGCCAGTATCACTGCCCCGACGCCGGTTTGACGAGCGAAAATCCGTTGCCGGTGTCGAGCGGCGTGGTGTTCGCCGTTCTCGGTTGCGGAGATGCACAGGGCAATACCGAAATCTGCGCGTTTGCCGAGTCTTCCGGCAAGACGGTCTGGTGCGATGAATCGCCGACACCCTATATCGAGGAAATGGTCGCGGACGCATCTCGGTTGTACGTGGTAGAACCCGGCGGCGGAAGCACGATGGTCGTGCAGGCGTTCGCGGTGAAATCCGGAGCGTCGGTATGGAAGTCGAATATACCCGCGCAGGGCGCTGCAGGCCTCGCCGTTGATACATCGCGCCTGTACGTCGAGGACGGTAGCGTGGGCGTGTACGCGCTGCAAGCCGGCAACGGTAAGCCGGTTTGGAGTAATACGACGAACGGCAATCTGTACGTCGGTGGCGCAATCGCGGTTGCGAACGGGTTGGTGTACACCAACGGCGGCGGCGGAAATAATGGCAATGTTGCGATCGCCGCGTTCGATTCCGCGAAAGGCAAACTGGTGTATTCGACACCGTCGATCAGCAACGGTTCGTCGCAAGCCTCGGGGGTTATCGTGAATGGCACGATATACACGGGATGTTACACGCTGTGCGCGTTTGCGATTCCGGCTAAGAAGGGCGCTAAGTAGCGCTCTTCTTCATATTATAAGAGGAATTAAGCAAGGTGGCGTTCTACGGGACGCTTACTAGCTCGTTCCCTCGGCGAGCAGAAAGGCTCTGATATGAAGCCCTGGATAGCTGTTGCATTTGGAAGCGCCGTCATGGCGATGGCGATCAGCGCGACCCCAATCGTGTCGGCCGCCGCACCCGCGCCGGCACCGACGCCGGTTCCGATGACCAAACCCGACTTTTCTTCGGTAATGTTCCTGGTCGGAACGTGGTCGTGCACGCAACCGTTGCGCGGTAAACCGCGCCCGGAAACCGACGTCTATTCAATGGCCATGGATGGTATGTGGATGATGCAGCAAACGACGGCACCACCCTTCGACCAGTATCGCACGTACACGATCAATGGCACGGGATATATCGGTTACGATCCTGTCGCGAAACTGTGGATACAAACCGGCGTCGATAATGGCGGCGGATACGGCATTCAAACCTCACCGGGCTGGCAGGCCAACATGATCACGTGGACTGGCAAGAATCCCGACGGTAGCAGCGCCACCGATGTGATCACCAAGGTCAGCGACACTGAAACCAGCGATGCAAACACTGCGACCGATCCCCAAGGAAACACCACGAGTCGAACGATTCGCTGCACAAAGAGCAGCTAAAAACGTCGTGGGGACGCAAAGAAGCCGGTGCAGAATCTGCGCCGGCTTCTTTGTTAGCGGCGTGCATCTCCGTGAGCGGCGATAGGGATTTTGGACTAAGTCTAGTCCACTCGTTCACAAATCGCTAATGGCCGTTTTGACTATTGACGAGCCTTTTTTCGATCTAGAATGAGCCAACGAAGTGTTCGACCGCTGCGATCGGGCCGCGCGTTCCCCGAAGAGTGAGTCCCTTGGACAATCTAGCCGCCTCATAGCGTAAATGTTGCGTTAAATTCCGTATTGTCGGGATGTGAACTACTTAGCTAAGTCTAGTTCGAATTCCATACGGTTCGGAAAGAACACGCACGAGCAGGTAGCTCTGCTCACGTGAGCAAGGATCGTGCCAGCGGACGCCGCACAAAGCGGTCCGCTCGCAAGAAAGGGATGTGTGTTTCCATGACTAGCAAATTTTCGCACGCCGTCGTCGTCGGCGTCTCAGCAGCCGCGCTCGCGGGTTGCTCGATGAATAGCGCTTCGCCGCAACAGCCGGCCGCCGCCCAATCGATGACGGCCGGCGTGCGAACGCTCAATACTCAGTCCTATCCGCTCGGTGCGTACGGCTCGCGAGGGTCGAACATCTCGCTGCGCGGCCAGGATGTCGTACGCGGTAACGGCCCGCGTTATGCTGTGAAGAAGGGCGCGAAGCTCGTCTACGTTTCGAACCTCGGCAACGGCGCGATCGACGTGTACGACCAGAAGGGCAAAACCCAACAACCGATCGCGACGATTACCGACGGTATTTTAGGACCCGGCGGCTTGACGACCGATGACAAGGGTAATCTGTACGTCTCCGACGAGGGGCAAATCAGCGGCAAATGGACGGTAGAAGTGTACGCGCCGGGCGCGACATCGCCGACCAAGAGTTACACGACCGACCTGTCGTCACCGACCGACGCAGTGGTCGCCAAAGATGGAACGATCTACATCGCCAACTTCAACGGTTTCAGCAACGGCTGGGTGACGGTGTATCCCAAAGGCAACGTAAAGAAAGAGTATCGTCTTTCCGACTACCAAAGTGGTGCGCCGCTTTCGGTGGCGGTCGATAAGCAGCAAAATCTGTACGTCATGTACGATTACAACCAGAGCAGCGCGGTCAACGAATATGCGCCGGGTGCGAAAACCGGAACCAACCTGAACCTCGCGTTCGGCAGCGGCGGCGGCATTCAAGTCGACCCGGCCGGCAACATCATCATCGCACAACAACTCGATCCGTCCGAGTTCTTGGTCTTCCCGCCCGGAAAAACGCAGCCGTCGAAAGAGATCCCGACCCCCTCCGGTGGCGAGCCTTTCAACTTCGCGCTGAACTATAAAGCCAAACTACTGTTTGGCGCCGAGTATTTCAGCGTAAACCAGGTAGACCGCTTCACCTATCCTTCGTTCAAGGTTCAGTATATTCTCGCGAATGGGTTCAACAATCCGTCCGGGGTGGCTGCCGCTCCGTACGAGTTCTAGCGTTAACTCGGTTCCCAAAGCAGACGCATAGCGCGAGCAGCTCCTCGCAGCGCTTTGTCGCGCGTCATCAATGGCCGTTTTGCGCGTTCCGCCAATTCAAGATAGGCTGCGTCGTAAGCGCTCAAGCCGAAACGTTCGGCTAACGCAAAGCCAGAATTGAAGCTGAGGTTCGCTGCGGCGGAATCGACGATGAGATTCAGGCGATCGAGGTCACCGAGTCTTTCGTCAACGATGGCGCGCGTCATCCGCTTGCGGCGAAGCGCTTGGAGCAATGCGTTCTGCATCTCTAACCGGAACAGCGCCGGTACGAGTGCGCCGGAAGCCGCGACAACCTCGGCCATTGCGAGAGACAAATCGTCCCGCTCGTCTTCAAAAAACCACGTTAGCGCTGCTGAGGCATCGAGAACGGCCTGGCCGCTAATGGCGGCGTCCCTCTTCGACCAAAGACTTGGTTGGGATGCCCTTTAACTTCGCATGCGAGGAGAGAATGCGATCCATAGCGCCGCGCGCGTCGGCGTTGCGGGATGGCATGGGCACCATTTGAGCGACGGGCTCACCGTTTCGAGTAATAACAATCGTGTGACCGTTGCGCGCTTCGTCAACCAATGCCGAGAAATGTGTCTTTGCCTCGAAAATGCCGACGGTCTTCATGCAAGCCGATTATATCATGGGTTTGACTAGTTGACTAGATGACTAGATGACTAGATGTGGTCGTCGGACGCCGGCTTCTTTCGTAGTGGCGTGCACCCCCGGTTGCGAACGCGAATCGGACTAACGCGGCCCTCGACTAACGACGACGGCGACGGGCTGGCTAAACTCGTTCGTCTTGATGGCGTCGCCGCCCGCCGGATAGCGATAGCGTCCCACGAAACCGGAGCCGGTAAACGGAGCGTCCGGAGCGATGATGCGGTCGCCGTCGATAAAATATTGCCACAGGAGCGTTACGCCGGCTAGCTTGATCGTTCGGGCTAGTTTCGCGCCGCTAGGTGAAATCGTATATTCATCGATGGCGGCGGACGTTGCACCGGTGTCGGCAACGGTCAAATACTTACCGACCCATTGCATGCCGTAAAGAAATGGAATCTCGTGATCCAACGTAACGTGAGAGAAGGTGCCTGAGCCTTTCGGCAGTTCGGAAATAATGTTTTTGCCACTCATATTTTCGGTGCCATAGCCGTAGAGGTTTCCGCGGTGATCGTAAGTGCAGCAGTCGTAAAAACCTTTGATCGTTGAATCTTCATAGAGTTTTGGATTTCCGCGCCCGCGATTATAAATGGCGATCGTAGCGGTCCCGCCGGTCACAGGCGGTGTACTAGATATCGCAAGCTTGTCGGTCGTCGGATCGGCAGCGCAACCGGTCGGCACACCCGCCGGATCCGTGAGCACGGCGATCGGAGCGGTTCCACCGTGCGCGTATTCCGTGGCGCTATATGACGCGCCGTCACGTTCGCCCAAAATCCATACATTTTGCTGTTTGTCGACGCACATCGGTCCGGGTGGCGTCGGTTGGTTCAACACGCCGACGAACTTAATCGCATTGCGGGCGTACGCGTAGACGAAGACCGCGCCGTACCCTTCATCGGAGATATAGAGCAGATTTCCGGATGCTGCGTTGGGCGCCATCCATGAGCGCTGCGCCGGTGTTGCTGCATGAACTGACGGAACAGCCCCACTTCCGGCAACGGTCGTCGCATTCGCGCAACCCGCGATCGCGCAACTGCATAGAAAAATTGCAAACCGGCTAACGATCTTCATCGTGATTGGTTGCGCGAGCAGGAACTATTCACCTTGGTCGCCACAAGGGTCGCCGACCACTGGCCGGCCGCCAGCTTAACGGCTCAATAACGTTTGCGAGGGCGCTTCTCCGAACATCACGCGATAATCGTGAGCGAAGTGCCCCATGTGCCAAAATCCCCATTCGGTCGCAACGTCGATCACGCGCGTGGAGCGAGGATCGGATCGCAGCAACATGCTGCGCACGGAGCTGAGGCGCAACCGCTTCAAGTAATCCATCGGGCTAAGCCCGACGACCGCCTCGAAGGCGTTGATCAGCGAACGCGAGCGCATTCCGCACGCGGTGCTTAAATCGATGAGCGTAATCGTTTCATCGATGTGCTCGCGCATGTACGCCGCGCACGCTCGGACGGCGGCATAACGACGATTCAAACAGTGGGATCGCGCGATCGAGTGATTCTCGATTTCTGCGACCGTGGCAGCGAGTAACGCGAGCATGGTGCCAGCCGCAGTCGGTGGCACGGACGACTCGGCGGCGCAGACCTGGCGCACGGCGGTGCGCACGCGGTGTGCGGCTAAGAAGTTTCCAGTAACGCGGTTATTACCCAAGCGGTCGACGATGTCGGATGCATCGAGTGAATGGTGGTAGTGCCTTTGCAGATCCGGTTCGTCGACGGCGATCGCCAGTAGCGTCGATGCGCCGGTGGTACGAACGTCGACCTCGTCGCCGGACGCTATGTTGGCCGCCCCGAACGCGGTGCCGCGCCAACGCGCCTCCGTCGCTGAATCGATAGTAACGACGCTGCGCCGGCCGGGCACTACTTGCGCGCTACCGTGAAACGCCAAATTCATCGTACGGGAAGAGATCACCAGCGGCGTGGTCGCGAGCACTTTGAAGGCGACATCGAAATTGCCGGGCTGCAGTTGCTGCCAGCGGACGGTGGAGGGGACTAACGATACCAGCTTCGACTCATCGACGAAGCTCGTGTGCTCGACGTTCACAATAGGCACCCGAAGCACGTCGTTTACCGGTTAGGACTCAAGCCCCCCTTCCGCCGGTGGGGTGAGGAGCTCTTCAAGTAAGCGCTCTCTTGCCAGGGCGGCCCGGTCTGTGGCGTCGCGTGCCAGCTCGGCAAAGAGCGGCTTCATATTGTGACCCAGGGTCGGAGTCGCATAGCCCAGCCTGCGCCAGCGGTCGCGGAGGTCCGCATCGATTTGTTGGTAGAGGCCGGCGTCGACTTCGTTGCCTTCTTGGAATCGCTCGTCGATGCGTTCGCGACGCGCTTCTGCCAGTTCCGCATCGTACGCAGCAGGATCTTCCCACACGGCTTTACCGTTCTTGAATATCTGCAGCGCGCTCAGACCTCTGCGCCGAAGCTGTTCGTGCTCCCATTCGCTCTCGTCGACGGACCGCGCCACGGCCGCGCGCACGCTGAACTCGACGATACGCGCTAGCAGCGTATCGTATGTCTCACGTTGCGCGATGCAGCACGATTCGCCGATCTGCGCCGAATAGCGATCGAGATCCATAACCAAACGTTATTGTAGCGCCCAACGGGCCTTGCCACTATCCCGGAATCGCAACTGCTTTATGCAGTTTTGGGATTGAGGCAGGCTCCGACACGTGCTAGTCTAAACGCGGAGGATATGAAGATGAAACACGTTGCTATTTCGCTATGCGGCGCAATCGTTCTATTTGCCGCGTCGATCACGGCGGGGGTCGCGAGCCCGCCAACCCTTACCGGAACCTGGCAGATCCAGCAGAGCGGTAATAATGGTTCGTCGACCACGACGGTCACGCTCACGCAGTCCGGCGGTTCCATCATCGGCAACAATGCCGCAAACGGAAATGGCTTCACCGGCACGTTCGTTACGGATTCCAAAATCAACGGTAAATGGCACGGCCCGAGTGGCGCCGGCTGGCTCACGGTCTACGTGAGCGCTAACGGCCACAGCCTGAACGGCGTTTGGGGCTACAACGGCACGAAGCCGAATGGCTCGTTCGTCGGCAACAAGGTGCTGCCGCCGTCGCCCATCACGGCCAAGGGTTCGTGGAACGTCGTCGGCGCGGGCGGTCCGGCCGCATTCATCGGCAGAATGGTCTGCACGGAATCCGGTCCGACGGTCGTCTGTAAGGTCGGCCCGTACGTTCTCAACGGTAAGTTCCGGACCAAAGATAAGGTTCGCGCCACGTTCAGCGGACCGACCGGACCCGGTTGGTTCTCGTTCTGGTTCAACGGCGACAACAACAGCTTTAACGGGCTGTGGGGCAAAGGATCGGATTCGACGCCGCCGGTTGGTCGCGTGATCGGCCAGCGCTCGCTCTAACATGCACAGCAGGGCGGATAGAATCGTCGATGTTCTATCCGTCGTGCTGATATCGGTGTCCGCCGTCCTGACCGCGCTGTGCGGATATCAATCCGGGCTTTGGGAAGGCGAGCAGACGCGCATGTACAGCACCGCTAACGCGGACCGCTTGCACTCCACCGAAGAGGCCGATCGCGCCAACACGTTGGCGGCCATCGACGTAGCAGTCTTCGTCCACTATGTGGAGGCGGTCGACACCAACAATGCCCGCTTCAAGGATTTTCTCTTCCGCCGGTTCCGGCCGGAGTTCGTGCCGGCGATGCGGGCTTGGCTCGCGACCAACCCGTTCCAGAACGTCCGCGCACCTTCAACGCCATTCGTCATGCCGGAATACCGGTTGCAGTCGCGCGAGGAGGCCCTTGAGTACGAAAAACGTGCCGCCAACGACTTTAATGAGGCCGGCAGAGCCAACCACAACGCCGACCAGTTCGTGCTGCTGACCGTCATCTTCGCCGGCGTTTCGTTTCTTGCGGGCATCAGTACGAAGATGGTGTATCCCAGTCACACGATCGTCGTCGCGCTCGGGCTCATCGCTACGGTCTACGGCGTTGTCAGGCTGTTCGAACTTCCGCTCCATGGGATGAATTAGCAATGCATGCATCTGGAATCAAGCCGGAGCAAATCTTCGCGGCGCTCATGCTGATCGCGCTGACCTTCGGCGCGGGCCTGGAGGTCGACCGCGAGCACCTCCGCGAGACGCTCAAGCGCGTCGGTTTGACCGTCCGTGCGATACTCGCCAACTTCGTCATCGTGCCAATCATCGGCGTCGTTGTCGTCAAGTTGTTCCGCCTTCCCGGCGAGGTCGCGACCGGCGTGCTGCTGATGGCGATCGCGCCCGGTGTGCCGTTCGTGTTGGCGTCGGTTCGTAAGCGTGGCGGCCGCCTCGCGCTGGCCGTCGAACTCGCGGTCGTGCTGCCGTTACTATCGATCGTAACGGTGCCGATCACGGCGGCGCTGGTATTGCCGGCGATCGCCGAAGCGCATCTTCCGTTCGGAAAATTCGCGATGACGCTGGTGCTGTTTCAACTACTGCCGTTGTTGGTGGGAATCGTCCTCGGTGGAAGGGCGCCGCAGCTCGCCCAACGACTCGCGCGCCCCCTCCAGTTCGTCTTTTTCGGCGCGGCGCTCATTTTGATCGTTCTGCTGTTTCCGCAAATCATCAGCGGTGTTGCGTCTATCTACGGATCGTTGGGCATGCTCGCATCGCTGACCATCGTGCTGTTATCGATGGCGACGGGATGGTTGTTGGGTGGACCCGCCACCGAAGACCGGCGCGTGCTGGGCATCGGCACGACGCTCCGCAACGTCGGTCTGTGCGCGCTGATCGCAACCTCGAGCCTGCAAAATTCGCGGGTTGCCGCCGCCGTATTGACCTATCTCGTGATTCAAATGATCGTCTCGACGATCTTTGGCGCGATCTTTTCGCGAAAAACGAAGGCGGCGCTAGCATGACCCCGCTCATACTCTCGAAGTTCGGCCTCTGGACGTTTACGACGGTCGAGTACATCTCGCTCATCGCCGCCACAACCAATGCGTTCAATGGCGCGTTGCTGGCGCGGCGTCCCGATCATTACAAGAATTTCACGGTGATGGGCATCGTCATTTTGGCCTATGCCGGCGGCATCGGCGGCGGCGTCATCCGCGACATTCTCGTCAACAAAGTTCCCTCGCCCTTGCAAAACCCGTGGTACATCGTTGCGTGTTTGGGGGCCGCTGCGATTGCGCTGCTGATCGACTACAAGAGCGAGCAGAAATTCAAAGACGGTCTGTTCCAGTTTATGACGGCGTTCTCGCTGCCGTGGTATGCCATCGTCGGCGTACAGACCGCACTGATCGCCCACTTGGGATACGCCGCTGCCGTACTAATCGGCATCATCGCGACGACCGCCGGTCGCTGGATCATCGACCTCGCCTGTCAATGCGTTCCGAAGCAGTTGGTTCGCGGCGAATTTTTCGTGACCGCCGCGGCGTTGACCGGTATCGCCTATTTAGTCTGCAATCAGGCGTTCGGTCTGAACGTCATTGCGTCGACCGCGATCGCGTTTTTCATCGGCTTCGGTTTCCGTTTGCTCTCGCAATATCTCGGATGGGAAGAGTGGGAGCCATGGGAACCAGCCTCGGTTACCAAAGTGCAAAAGTCTCGCGAAACACTTGGCGAAGGATTGCACGCCGAGTTTCGCGGCCCGCAAGGTGACTAAATGATTCGCATTCCGGGTGGAAGTTTTCAAATGGGATCCGAGCGATTCTATCCCGAGGAAGCGCCGCTACGCGACGTCTCGGTCGGCGATTTTTCGATCGACGAATACAGCGTGACGAATGCGGACTTCGCGAAGTTCGTGCACAAGACCGGATACGTTACCGTCGCCGAACGGCCGTTGAAAGCCGAAGATTACCCCGGCGCTCCACCCGAAAATCTCGTTCCCGGTTCGCTGGTTTTTCACATGACGCCGGGACCGGTCAACTTTAACGACTATCGGCAATGGTGGTCGTGGACGCCGGGAGCGAGCTGGAAGTATCCCGACGGACCGGGCAGTTCGGTTGCGTCGCGCCCCGATCATCCGGTGGTGCATGTGGCGTTCGAAGACGCGCAAACGTATGCCACGTGGGCCGAAAAGCGTCTGCCGACCGAAGCTGAATGGGAGTTTGCCGCACGCGGCGGTCTCGACGGCAAAGACTTCGTGTGGGGCGACGAGATGTTACCCGGCGGAGAGCCGGCAGCGAACACGTGGCAAGGCTCGTTTCCGTATCGCCATACGTCCAAGCACGGGCCGCGGACGTTGCCCGTCGGCAGCTTCGCCCCGAACGGTTATGGCTTGTATGATGTCGCCGGCAACGTGTGGGAGTGGACGTCGGA
Organism: Candidatus Tumulicola sp.; assembly: GCA_036490475.1. Classification (NCBI taxonomy): domain Bacteria; kingdom Bacillati; phylum Vulcanimicrobiota; class Vulcanimicrobiia; order Vulcanimicrobiales; family Vulcanimicrobiaceae; genus Candidatus Tumulicola; species Candidatus Tumulicola sp. Next base: position 1,361,599 of record DASXDT010000006.1, read on the forward strand.
TTGGTACGTGATCGATCGCGTTGCGTCGTCGCCGTGTTGCGGCGGTGACGACCTGCGAGAACGCAGTTACGATCCGTGCAGTCCCGAGATACGCATTCCGCGCAAGGTGCTCAAAGGCGGATCGTTCTTGTGTTCGCCGGAGTACTGCTTACGTTTTCGCCCGGCCGCGCGTTCGCCGCAAATGATCGACACGGGCATGTCGCATATCGGGTTTCGCTGCGCGAAGGATTAGCGGTTTTTTGAACTGGTGCGCGCGTCGATAGCGTTCGCTAACGGCTGCAGCGTTAAATTCAAGAAGACGATCGCGACCGCACCGGCGAGCGCTTCTTGCCAGAATCCAAAGCCCGCCAGCGCGCCGACGGCTGCGGTCGACCAGATCGTCGCGGCGGTGTTCAAACCCGAGATGCCGGCTCCCGAGCGTAGAATGACGCCGCCCGCGATGAAACCGACGCCGGTCACCACGCCGGCGACGATGCGCGTCGTGTCGCCGGCTCCGAGAACCCCGTCAAGTAACGCGAACAGCGCGGCGCCGATCGACACGAGCGTACTCGTGTGCAGACCGGCAGCGCGCTGACGCCACTGACGTTCGAATCCGATCGCTATTCCCAACAGCGCCGCCACGGCAAGGCGCGTCAGGAAAGCGCTAACGCTCACAGACCAAACGTGTAGCCGAACACCGGTCCGCCGAGATCCAGTCGTTGGACGTGCGCCGTGTTGGGAAATCCGTAATAGTCGAGCTGGCGATAGAGCAACAGGAACGACTGGCCGTGCGGAAACGCGTAGCCGAGGCCGGTGTAGGCTTCCCACGTCGAATTGTTGTTGCCGCCGCCAAAGTCGCCGTAGTACGGAACGTACCAGCCTTTGTCGTTGAAGAAAATCCTACCCTTTAAGCCAAAAACGGCATCTTCGGTTTGATCGTGGGTCGTCACGTTGCCGGTGGGCGCGATGATGCCGCGCTTGCCGACCGACGCATTGTAATCGACGTTGAGATTGATCGGAAAGTCGCGGTATCCCAGAAACGTGCTGAGATCGGCGTAGTGGGTGCGCGCAACCGTAAACCCAATCGCTCCCTCGTAAATTCCGCTGGCGAGTCGCGCCGAACTATTGACGGTTATGGGAATATTAACGTGCCCGAGCGGTCCTTTAATGGAACCGACGATCGTGGCCGACGTCGACGCATTCAGGTAGATTGCGTCCAGGTACAGATCGAAATTGCCCTTACGAATGTCGATCACGCCCATGACCGCCGAGTTGAGCTTCGGAAGATAGTCGCTCGGACCGACTTCGATCGTTTTCGACAGCACGCCGCCGCCGCTACTCGTACCCCCGGCCAGGCGCTGGATGGGAAACTGAAAGTTCGCGTGGACGCTCGGCGCCCATATATACGGGGCGGCCGTTATGTGCAGTTGACCGTCGTACTGGCGATCCATGAGGGTGGGCGCGGCCGTCTGTGCGGGTGCCGGCGTGGGTTGCGCATCTTGCGCACGCGCGACCGCGCCTGCGGCGCAAAAAGCGACTATGGCCGCCGCCGTGGCGAGGCCCTTGAAACGATCCATGAGTTGAGACGCCTCCTTGTAATCGCGATTGTAGGCGCTCGTTCGAGGCCCGGTCTATCCGATAACCGCAAGTTGGAAAAATCCAGGTGCGCGTTTCTTTTTTGGGATACCTCTATGCGCCGGAATTGCGTAGACTGGACGCGTACTACCTTTACAACACAAGGAGGCTCTTATGCCCTCTAAGGGGCAGCCCAACATCATCGCTATCATGGGCGACGATATCGGCTGGTTTAACGTTGGCGCCTATAACCGAGGGATCATGGCGGGCAGGACGCCGAACCTCGACAAGCTCGCCGCCCAAGGCATGCTCTTCACGGACTACTACGCTGAGGGCAGCTGCACGGCCGGCCGGGCGGCGTTTATCACCGGCGAAATTCCGCGGCGCACCGGTCTGACCACCGTCGGTCAAGCCGGCGCTAAAGTCGGAATGCCTGCCGAAGCCCCCACAATCGCAACCGCCCTGAAATCCATGGGCTACGCGACGGGGCAGTTCGGCAAGAATCACCTCGGCGATCTCAACGAATACTTGCCGACGCTGCACGGCTTCGACGAGTTCTTCGGCTATTTGTATCATCTGGATGCTATGGAAGATCCGGCGCATCCTAACTATCCGCAGCAACTAAAAGACAAAATCGGTCCTCGGAATATGGTGCATAGCTGGGCGACCGATACCGACGACGCAACCGTCCAGCCGCGCTGGGGCAAAGTCGGCAAACAGAAGATCGAAGACTGCGGCACGCTCTATCCGGATCGCATGGAGACGGTCGACGACGAGATCCTCGGACACGCGGTCAAGTTCATCGATAAGGCCAAGTCGGACGGCAAACCGTTCTTCGTGTGGCTCAATCCGACGCGCATGCACGTCGTCACGCATCTGTCGGAAAAATACGAGAGCCAACGAACTCCCGAAAACGGCTGGGACGTGTACGAAGCGGGCATGGCGCAACTTGACGATATCGTCGGATCCGTCATGCAGAAACTCGAGGACGACGGCCTAGAAGACAACACGATCGTCGTGTTCACCACCGACAATGGCGCCGAGAACTTCACCTGGCCCGACGGCGGTCAAACGCCGTTTGCCGGCGGTAAAGGCACCGTACTCGAGGGTGGATTCCGCGTTCCGTGCATCCTGCGTTGGCCCGGAAAAGTGCAGGCGGGTAAAGTCGAAAACGGACTGTTCGCCAGCCTCGATTGGTTCCCGACGTTCGTGGCCGCCGCCGGCGACGCGAACATCGTCAACGAACTGCTGGCCGGCAAACAGCTCGGCGATCGTACGTATAAGGTGCATCTCGACGGCTACAATCAGATGGATCTCATCACCGGCAAAGGGCCGTCGGCGCGTAAGGAGTTCTTCTACTTCGCCGAAGGAACGCTCGGCGCGGTGCGCGTGAACGACTACAAATACCGGTTTATCGACCAGCCCGCCGGCTGGCTCGGCGGTACCGTGAAAGTCGATTGGCCGATTCTGACCAACCTTCGGCTCGATCCGTTCGAACGAACCGGAATGGCCGGCTCGCTCGCCTTCTACAACTGGTTTGCGTACCAGTTCTGGCGCTTCGTGCTGGTGCAAGAGGTCGTCGGGGAACTCGCCAAAACGGCGGTAGCGTTTCCGCCGATGCAGGCGTCGGCGTCCTTCAACCTTGAGGGAGTGAAGGAACAGATCGACAAAGCGATGGCATCGCATACTGGGTCCTAAGGACCCGACGCTCGCGAAAGACGGGTCTCGCACGAGGCCCGTCTCTCTCGGAGGGGTGAAATGAGTAAAACGCACGACAAAGCGCCTGAGAACTCGCTGGTAACGCACCGCGAGTTCAAGTTGCTTTTGAAGCCCGAGAAGTTTCCCAACCGTCGCGCGCTGCTTACGTTCAACCAACTGTTGGCGAGCATCGCAAAAAAGCTGGACGTCCACTACGAGCCGGTCGAATCGCTCGATTCGCAGCTTCGCATCGTGCAGTTTTATGACACGAAGAATCAAGATCTGCGCAAACACAAACTGATCTTTCGAATCCGCCAGATTCGCCAAGGCGGTTGGCCGGATGAGAGCTGGGAACTGACGTTCAAGTGTCGAGCGCCAGAGTACGATAAGGCCGCCGGCTTCGACACCGACACGACGCTGAAGAACGTTCAGGTCAAGAAGTTTAAAGAAGAGCTGATTCGCGGTGACGCGCCCGGATCGATGGAAAGCATTTTTTCCAACAACGTGATCGTCGAATATCCCGAAATCGAGACGGAGTTTCCGATCGGCCGCCTGGCCAAGGCGTTGCCGCATCTCGGCTCGATCGGGGTGGATCCGGAGGAGACGATGTCGATCGTGGCCGGAGCGAAAGTGTTCGAGATTCAATCCACGCTGGGGAATCTGTCGTTCGGACACGGCGTTACCGCGCACGCATCGTTGGCGCTGTGGGCACGCCCGGTGACCGATCGTTTCGAGCCGATGGTCGCCGAGTTCGGTTTTTCGACGCACTTGGTACGCCGTGATGATAAAGAAGCGAAAGGCCAGGCTGCGGCGGATGCATTCTTTAAAGCGATGCAGGTGCCGCTGCACGATTATCTCGCCGAAGGGACCACCAAGACGGCGCTAATTTATGACGACGGAGCTTCTTGACGAGTCGGTCCTACGCGACCCCACCGAACGGCCGATATTTTTTGCATCGGTAGCGTTCAACTTCGTCCTCATGGCGTTCGCGATCGCGCTGATATTTTATCAGCCGGCGTGGTTGCGAACGCATCCCGTCATCGCGAAGGATATCGGGTTCCTGCGGGTCTTGGCGGTTACCGCGTTGATCGGAATACCGTTGCTGGTGCTGAACCGCAACCGCCGCGAGGCGGCGATTCGCGGCAGCTCGGTGCGTCTGTCCGAGAATCAGTTTCCCGAAATTTATGCGATATTGAAAGCGCATTGCGAGCGACTCGGGATGGAGCATCCTCCCGAGCTGTTTTTGACGGGAAGCACGATTCAGCCGTATTCGCAGACGTTTTCATCGTGGCACGAAAACTACATCGTGTTGCATCAAGTGATCATGGATATCGACGACCGCAAAACGCTCGACGTCGTTTCGTTCGTGTTGGCGCACGAGCTGGGCGCGATCCGGCTTCGGCAAACGAGTATCTGGAACGAGATGATGCTCACGTACCTGTCGTCGATCAAATGGCTGCGCAGTCCACTCGACCGCGCGCGGACCTATTCGCGGGACAGATATGGCGCTGCACTCTCGCCCACTGGATTTCGCGGCTTGCTGGTGAACGCCGTGGGTCGCCGGTTGATGAATCGCGTCGATGTCGACGATTACCTCGCACAGGCGCGTAACTACGGAGGTCTGTGGTCGGGGCTGAACATCCTGTTCGAGAGCAAGCCGCAGGTTTTCGTACGTCTACAGCGATTGCGCGCTGCAGGGTATCGGTATTTGCCTCCGGAGCCGCCGCCCGCCTGACGTGCGCTGCATGATAGCGGTATGCCCGTAGAGTCCGTTGTCAAAGAGGGCGTCGACGCGACGGCGAGCGCAGTCGTGACGCGCCGCCGCATGCACTTCGTGCGCGGGTTCGGACCGGGCCTCGTGTCGGGCGCGTCGGCCAACGATCCGACGACTGTCGGTTCGATCGCGGTCGTCGGCGCGGCAACGGGCTATGCGATGGGCTGGCTTGTGGTGCTGCTGTTGCCGCTGCTGGCAATCGTCCAGTCGATTGCGGCGTCGGTTGCGACGGTATCGCAGAAGAGCTTGCAACAGGCGATTATCGATACGCTTGGCCGCCGAGCTGCCGTGGCTGCGGCGCTGTCGATCGTTGTGGTCAGTTTGTTCACGTTGGGCGCCGATATTCAGGCCGGCGCGCAAGCGTTGTCGATCATTTGCGGCGGTATTCCGTACCAGCTATTCGTTATTCCGCTGGTCGTCGTCGCCGGGTGGTTGTTGGCAACGAAATCGTATATGCGCGTCGAGCGTATTTTGGCGTGTTTTACGCCGGTATTTTTGTGTTACTTGGTGAGTGCGATTTTGGCGCGTCCCAACTGGGGTGACGTGCTGCGTGGTATCTTGGTGCCGCACATCGCGTTCACTCCGTTGTTTTTAACCGGAGCGATTGCGCTGCTTGGAACGACGCTCACCGGTTACGTCTATTTTTGGGAGTCGATCGAAGTGGCCGAGCGTCACCCGCGTCCCGGCGACGCCGCGAAGATGAGCGCCGACGCCGCAATCGGCATCGTGGTCGCGGGCTCGAGCTTTCTGTTTATCTTGGTTGCGACTGCGGCGACGGCCGGCGTGCATCATCTTCCGATGCAGAGTGCGACGGATGCTGCGGTTGCGCTCAAGCCGCTGGCCGGACCGGCAAGTCAGATTCTGTTCGGCGTCGGGCTTCTCGCTTCGGCTGCGATCGCGATTCCAATTATATCTGCGACGAACGGGTATGTTATCGCGCAGACGCTTGGTCTTCCGGCCGGCTTGAGGCATGGGGTTCGCGAGGCGCGTGTGTTTTACGGCGTGATCTTTGCGTCGCTGGCCGTGTCGTCGGCGTTGGCGCTGGCACCGATCAGCACGATGTGGCTGCTGTACTGGGCGTCGGTCGCGGCCGGAATCGCAACACCGGTTACGCTGGTGATGGTAATGATGGTCGCTACGAATCGGAAGGCGATGCATGGCCGCCCGGTCAGTCCGCTGCTAGCCTGCGGCGGTTGGGCGGTGACCGGAATCGTAACGCTTTCGGCCGGCGCGTTTATTTGGTCGATTTTGCCGCGGCATTGATGGCCGAGGCTAGCGTGCTTCCAAGTCGGTTTTCCAAAGCCGGGTCATGACGAGGAACAAGAACGCGGTGCTTGTCCCAAAAAGCAACATGCCATCGCCGGCCTCGGCCGCGCCCATCATTCGCCATTCTCGAACCGCTGTGAGACCGGAAGACCCGCGCGTCGTCATCGAGTCGACCGAATAAAGCGTGGCATCGGCTGCAGAGCTGAAAGCATTGAGGTGTACGTATGCGAGGGCCCATACGAAACACTCGACGCCATGAAGCACGGCTAGCCCGAGGGCGACGATTACGAGGAGGGCTATCGCCGTCGGGGTCCCCGTAAGATACGGACGGCGTGAATCTACCAGCTTGTGTCGAAACCGCGCGACCGCATTCGCAATCGAACCGATACCCACAATATGAATGGTGATCGTGATCGCGATGAGTCCGAAGCTCCAGGACAAGCTTGCATCCCACGCGGTCCAGTTATGCATCCTTAATTTATAGCAGGCCGCTGCAGTGTCGTTATATCCTAAAATCGCAAACGCGAAGGTTTATCTGGTCGCGAGCCCCTGAATCTGGTGCCAAGGCTTGTCGGGACACGCGAAAATAGAGGGTGACAAGGTCGCGTGAGAAGTGCTCAAAGTGTATGCGTCTTTAGCTCTCGATATTCTGTTATCGCGTTGCCATCCCACACTAGTTCGAGCTCGCGAGCCGTTCCTTTTACACTTCGAACCGCGGCGGGCTTGAACGTCGCGTAACAAGTGCCGCCTGGCGATCGAACGCTGTCATACCAAATACCCTGCCGACCACTGGCGCGCGCCCTTGCGCCGAATGCTTGTGCGGTGTCGGCTCCGCCGCTTCGGATGTCCAGATGATCCGAATCATCCAGCGTAAGCTGCAGTTCGTATCGCGGCACGATAATCGGATCTGCGAATCCCGCGGCCCGCAGATAACGCGCGGCGTGATAGCTCGACTCTCGCACCGCAACGATAAACGCGTCCGCGGTATAGAAAACGCCGTACGTTCCAGGCGAGAAGCGGCTCTGCCCGATGATGAGGAACGGCGCCATTACCACCGAGGCGCGCGGGCCGAGATATCTGTCTTCGGGGGCACCAACGAGAGGTTACCGCGTGCATCCACGGCGAGCGGATCTTCAGGCTGTTCGGCGAGATCCGCGAGAGCGGCGAGCGGAGGTCGCGGGTCAGGTACAACCCGATGGACCTTTACCAACCTTGGCGAGCGCGGTCGAGATAGGTTCGCACGAAGACGAGATCTTGCACGTAGCCATGTAACATGCGCTGTAATGGTGGCCGGCCGCCGAAGTCGGCGTTGTCTCGTTTGAGCCACGTGCGGGCCGGCTCGCCTCGCCCGAAGATCGCTGCAAGATCTTCCCATATCGCGATCAGGTGCGAGATTCGCTCTAGCGTGTCGGAGCGCATCTGGTCGGGGCGGCGTTCGCGGAACCATCTCCAACGCTACAGCGCGTCGTTTGCCAGGATCAAATCGATCGTGTGCGTTGTGGCGCCGTCCTGAATCGCAAGGCTAACCTGCGATCCGACGGGGCCGGTTTCTAGCTGGTACCAGGCGCCGTCGGCAAGTTGCTGGCGATTTTGGCCGTTGATGCTAACGACGACTTGACCGACTCGTAGGCCCGCTCTGGATGCGGCGGTGTTCGGATAAACCGTGCGCACTTTCCAGCCGGCGCCGTTCGCGCTGAGATCGATGCCGACGCGATTGAATACATCTGGATTGCCGTAGTTCGCGTTCGGTTGAAACACGATGTAACGATCCGCGTAGTCGAACGTCAGGTTGAACTTCTGAAGAATACCGATGCCGACGTTTGCCGACACGTATCGATTGGCGTCGAAACCGAACTCTTGCGTCGAGATGCGCGTCACGGGTTTGGTGACGCTCACCGCAGGACGTCCGGTACTATCGTCGAGCGACACCGTGCCGGCTCGATCGGCCCACACACCGTGCGTTGCCCCGATCGAAGTTCCACCGTAGGGCAAATGCGCATTATATTTCTTTATCAAATCGTATCGTCGCGCGAACGGGGCAGTCAGCAACAACGACGAGTCATCGCCGGTATCGATGGCAAGGTGCGCGGAGATCCCGTCGATCGAGCCGGTGACTTCCGGTTGGTTGTCCTGAAAATGGAATGGAATCTTGATGCCCGTGCCGTCGAACCGATATTGCGACGGTGGCGTCAGCGTCATCTGCATCTTGTCGAAATCCAGCGCAACGACGTATCGCTGCAGCACTTCCAAACCAACGAGCATACGCTCCGGGTAACGGTTGAAGAGCGGAAAGCTCGAGAATTGTTGCGGGCCAATTTTTGCGTCGCCGACCGATACCGAATCGATCGCACCCGAAGACGAGGCGATCGACCCCTCGCCGCCGCCGGATTCGCGGCCACCGCCGTGCGCGATGAGCTTGAGGTGTTGCAGCAACGCGGGCGGAATTATGAGCGATCCGCCGGTGTCGAACTCGGCATCGAACGGCCCTTGGCCGTTGAGATACACCGGAACCAACAGCTTTTCATTGACCACGCGAAACGGTACGGTAACCGGATGTTCGGCGATGTCGGTTTTCGGCAACGGCGGAATCGCGAACGCATCCTCGGCGAACGCGGCGTTGATCTCGACGTTCGCGAGATGGACGGTGTCGCCGTCGCTTTGCACGGCGAACGGAAGGCGAATGCCCTCAACCCAACGGTAATCCGAGAACGTCGTCGTGTCGATCTCTTCGGCGCCGCGTTCGACGTCGCGCGCGATGAGGTGGGTTCGAGCGTCGATCCACAACGTAAAGGGCCGTCCGTCCTCGGGCGTGATTTGGATCGTATCGAACGTGGTGCCGCGATCGACTTGTCTGCCTGCGTACGCGATCGTTCCCGGATGGCGCGATACAAACCACCACGCGCGTTCGGTGCGATAACTGTCATTCGCAGCCGATAGCTGTGAGTCGCGGTCGCCAAGCACGTACGCGATGCCGCTTTTGCCTTGCGTCCAGCGCGAAATGCCGTCGAAGCCGTCGGCGCCGGTGCCGCTGCGCTCCACGAACCGCCCCGCAACGACGTCGTCGAGTTCCACGAGGCCGGAGTCGTATCGAAATCGCAGGCTCTTGACCGCGGCCCAACGATCGCCGCCGCTTGCAGCGTACGCCTGTTGTAACACGCGCGTGGCACGGTCGGCGGAAAGGTTCAGCTGGGGTTGGGTGGTCGCCACGACGGCCGCAAGCAGAAGACTCATTGCATCCAGTGTGCCACGCCAGCCACTAGGGCGTCTTGAACAAACTCAACGTTTTCTGGTCTGACGATACGCTCCGGGCGATATCCCGATCGTTGCGCGAAAGACCCGCGTGAAGTGGCTTTGGTCCGAAAAACCAGCCGATTGTGCGATCGTCGAGAGCGGAAGATCGCTCGTTGCTAAGGCCTCGCACGCGCGCCGCGCGCGAAGGACGCGCAAGTAACCGGCAACCGTACACCTGAATGTGCGGCGAAACTCTCGCGCAACGTGCACGGGGTGCACGCCGGCGACATTGGCTAAATCGTCCATCGAAATGCGTCGCTCGGTGGTTTCGTGCAGCGCGTCGACGACGCGGCTTAGCCACTTATGATTCCGTTCGTTTGAGACGCGATCGCAGAACGCCGTGACGAACGCTTCTAGGACCAGGCTTTCTAATGCCAGCGAGGATGCGTCATCGTTACGATGCAACTCCGTTTCGATTGCGTTGGCTAACCTACTGTAGCTGTTCGAGCGCTGCTCGAATGGCTGTTGTAATACCGGCGCGATATCATTCAGAAGACGCGCGCGCGCCGGGTCGAACTCGACGTTGAGCAGTCGTACTCCAGAAGGCCCGTGAACGTTCGAGTGGCGCTCGCCCGCTGGGTGCACGATCAGCATGTCCGGTTCGCACCAGCGCTCCCGCTTTTCGAACGTTTCGCGATAGTGCCCGTGCCGCACGAACGTTATGTTGGTCGAAGCATGCTCGTGCGGCGGCAGCGCGCTTGCGGGGCGATACTGTGTCGTCGTAAAACGCAAACCGGCTTCGAGAGAACGACTAACATCCGGAGTTCCAAGGAGGTCGCTTTGCTGCACGCCGACAGATTTCCGCGGGCCGCTGGCGAGTCCCGCGAGGCGGTGACAAGGCCGCTTCGAGGCAAAGGCGCTTGATCAGGAGCTGCGGAGGGAACGAAAGCGATCTTATGAGCAATGACAAGCCCGACCAGCCCGACCAGCCCGATCCCCAGAGTGAAGGTACTGGAATGCAGAAGAACGCCGGACGCCTACGAGATGGCGGCGGCGATATCGATCCAAAAAATGCGGCGCGAGAAGCGTCGGAGGGCGACGAAAAGTCTTCCTGACGGACTAGAGAAAACGGACTAAGTCTAGTCCACTCGTTCACAAAAAAATGACGCAATCTTAACCGTTTTTCGTCGCTTTTTCAGGCGTTTGCATTCATGCGCGGGTCTCGTTCAGCGCGAAAAGGGGACAACGTGGATCAGCGGTCGGATTTTGCGACGCGAAACTCATTTCTAAAATGTGAACTGGTGGACTAAGTCTAGTCCGAATTCCACACAGCGCGCCGATGCCATCAGGGAGCTTGCTCAAGCCAATGCTCTGTTCTTAATTAGCCCGCCACGCGGTCTAACAGGAGAGGGCTCGCTTGCGGTAAAGACGAGCGTTTCGCGATACTCTTGAGGAGCGAAACGCTATGTTTGGAACCGCGTTCGGTCGCACGTGCTGCCCGCCGCTGCAACCGCTCCACCCGCACCCCTCTGTTCGGAGCATTACATGCGACTGATGCTGTTATCGTTGCTGGCGTTTGCCGCGCTGTTTGCCGCAAACCCGGCCGCTCGACCCGTAACGCCGAGATTCGAAACGTCCGCATGTCCGAAAACGGCAGAGCCGATGAAGGCACTTTCGAGCGCGCGTTGCGGCTTTCTCATAGTTCCGGAGAATCGTTCCAAGCCCAACGGTCGTACGATTCGTCTTGCGGTCGCTATACTGCCGGCTCAACAGTCGCCCAGCCCAATGCAGTCCGAGCCGATCGCGTTCATGGCAGGCGGCCCGGGTGAAGCAGCGATTCTCGACGCGCCGTTCTTAGTCGATGCCGGCATCAATCGCAAACACGACGTCGTCATCATGAATCAGCGCGGCACGCTGTTCGACGATCCCGATCTTAACTGTCCCGAACTCGATCGATTTTATGCGCGCCAGGTCAGCCTCGTCTACGATGCGCCATCGACCGGCAAAGCACAGGCGGCGGCGGCTGCCGCATGCCATAAGCGGCTCGTGGGCATGGGCGCCGATCTCAGCGCCTATAACACGACCGAGAACGAGCAAGACTTCGTCGACCTTCGTCAGGCACTCGGCTATAAACAGTGGGACCTGTACGGCTATTCGTACGGAACCGATTTAGCGCTATCGATGATGCGCGACCATCCGCAAGGCATCCACCAGGTCGTGCTCGACTCGGTCGTTCCGCCGAACATCGTCGGTTTGGTGTGGACGTGGGGTAGCGCGCGCGAGGGCCTAACGACGCTCTTCAACGATTGCAAATCACAGCCCAAATGCAACAGCAAATATCCAAATCTCTTAGCGACGTTCACACGCGTTGTGCGGCAGTTAGAAGCGCATCCGATCGTTCGCAACGTTGTGCCGCCGGGCGGTAAGACGCCGGTGAAAGTCGTTCTGGACGGTGGCACGATCATTACGATGGCCGTCAGTAACGCTCCGAAGGCGCCCTATTTGCCCCGCGCGATCACCGAGCTCGCGCATGGGAACCCAAAGATATTCTTGGAAACGCGAGCGACAGCCGCGCACGTTGCCGAGGTGCCGGAACAGGCACTCGGCATGACCCAGAGTTTCATCTGCCGCGAATGGGTGCCGTACGGATCGCCTACGGATATCTTGCTCGCCGGCAAGGCCGAGTTTCCCGATTTCCCCGACTCGGTCTTGATCAACGCTCCGCAAATGCCGTTCCAACATGAAATGTGCGCTGCGTGGAACGTTCCGACGGGACCATCTTCCCAACGCGTTCGGGTGCACAGCGACATTCGAACGCTCGTCGTGTCGGGGGCGATCGACGCAAAAACCGGCGCGAAATGGGGACGCTATGCGGCCGACACGTTGCCAAACTCTACCTACGTACGCATGCCGGCCTTCGCGCACTGGGTGATCGTGCAGTCGTCGTGCGGGCAGCAAATCTTCCAGAACTTCGTGTCGCCACCGGGCGGCAACAAAACTTGCGCGGCGACCGCACCGAGAGTGGACTTCAAATGAGACGCACGTCATGGTTCGCAATTGTCATCGGAATCGTCGTCGCGACGAGCGTGGGTACGCATTTGGTTTCGAAAGCCGCTCCGAGCGCGCCTGAGTTCGTAGCCGGCGCGTGTCCGAAGCCGCCGCAGCCGATTCCGCAGTTACAGCAGGCCGAGTGCGGCACCATCACCGTTCCCGAAAACCGGCATCGCGGCGATGGGCGGACGATTACGCTTTCTGTTGCGATAATGCCGGCGGCGTCCGCGTCGAAAAAGAGCGATCCGATCCTATGGCTCGCCGGCGGACCCGGCGACGACGCGATCACCGAGATTCCGATGGCGTTAGCCGGTAAGTTGAATGCAGATCGGGACGTCATCTTCATGTCGCAGCGCGGAACGTACACCGCCCGGCCGAAGCTGACGTGCGACGCGGCCGATCGCTGGGCCGCCGAAACGCTCGATATGCCGTACGACGCGCCGGAAACGCAGCAAGCCTATTCGAGGGCAACGCTCGCATGCCGGCGCGAAGTGCTGACGAAAACGCAAGATCTCGGTGCGTACAACTCGCTCGAAAGCGCCGACGATATCGAAGCGCTTCGCGTCGCGTTGCATATCGCCAAGTGGAACGTTTACGGTATTTCTTACGGCACCGACCTCGCGCTGACGTACATGAAACAACACCCCGGCGGTATTCGTTCGGTAGCGATCGACGGCGTGTTTCCGCCGCCACTCGCTGGCGGGGTGGCGTCGTGGACCAGCGCAGGGGAGGGAATCAACGCGATTTTCAAGGCCTGTGCGCAGCAGGCGGCATGTCGCAAGCGCTACGGCGATATCGGTGCGACGTTCCGGCGGCTCGTCATTCAATACGAAGCCTCGCCGAAGACGGTGCGAGTCGACGTACCCGGACACACAGGTAAGTACAGCGTCAAGATTAGCGGCGGAATGCTGTTGCAGTGGACGGTGTCGCCCGGAACGCATATCGCAGCGAAAGTTCCGGCGGCGCTCGACGCGCTCGCGCACGGCAATCCGGCGCCGATCGCATCGACGTGGGCGATCCCAAAGTTAGATCCTAACGGTATCGGAGTTCTGAGCAACGGCCTGTTTTACGGCGTGTCGTGCGGCGAGTGGGTGCCCTACGAAACCGAGGCGAGTGTCATTGCGTCTGGCCGGCGTGCTTTCCCGACATTTCCACTATCGATGCTAAGGAACGCGCCGAACCTGCCGTTTATGCGCCAGAACTGTCGCGATTGGAACGTCCCGCAGGTATCCGCGATCGTGCGTTCGGTGACGCGGAGCAGCATTCCCACGCTGGTGGTCAACGCCCAGTATGACGCTCAAACGGCGGCATCGTTCGGCGCCTACGTCGCGAAGACGCTATCGAATTCAACGGTCGTAACGATTCCCAATGTCGCGCACGTCGCGTTCGGCAGTCCCTCCGCGGCCGCGAATCAATGTGCGTTTGCGATCGCGGCATCGTTCTTCGACGTTCTGAATAGGGCCGATACGAGTTGCATCGGCAAAGTGCCGCCCACCAAATTCGAACTGTAGGTCCGCGTCAAGCTAAACATTGCCCGCTCTCCAAGCGCGCGCTTCGGGATCCCACCACTGTTCTTTGGTAGGGTCTGCGAGCATCGGATCTAGGAAAGAGGCAACCTGCCTAAACGCTTCGGTTACGTCGTGCGTAATCGGAAGAGTCTCCGAAAGCTTCTCGTAGGTCTTGTCCCAGCCGGGCGGCGGCGGTGGAAGGTTCTGAGGCCGCTCGTGACTGTTTCGATTGCGAAACACGGTGTCGATAGCGAAAAGTAAAGTGCTTGCCCGCAGCGGACGGTAACCTAAGAGAAGCACTAGATCCACGAGATCTTTTACTCGCGAACTCGGGTGCCCGTTATAACTCTTTGTGTATGCATGTATTTTCTCAGCAATGTGTTGCTCGATAGGTATAGCTCGAACGACGACAGGCTGCGCGCCGGCAAACACCAGGGTTTCGCTCGTAAGGCTTTCGGCTTCGCCAATCCAGGGATCGGCAAAACCGATATCGATGCTGATCTTGACAAAAATCTTATTATTTAGCCGAACGTCCAGTTGAAAACGATACGTTTCGACTTCGTCAACGGGGCGAAAAGGCGCACTGGAAACTCGAACCTCGAAGTGATCGCCAAGGTCGGTCGCGACGGCCTGTACGAGCTTTTCCGTAAAAGCGGCGATACTAATGTTAGAAGAGAGATCGAGGTCCCCGGTCGAACGCGCCTCGCCTAATCGGTAATCTAGAGCGACCCCACCCTTAAGAAGCCATACGTCAGGATCTTCTGCCACCAGTCGCGCGAGAACGCGCTCAAAGGCAATATTGCGGCGTTTCTGTTGATATCGTTGGCACGATCAAGCGCAGCGGGTGTTTGGTACTTCATATGGTTGGCACGAGGGCGGCGTCGGCGAGGGCCTCTAGGATCGTTCGGAGTACGGCGGGCTCCGCATGTGTTTGCGCGGCCTCTTTAATCTGTTTAGGCGTTGCTTTGATTTTGCGGAGCGCGTCGAAGACCACCGATCGCACTAGCTTTAGGTCCATGCCGTCGTTCCCCGCGTCCACTATAGAACGAGGAGCAGAAGTCACACGAATCCCATCTAGCTTTACAACCTCTTTCGGATCGAGGTGATTAACCGTGTGAATTTTGACGCCGATCGGATGTCGTCGACGGCTGCTTCGATAGCGCTTTTCTCGCGGTAGCGTGAGTTCGTACTTATTCGGAGCGATCTCGCTAAGTTCGTGAAGTTGAAGGGCACTCTGGCCAGAAACGACAGCATCCTCCGGATCTACGCGGACGAGAGCGCTTACAAGCCCATCGAGGTGATCGCTAGGGAAAAGACCGAGCCGGTAAACGCCGCGCGCGATGCGCCCGAAGTTTCCGGTTTTTATATGGTGTGCAATGAGTTGTCTCGAGTAACCGCAGCGCTTTGCTTCGCCGGCTGTAAATATGCCTCGGCGCCACCCGGACACGAGGTCGTAGAGCGCCTCTTCTCGTGGTTTTTGCGGTGATAGCATAGAAATATGTTCCCAAGTGTATTTTCCCATATTGTCAGCACTTAGTCAAGTTTTGTTTGACTAAATGATGACATGGCGCTCCTCGGCGTCGCAGCCTCGCGACCAGAGTGGTTTTCCGAGAGCGAGCCGCCGCTCGTCAGCCGGAACGTGCAAACCGGAATCCAAGGACGATTACTGCCGCGATAGCTGCTACTGGCACAATCGCGTAAATCGAATCGGCGAAGCCCGCGTTCATCGCTTGCAGGGCGATCGCGGCCTGGAGCTTTGCGGCCGTAGCGCCTTGGGCGAACAAATGCTGCACTTCGGGATTGGCCATCGTAGCCAAGCCGCGGTAGATGTCTGAGTGGAAGTACATGCGGCGGTCGAAGATCGTAATCAGTAGTGCGCTGGCGATCGAGCCGCCGAGCTGCACCGACAACGCGATGAACGAGCTGACCTTCGGACTGTCGGCCGGTGCGACGCTGCCGAGCATCGTCACCAAGAGCGGCACGAGGAACATGCTCTGGCCGATGCCACTCAGCACAAGATAGAACTGGAATGAGCCGAAGTCGCTGTCGGTCGTCATATGCGATGCAATCATCGCTAGGCTGAACGCGCTCAATCCCATGCCGATGAACAGCAGAATAGGCGGCCACACTTTTTGCACGAAGCGGCCGATCAGCGGCGTCAAGATAATCACGGGCAGTGCGCGCGCCAGAATAAGGTAACCGCTCATCACTGTCGTGAAGCCGAGCATTTCCTGTACGTACTGCGGCAGTACGACGATCGGCCCGAACAACACAACCCCAATCATGATCGCGCACGGCACACCCAACTGCACCACGCGGTAGCGGAAGATTCGCAAGTCGACGATCGGCGTCTTCGTGCCTCGCAGCTCCCAATAGACGAACGCTGCTAAGCCCAGAACCGCAGTCGTAGCCGCGAAGAGAATGCGCCCATCGCTGAACCAGTCGTAGCGCTCACCTTCGTCAAGCACGAACTGCATCGACCCAAGACCGATCGCTAATAACGCGACGCCGATTGAGTCGAACGGCATACGCTTTGGATCCGCGGGGTTGCGCAGCGTCGTCAACACGATGAACAGAGCGATGGCGCCGGGCACGATATTGATGTCGAACACCCACTGCCACGAGAAATTATCGGTGAGAAAACCGCCAAGCGTCGGTCCGAGCGCCGGCCCGACCGTCAGTGCGAGGGCAAAAATACCCGAACTCGTGCCGATCTGTTCTTTCGGAAACGTTTCGCGCAAAATCACCTGCGATGTGGCGATCAGGCCACCGCCGAACGCGCCCTGCACCACGCGGTAGAATATCAGCTCGCTAAGCGTTCCGGCCGTGCCGCACAAGAACGATGCTATCGTAAAACCGGCGATGCAAATCGCGTAGTACTGACGGCGCCCCAGGCGCGTCATCAAATACGGTGCGAGCGGAATAACGACGACGTTGGAGATGATGTAGCCCGTGATGATCCACGTGCCTTCGTCGATGCTGGCGCCGACGTTACCTTCGATCGTGGGCAGCGCAACGTTCACGATGGTCGCGTCGAGCGTTTGCAAGAGCGCGGCCATCATGACGCCGGTTACGATAAGTAACCGGCGCCGGCCGAATTCAACGACGTTGGGCATGCGGGAAGTTAGTAGGTTGCCAGTTCTTTTTCGAGCGATTTGTGATCGGCGAAGAAGCTCTGCGCGAGGCCCGCGGCTTGTGCGCCGGCATACACGTCGTCGTCGCCGCGTTCGAGCGCAGCGAAGGTCTCGTCGGCGACGTCATAGGGCGACATCTTGGGAGCCTCGAGGCCTTTGGTCAAGTCGGTATCGACGAAGCCCGGCATCACGCCAACCACGCGGACGCCTTTAGGCGCGAGTTCGGCGCGAATCGCTCGCGTTGCGGATAACGCGGCGGCTTTGGAGGCGCTGTACGTTGCGAGACGGGGGAAGCCGATCAGGCTTACGATTGACAGCACGTTGACCATGGCGGCGGGTGCGTTGCCGGTGAGAATCGGCGCGAACGCGCGACTGACGTTGAGCAGACCGAAATAGTTGACGTCCATGTCGGCGCGAGCGTCATCGAGTGAGTCGATGTCGGTAACGCCGCCCATCCGCGCCGTGCCGGCGTTGTTGATCAACAGGTTGACGTCGGTGGAGCGCGCGGCGGCGCTTTGATCGACGCGGGGTCGGTCACGTCGAGCGCGATCGGCTGAACGCTCGGATATTCGGCGATGAGCGACGCGAGTGACGAGATGTCCCGGGCGCCGGCGTAGACGCGGGCTCCGGCCTCGGCCAGGCGTTCAACGTAGGCGCGGCCGATGCCGCGGTTGGCGCCGGTCACGAAGGCGACCGTCTGCGCCGAGATGGAGGGGTACTTAGCATTATTCATTGCGAGCGCAATCATAACACCGGACTGGGCGCTTTGCAAGAGGTTTGATTGCGAGTATAATGATTGCTATGAAGGTCACGAAGGAAAAGTCCGCCGAGAACCGCCGCGCCCTGATTCATGCGGCCGGCAAGTTGTTCAAGCGGCACGGGATCAATGGGGTCGGGGTGGCCGATATTGGCCGCGAGGCGGGCCTCACGCACGGCGCGCTCTACGCGCAATTCGATTCGAAGGAAGCGCTCGCGGCCGAGGCCCTCGCGGACGGCCTAGAACGTGGCTACGAGCGGCGCGTCAAGAGCGCCGGCGACGACTTCAACCTCAGCGACTATCTCGACTGGTATCTCGGAAAACGCCACCGGGACAATCTCGAGACGGGCTGCGCGATGACTGCATCCGGCAGCGAGATCGCCCGCCAGGGGAAGAAGGTCAGTCGCGCGTTCGCCGATGGCTTCGCGAAGTTCGCACAAAACTTCGAGCGTAGTTTAGGCGATTCGAAGTCGGGCGCGAGCGATCGCGAACGCGCCTTAACGATAGCGTCAGCGGCGATCGGCGCGGTTATCGTTTCCCGTGCAGTAGCAAAGGCCGAGCCGAAATTTGCGGATGACATTTTAGCTGCTTCCCGTCGAATCGTAGGCGAGATTGCCGGCAAGTCGGAGCGGGCTAAGCGAAGAGAAAACGCCCAGTTAGGGAATCACTAAGTCATGGCTACCGCGGGGAAACGAATACAGACCAAGCGTCGAGTAGCGACTCCGCGCGCCCGTAGCCCGTGGGCCCCGACCGCGATCAAGGTTAAGCCGGGCGCTCAGCGCGTCTTCGACGTGACCGTTAAGCTTCAACGACTAGTAGCGGCGTTTGGCGAGAACGCGGCCGCGGAGTTATTGGCGCTCGACCCGGGGCAGATGCTTCGATGTCTCAAGGGCCGAGAAAAGATTGGCGTTGCAACAGCGCAGCGAATCATCGATTTCGAGTACATGGTCGATTGCGCATTGCGCGTCTTTCACCCCGACGAAGTTGGACCGTGGCTTGGCCAACCGGAGCCGCTGTTGGGCGACGCCATCCCATTGAACGTGCTGGTGCTTCGTGGAACCTCGCCAGTGATCGCCGCGCTGACGCGCATCGCCGCGGGAGCCTTTGCTTAAGGCCGCCGATCCTGACGATCTCTGCTTTTGATTTCGCCTACCGTGTAGCAGAAGCGGCGTCGTTGAGGGCCCACGACCGTGCAGCCTGATTACCGTGCCCGGCTGCATATCGCTGAAGGCCTTGTAGCAGCCGCACCTCCTCTTCGGTCAGATCCGGATGCCACACGTCTACGACGAGAACCGCCCGCGTGAAAGTACTGTCGTTCCACGCCTCGTGCAGAAAGCTGTCGTCGAAGACAAGGCATTTTCCAACCGTCCAAGAGCGCGACTCGTCCGCAACGCGTATCCCGCAATCCGGTGGGACATCGATCCCGAGATGGCAGCGCAGTCGTACATTCGTCGGTCCGTGATGGCGTGCGACGCGCGTTCCGGGTGCCATCCGCGAGAAATAGACGAGGCCGGCCAGATCGCGAACGGTGCGGTGCTCTTCGATAAGTTGTGCGGTCACAGGGCAAGCCGAACAGTTCGCTTCGTGGCGGCGACCACGATCGTATAGAAAGAAAACGTCCCAGTTGCCCGTTCGAGAAATTGGCTCCGTTTCGCGGTGGAACGCGCGCGCGTCGATAGCGGATGCTTCGACCGCGATTTGCTTGGCCGCATTCTCGAGCGCTAGTACTAAAGGGAACTGTGTGGGATCGTGCCACGGCTTCGACGTCAAGCCGGGGTAATGCAACATCTGTGAGCCGTCGCCATCCTGTCGCAATTGAGCGATGTAGGATGAAAAGCGCGCTGGAAGCGGCGAATCGAGCATCTCCATCATGTTGCTCTCCGAAAGCGAAGGTTCCAATGAAAAAAGTCACTCTTCGTGATAAATTTGACAGCTTCGACGAGACGTGGCAGCCGAAGATCGTCGGCGAGCTCAACGATTTTCACGTCAAGCTCGTGAAGGTTGAGGGAGAATTCGTCTGGCACCATCACGAGGTCGAAGACGAGTTGTTTATGGTGATCGAGGGCGAAATCGCGATGCACTATCGAGACGGCGACGACGAGCGAGTCGAACGCTTCGGTCCGGGCGAATTCTTAATCGTGCCACACAGCGTCGAGCACAAACCGGTTGCCGCGTTGGCAACCGAACTATTGTTGCTCGAGCCGAAATCCACGGTCAACACGGGCGCTGCCACTGGGGACCGGACCGCTCACCCCGAGTGGATATAGTCCCGACGTCACGCTAAAAGGAGCAAGCAAGCTTCGCCGGAATGACGACGCACGATGATGTTGTCGGTCCGACGCTTCACGACGGTTGCAATTCTTGCGCTGGCGGCGACCGTTTGGTCAGCCGCGCCGGCTGCTGCGCTCATCACCCCGTCAAAGTCGTACGCGGCGGCCTACGCGTTCGATATCTACACGCCTGATGTACCGGATCTTTCGTCGTTGCGGATCGACTTCTTCAACTACTTGGTTCCGCAGAAGTTGCTACCCGCGGACAACCCGTTTTGCGTCATCCCCGTGGGTTGCCGCACCGCCGTATTTACCTACGACTACAGCGGGACCGTCGAAGCGTTAACACTGATGTACGGCGACGGCAATAAGGCGCTTCATACCGATGCGATGCAACGCGGAACGCTGCATGCGGGAGCGCTTCTCAGCGTTCCGATCTTCGACGACAACGCGAACGTCGTACCAGCTATACGGATCGGCCGCGCGTTCTGGCAGCGTGCTGGATACGTTGTGGGACCGGCGCTACCCGCCGTCAGCGTCGAGGCAACTCCAATCCCAGCGGGAACCGATCCGGACGCTCTCAACTATGCGGTTGTGTTCGTTGCTTCATCGTTTACGTCGACCACCGATGAAGACATGACGGCGTGGTATCTCATACCGTACTTTGGATTGCGTCTCCCGAAAGTTACGCTCGTCAACTACGGTTCGCAGCCGGTCAACGTCGTCGCTTCCGGTATCGTCGCAGCGACCACGAACCCACAGCAGATCGCGACGCCGTTTTCTCCGGATAACCTTCAGGCGCTGGACTCGCTGAACGCCGAGGCGATGCCAGTTGGTGTGGGCAGCTCTACATTTCAGGCGTTGAGACCTGAGCCACCCCAGACTCTTACGCCTTCGGATAAGGCGAATGCCATGATCTGGACCGCGCAATGAAGCGGAGCGATTTCGTAGTAAGCTGCGCCTCCGCTGCAACTGTCGCTGCAACAGGGTTTACTGGCGGGTCCGCCCTGGGACAGTCGCAAGTCGGCATGTCTATTGCCGAGAAAATCGCCGGAAGTCTGATAAAGACGTACGGAGGTAAGGTGGCCGACTCGGTCGGCTTGGGTAGCGTATGGAAGTTCTTTAGCGGAGACAGCGGGTCGGATCATAGTGAAGAAATTTTGGCAAAGCTCGATGATATTTCCGCGCAGTTACAAGGAATCTCTAAGCAGATCGCCAGACTGCAAGACGATACGAAAACCGCATTTAAGCGAGCAAGCTTCGATATCGTAGTACAGCCTCTTCAAGCGTTGATGGATGCGAACGATACGCTGAAGGACGACTATAGGCGGCTGTTTGTAGCGCTTGCTGGTGATAACGACCGAGACGTCGACAAGGCGCTGGACCAAATTCAAAAGGACCTCGAGATGGTAAGTAAGGGCCCAGAAACGTGGCACAATCATCTGATCGGAACTGTCGGAACCAGCGTGATCGTAGCCGCCAGCGGCATCGCGAGCGACAACCCTGAGTTCTACACGCAGAAGTCCGCTCAGACGTTCCAGGATACGTGGGACCTCTTCGATGCGCAACAGGCGATGACGCTCTTTTATTACATCGAATATCTTAATGCGACGACGGAACGAGACAGCGATCGGCCAGAAGGCAATCAGCCAGCCGCTGTGCTCGACACGATTAGAACGTATTTGCACCATCGGCAACAGCAATTGATACTCTTGCGCGGTCAGAAGCGTAATGTGACGCAAGTCATGACGCTTTCGATCAGCGGCAATCCGCGAATGTTGCACGGCTCGTTCTCGGGGCCGGCGCTTCCCCCGGATACGATTGTGGCGCTGAAACCGCCGTATACGATGTGGTCGCTCCAGCTGACCGGTCCCACGGCGCAGGGCAGCTCGACGTATGAAATTTTCTGCTCGAGCCGGCAAGACGTCATGCGGTTTCAGAACCCGGAGCGAGATTCGGTGCGAGCCGTATTTGAGAACACAAACCAACTCCAGATTGACGGCCTGTTGTTTGAAAGGCCCGTCGGCAAGCAATTCGAGGATCTGGTAACCGCGGCAAAAGGCACAAACGACGGATTCTACAAGACGCTGGGAGACTTAGGGTTTGTATTTCCGGCGGGCGCTGGAAGTATCTGGACGCTTCCGACAACCGACGAGTCCGATGAGTACCTCCGCATTACGCCGAACTCGAAGTTCGAGTGCCTGGCGAGCAGCACGACCGACGACATCCGTCGTTCGGGAATATTTTTCAGCGGTAACAATCTTTACCATGAGAACGCTCCGCCGGAGACTCCATGTACCGATCCGAATGCCTGGGGTCTTTCGATTTACTACCATGCCACCCAAGGCCAATACTTTTACACTTAATGCCGATGATCGACTTCAATGCCCTAACGGCGATCGGCTCCATCGTCTCCGCCGGCGTTCTGTTGATCGGCGGCGCGGTCGCCGTGTACCAGCTGCGAGAAACGCGGCGCGCCGCTCAATTCGATGGAACGCAGCGCATACTCGATCGCTTCCTCGAGCGCGACTTCAATCGCGCGCTTCGCTTCGTGATCAACGAGCTTCCGGAGCGGCTGCGCAACCCGGAATATGCGGGCGAGCTCGAACACGCGCGCGGGTGGGATCTCGATCCAGACCGCCATCCCGAGCTGATCGTCTTAACGCGGCTTGAGGAGGCGGGCATCTATCTTCGGCATCGATTGTTGTTGGGAGAAGCGCTGCTGGACTTCGACGCCATCCTCATTCTGCAGAGTTGGGAGCATCTCAAAGACGTCGTCGATCTCATGCGCAAGTCGCATAGAAATCCGAATGTTTGGAGTAACGCTGAATATCTATACGAGCGTGCGCGCGCGGTACGCTCAAAATGACGGAACGTATAGTTGAGGCAGGTGCGGTGTATGAAAGCAATCATCGAGGCTGCAGCTCGATGACGCATCATCAACATTCGTCGCCATTCGTAACGATCGTGTTGAGCGGTACGTACGTCGAAGTGAACGACACGGTGCCCGAATTGTGCCGCGATGGGGCGGTCGTGGTTCACCAAGCCGGGGAGGAGCATGCCGACCGGTTCGCGTGCCATACGCGTTGTCTCAACGTCGAACTGCCGAACGGTTTGGCCGCGCTGGCGCCGGACCAAACCTCAGCGCTCGGGTCGTCGACGGTTCGGGAGGCCGCGCGGCGTATCGTTACGGCTTTTCACCGAGATCAGTCGTCGCTGCAGACGGCGGTGCAGCATCTTCGCGTCGCGATAGAGTCGTCCGGCGCGGAGCGAATGGAACCGCCGCCTTGGCTGCAACGCGTTTTCGACGAATTCCCCTGGACCGAGGCTGTCCCGCTGCGAGAAGCGGCTGCGCTTGCTGGGCTGCATGAGACGCACTTCAGTCGCGCATTCCGTCAGCACACAGGCATCACCGCCAACGAATATCGGGCGCGGGCGCGCGTTCGCTATGCGTCGCAACTGCTGCTCGGGACTACGTCGGCAATCTCCCGGGTGGCTGCGAACGCCGGGCTATCGGATCAGAGCCACCTGACTCGTCTGTTTAGCGAAAGGCTAGGCGTCTCGCCGGCAGCCTACCGCCGGACCTTCGCGCGCTGAGCCCTGGGCCGACCTGCGATTAGGATTCGTTCTGTCTGGTGACGTGCGCGGCGAGTTGTGCGCGAGTCGTGAACGCAAGCTTGGCGTAGATCGACGTAACGTATTTCTCGATGGTTTTTTCGCGAACACCGAGCTGTTCTGCGATCCGGCGATTGGTAAGGCCGCGCGCAATCAAGTTCGCGACCTCGAGTTCGCGCGTGGAAAGTTGGCCCTTCGCAGTTCGAACGGCAGTCGACGGCGCGCTATGCAGCTCTAGGCGGCGGACGTCGCGCGCGCTCCCACATCGGCGAAAGATCTCAAGCGCCGCGTTCCCGTCTCCCGATCGTTCGAGCGACAGCGCCTCGTGGATCGGCCAGCCAAGCTCGCGATAACGTTCGGCCGCAGCCACACCGTCGCCGGAAAGCAGCGCCAGACACGCTTGCGCGATGCTTGCGCCGGGTCGAGCGGCCGCGACGGTGCAGTGTTCCAGTAGTTTCGATTGTTGTGACGGCGTCGCGTGCTGCGAAGCTAACGGCCAAAAGTGTACGACGGCAAATGGATGTTGTTCCGCCGCGAGGGATTCGTCCAGAAGAGCGCTTGCCTCAGCCTTTCGTCCCAACGAAAATAACAATAACGCACGCATACCTCTGAATGCCGATATTGCCGGTCCCATGCCGGCCTCTTCAAGCGCCGTCTCGAACTCTTTCTCGAGCAGCCGCTGCGCCAGAGCGTCTTGGCCGAGCGCAAGCGCCACCGCCGACGCTCCTATCGCTAACTCGATTCGGACGACAAATAGGCCGGACTGCTCGAGCGCCGCATCGATGCACGAACGCGCTGCGGCAAGCCGGCCGCGAGCGCCAAGAATGCACGCCTTCACGGCATTCGCGAACGCGAGCGCCCGAAATAAGCCGAACTCGTTGTCGATGGCGATCGCGGCATCCACAGCGCGCCCGCCCGCGTCGCTCTCGGCAAGGAGAATTGAGGTGCTCGCGATCGAGTGCAGCATCTGCGAGCGCATGAGCGGATACGTTTCCGGATTTCGCCGCTCGAGTGCATCGGCGGCGCGCCTCCAGCCGGGCACGTCGAGCGCGTGTTCGCTGGTGAAAAGTTGCGCAAGCCAATACACCTGATGGGTAAACGCATCGAGTTGCTGCGGATCGCGAATCTTCTCGAGCGCTCGCGTGGCCAAATCGAAATTGTCGCCGGCCGTCGCAATTCGGGCGAGGTTGGCGTTCACGCGATCGGCCGCCTCGCGCGGCAAATCGGCGCCGTAGGTTGCATCGTACGCGATAAGCCGTGCGAGCGCTTCCCGAATGTGGCCGCCGTTGGCTTCCTCTGCGGCGGCGCGCGTCAGCGCCGCCGAAGCGCCGCTATAATCGTGGCGATCGAGCAGCAGATCGTGTTGCGCTAAGAATGCCGGTACCGCGCGGCCAAAATCGCTTTGCTGCAGCCAAGCCTCACCGCTTTTCCCGAACAAACGAATCCGCATATCATCGTCTGTGGCCACTTCGAGTGCGCGCTCGAAATACGTCGCGGCTTGCGCGGCGGCCCGAACGCCGAGTGCGGCATCACCCGCGCATTCGCTATACTCCAACGTACGTTCGCGAAGATCTGCGCGCCACGCATGATAGGCAAGCGCATCGACGTCCGGTTGCGATTCGAGTTCGAGTAGCTCTACGATGCTTGCGTGCATCGAGCGTACGGTTTCGGTTGGAAGTTCCCCGTAGACGATCTGCCGCACGAGTGCGTGCCGGAAGTGCAAGTGTTTCGGAGCGGAGTCTTCGAGCAGCACGCCGAGATCTTGTAGGCGCTGCAACGCCTGCATCACTCGGTCCGAAGCCTGACCCGTTGCCGCGGCGAGGGTGGTTGCTGCAAAGCGCTGACCTAGCACTGCGGCGTAGTCAAGGACCTGACGGTCGGAAACGTTCAAGTGCGCCACGCGTTGCAGCGTCAGTCCTCGAATCGAAATCGGCATCGGAGCTGCGAGGCCGCCGCGCTCGATTTCAACGGCATGCTTGAGCATTTCTTCGATGAAGAACGGGTTGCCGTCGCAGCCGGCAACGACATCGCGGAGCCGATCCGGTGACAACGCAAACGCACCATCAAGCGCATCCTCGATAAGCGCCCGCACATCGTGATCGGCGAGCGGCTCGAGCCTGACGCTTCGAACGGTATGCTCGCGAAGCAATCGTGCCAGCGGTGCGAACAGCCGGTGCTCCGGGCGAATGTCGTCGTCCCGATAGGTGCCTACCAGTAGTAAACGCGTCGTTCCGATCCGCGGAGCGAGATGACAGAGTAGTTCGAGTGTCGCCGAATCGGCCCAATGTAGGTCTTCAAGCACGACGACGATCGCACGTTTCTCGGCAACCGCTTCGATGAATCGCGTGACACCGGTAAAGAGCTCTGCTTTTTCCACGCGAGCGCTCATGGGCACCGCGAAACCGGCTGCGGTTAACGCATCCGGAACGAGCGCTCCAAGCGCGCGGTGTACGATGGGCTGTGCCGCTCCAATAACGCTCGGCGAAGCGGCGACCAATGTTTCGAGCACCGAACGAAACGGCCCAAAGGGTCGCGGCGCATCCTCCAACGCCTCGCCTGCGGCGCGAAGCGGTGCGCGGCCACCGCGCAGTGTCGCGGTAAACTCCGCGAGCAGCCGGGTCTTCCCGATGCCCGCTTCGCCGCCGACGAGCACGAACGACCCGTGCCGGCTGGAAAGCGCGCGGCGGGCCTCGTGTAACAGTTGCAACTCCAGATCCCGCCCGACGATGCGTCGGCTGGAGATGCGCGGGGCGATCATTGATCCTGCGCATTCGCGGGTGGCCGACGTTTACCGCTGGCTTATTCCAGCGCGAGATACGAGTTTGCGCGTTCTGCGTTTCCGGCCGAACTCCAATGATGCGCCAGTAGTTCGGGAGAGGTTTTCACTTCGGCTAGCCGTTCGAGCGTTGCCGCAATCTTGGCATGCAGTGCGCGGGCGAGCCTCGGGTCGAGCCCGTCGCGAATCGCGGACCGGTAGAGGCCGTGCGCAAAGCGGTAGCGCCCTTTATCCGGCGACTCGCAAACCAGCAGCCCACAACGACAGGCGCGTCCCAGTTCGCGCGACACGATCCTCGTACTGCATCTGCAGCACGCAGCGAGAATGTTCGCATCGAAGCGGTATCCGAGGAGCGCGGCGCACTCGATGAGCCGCCGCACTCACGGGCCAAATGCGATGCCGGCCGGCAAGGTTAAGCCTTTTGTGATTGTGGTAAGCGGCTTGCCCTTATACG
Organism: Candidatus Tumulicola sp.; assembly: GCA_036490475.1. Lineage (NCBI taxonomy): Bacteria > Bacillati > Vulcanimicrobiota > Vulcanimicrobiia > Vulcanimicrobiales > Vulcanimicrobiaceae > Candidatus Tumulicola > Candidatus Tumulicola sp. The sequence continues at coordinate 1,388,687 of DASXDT010000006.1, forward strand.
GAGACGCGTATTCGAAAATCTCGCTCATGCCATACAATCCGACGAACAGATTCTGCTTCGGATCGAATGCGATGCCGTAGGGCTCCGTACCCGAGCCCGTAACGATCGTCTGCACGGGTGCTCCGGTGTACGGCGCCGCGAAGACTTGCATCTCGTCAGTATAGAAGCTATCCACGTAGAGTTTATTGTTGGAAAAGGCCAGACCGGTCGGGCCGTTGAGGTAACCGCTGCCGATCGTAGCGATCGGTGCATTCGTGTAGGGCGGTGCGTATTCGGTCACGGTATTCGTAGATTGATTCGTAACGAAGAGGTCGCATTTGGTATCGAATGCCAGACCATCCGGACTGCCGATCCCCTTTGTGATGGCGATCTTGGGCTTTCCAGTATAAGGTGGTGCGAGTTCTACGACTTGGTTGCCGCGGAGATCGGCGACAAAAAGATTGTTGTGTGCGTCGAGCGCGATACCGTACGCTGCCTGGAACGCCGCTTTGGTTTCGGCGATCGGTTTGCCGGTGTAGGGGGCCTTAAACTCCAACACGCTGTTCGTGCCGGTTTGCGTCACGAAAAGATTTTTCTTGCTATCGAACGCGACGGCGACTGCGTATTGCACGGAAGCGAGCATCTTCGGCGCACTCTTATACGGGGGTGAAAACTCGAGCACATGACTCGACAGATCGTTGGCGGCAAACAAGTTGGTTGCAGTCTTCGGCGTGGGCTTGCAAACGGCGCCGGCATCGGGCGTCACGCCTGAAACCGGGCCATTGGCGCTGTTCGGCATTCGGGGTACCGTGCCGGGTGCCGAACAGCCGGCCAGATATGCCGCTATGACGAGCGTGAACAGCTTCCGAATCATCGAGTCCCTCCTCAGGTTGCGAGCACCACGAGCACTCGTCACTAAGGACCATACAAGAACGCGGCGCTTTCTAGTATTGGGGGAACCCCCACGCTAAGAATCTTCAAGACGCCGGGGGCGCGGTGGCATATACTTGTGGGATGCTTGCCCTGATCGCCGCTGCCACGATCTCGTGTAATCCGGGAGTCCTGTTCTCGCAGGTCGCCGCCGCGACGGGCGGCGCAGCGTGGAAATCCGTCGGGGAAGTCTCGGCAGTCGGGAACCTGCGCAGCTCGGGCCTGAACGGCACAGCCGCGTTCCACGACGACATGCGGGGTGGCCGATATACGAATCGTCAGACGTTGTCCGTCGCGGGTGAAACGCTCGAAGTGTACGACGGGCAAACCGACTGGGTCCGCGACATCTCCGGCGGCGTGCACGCCTATGATGCGTGGTATCCGCGCGCGCTCGCAGTGACACAAGCCTACCTCACGCGGCGCGCATATCTCGCTTCTAACCCGCAGGGGACGTTTTCGTGCGTCGGCACCGGATCGAGCGGCAGCGACACGACCCAACTCGTGCGAGTGCAGCCGCCTGGCGCTATTCCGGCCACACTGGCAATCAACAACCGAACGCATCTCGTCGAGTCGATCGCGATCCGAGCGCCGATCGAGACCGATATCACGACGTTCGCCGATTATCGTCAGGTCGGCCGGCTGGTGCTGCCGTTTGCGATCTCCCACGCAAGCTCGTTCGAACCAGAAAACGGCGATCGTACCGACGTAACGCGCTACACGGTCAGCGTCAACGCAACCGCGTCCGACTTTCAAAAACCGCGTGAAATCGATAACGCGAGAACGCTCGCGAATGCAAATTCAACTACGGTGCCAGTGGCACTCGAAGGCCGCCAACTGCTCGTTTGGGCGTCGATCAACGGCCGCGCGCCGATGCCGTTTATCCTCGACACCGGTGGTCACGCGATTCTCGATACCGCTGCAGCCAAAATTCTCGGCGTGCGGGGCTTCGGCGCGGGCGTCAGCGGAGGCGCGGGCTCCGGAACGATCGGACTGCAATATGCGCGCGTTCGTAGCATGCGCATCGGCAACGCAGAGCTACTCGACCAACCGATGTTGGTGATTCCGTACCCGTACGATTTCTACGAGCGCGGCAAGCGCGTTCCGCTCGCCGGAATACTCGGGCTTGAGTGGTTCGAACGCTATGCGGCTCGTATCGACTACGCCAAGCGCAATCTTACGCTGACGCCACTTGCGAATTTCACGTTCCGCGGAGCGGCGACTCGTGTACCCATTCGCTTCCAACAAGACATGCCGTTGGCGAATGCGGCTGCTGATGGCAACAATGGATGGTTCGGCGTCGACACCGGCAACGCCGGACTGCTGATCCTGTACGGCGATTATCTGCGGCGAACCGGACTGTTTGCGAAATACACGCCCGGTGCGACGATCAAGGGGAGCGGCACGGGCGGCTCCAACAGCGGCACGATTCAAACGCTGTCCAGTTTCGGAATTGGCGGCAGCAATATCCGCAGTCTCAAAGCGGACTTCACGCAGATGAAGACCGGCTCGTTTTCGTCGTGGACGGAGGCCGGCGATCTCGGTCTGACGGTGCTCTCGCACTTCACACCGACGTTCGATTATGCGAATGGGACGCTGTATCTCGAACCGGTGGCGCACCCGCTCGACATCCCGCCGAACCGCTCAGGAATCGCATTTACGAAGAATCAGTCGAGCACGATCGACGTCGAAGCGGTTCGCCCGAACTCGCCCGCCACAGTGGCCGGAATCGTGGCTGGCGATACAATCACGGCAGTCAACGGCAGAAGCGCGAGCGAATTCTCAAGCGCAGATTTTCTCGACCTCGTCACCGCGCCAGCGGGAAGTGTCGTTCGGCTGACCATTCGGCGCGGTGCGAACACTCGCGCGGTCGAACTAACGTTGCGCCACCCCTGAGGCTTTTCATAAAGCCTAAAGGCTTGCATATATTAGCCTTTATGCTATACTAGATTCATGCTCGATACTCGCGACCCGAAGCTTTTTGGAAGTTCAACACGCACCCGCACACTGCTGGCGATCGCCCTCCTGAAGGGTACTTACGTTCAGGAGATCGCCGGCATGCTCGGTGTTTCTACGCCGACGATATTCAAAATAGTTGAAGAGCTTGAGGCCGGAGAAATCATCATTTCGAAGTATGTGGGGCGGACCCGGACGCTTTCGCTTAACCCGCGAATGTTCGGCATCGGAGACCTAGAGAAGTTCTTGGAAAAGTATGCGAAGAGCACCGATATGGAGCAGCGCCTGTCGCAAATTCGACGTCGCCCTCGCCGCCGATCGAAAGCGATCTAAGTGCCAATCACCGATCGCTCGACCTTGGAGGACGTCTGCTACGAAGTTTGCACTGCCTTGTACAATGCTGCTACAACCGTCGTTCTGACGGGCGGCAGCGCAGCAACCGTTTACGCACCTGAATCGTATCAGTCGCCGCGACGCCGATTTCATCACTTGGCTACGAAGTTCGGGGAGGCGTCTACCACCATCGGTTTAACAAATTTACTTTAGAATTTCCGCGCGGCCCACTGCAAATCGCTGATGAAGTGATTACACGCTGGAAAACGCTACACCGCGGTGCTCAGCTATTGCATATACTTTCACCAACGGACTGCGTGCGGGATCGCCTCCTGTGGTTTTATACCGAAAACGATCGTAGCGCTTTGTCTGCCGCCGTAGGTGTCGCCTCTCGAGAACGTGTTGACTTGGAAGCCATCAGGGATTGGAGCGCCGCTATGGGCAACACTGCCGAGTTTACGATTTTTCGCCAACGGTTAAGGTGAAGGGAGCCGGTTTCAATTTGTCCACGCACGATGTGTCGGGCTCGCGATCCGGAGCGGCGTAGAACGAATCAACAACCGCGCGGGCGCACGGCGACCAGGCGGAGACGGAGTGCCCGACGCCTGGTATGCTGATGATCGTCGAGTGCGATAACCGCGTTGCCGCGGCCTTTGCCCACGCTAGCGACGTCAACGTGTCGAACGTTCCGGAAATGAGCAGCGTCGGAATACTGCTCGCGACAGGTTGGCGCATCGCCATCGGTGCCGTCGGCACGTTCCATACGCCGCAGTCTTCATTGACGTACGCCCAACTGCCGACAGCTTCACGTTGGATTGACGCAGGGTAGTTGGGGAACGCGCCTCGCCCGGCGGCCGCGAGCCCCTCTTGCGTCGCGAACGGATAGTCTTCACGGCACGTAACGCCGAATGTTAACCCGTCGCCGAGTGCGACGGCACCCGGATGATACTCCGGCGCTCGACCCGCCCGATGCAGCGCGACCGTTTCGATTGCATCGTGCTGCCCGGCAGCCAGACCACCAATCGTAGCGGGCGCGGCCGCAAGCGTTTGCAAACCGTAGGTTTGGTTGCGCAACCAGTCGATGAGCGCACCGCCGTCGATCACGACGGGGACGTTCTTCTTTGTGTAAGGGTCGACGATGGTTGGCAGGAGTGGATGTGCTTCGAGCTTGTTCACCAGTGCAGTAAACGTTCGTTCGAGATGCGGATGGGCCGCATTGCACGCGGTCTGCGCAGCGCAGGCGTTGAAGAGATTCTGGAAGCCGTAGCGCGCATTCCACCAGTTTCCGGGAACCGTGTAGGTTGCTGGCACGACCGAATCCATGACGACGCTGCGGATGCCCTCGGGGTGCGCGCGCATGAGCGTTTGCGCCATGTACGTGCCGTAGGAATTCGCGAATACGTTCCACTCAGAAATGCCGAGCACTTTGCGCAGGTCGGCGAGATCGTCGGCGCTTTCGCTCGAATTATACGCGCTGAGATCCGCGCCGGTCGCGATAAGCTCGTTGCGACAGGTTCGCGTCGCAGCGACATGCGCACGCTCTGTCGCCTCCGAATAGTAGCGCATGCCAAGAAGCTTTTGGGTAAAGGCGTTCGTCGCCGCACAGATCAGCGCCGGCTTCGACGACCACGTGCCGCGCTGACTCACGAGCCAAATGTCGCGGTCGCGGAGAAAGGGCGCTTTGATAATCTGGTCTGCCTCGAGCTGGGCGATGTCGCCCGGTCCGCCTTCGAGATAGAGAATCGGGTCCGGTTGTTTTTCCGCCGAGCGAGCGCTGATTTTTGTAATCATGAGTTGGATCGTACGGCCGTTCTGCTTCGAGCGGTTCTCGGGCACTACGAGATAGCCGCATGTCGCACGATCGAGCCAATCTATGCCCGCAATTTTTGGGCACGTTGTAGGCGTGTAGCGCGGGACCGCTGCGGGTGCCGCCGCAGCGCGCGAAACGACCGGTCCCGAGATGAACGATGCGAGGATGAGAGCCAATACGAGCAGAGGCCGGCGCAAGAAGTGCCGGCCTCTATGGTCGTCGCCTTGAAAGAGCGCGACGACTATTTACCTTTTGCCGTATTGCATGTTGCGGTGCCGCCCGATTGTGAGGTCATCGAAAACTCGATCGACGGATACTTCAGTTTCGTCACTTTCTTGGGCGCTTTCGTGAAGAACAGATTGTTCGTCTCACCGGTCGTGCCGCTATTGGACGGACAGGCGGGCGCCTTCTTGGAGCCGTCAACTGCCTGGATGTTTACGGAGATCTTCGATCCCGAATTGAACGTCGCTGCATCTCCACCGCCGTTACCGATGATGTTGAATTCGGCGCCTTGCCAGTGTTGCGACAGATCGGTGATGCCGTCGCCTTGCACGTTCTTCATGCCATACGCGTTCGTACCGACCGTTATATAGATGCTATCGCCGCTCGTGTCCGCATCGCCGGTCAAGACCGCGCTGCCGATCTGCGTGACGTTGATGTTGGGAAGATACACGCCAAACGGACTATTCTGCACGCAACCGATGCCAAGGTTTTGCCATCCTTTGTTCGGTGGGCAACTGCTGAAGCCGGATCGAGTCGTGGCGACGAGCCAATCCTGAATGAACAGCGCTCCCTCTTCGGTGCCCGGAGGGTTTTCATACACGAATTGCGACCAGCCGACGCAGTTCGAAAGCGTTCCGCATTGGGCCGTCGTGAAGAAGTTCGAGTTCAGCTGCATCGTGTACGAGTCTTGCTGTCCACCGCTGACCACGCTCGTCACGCCTTTGACTTTCGGGAACGCGCCGATCGCCGATGAAATGATGTTCGGCGTGGCGTCGAGTGTGAAGTCGTTGCCGTCGCCAACGCTTTGTCCCAGATGTGGCTTGCGGGAACGCGGAACTGGATACCAATTGCGCGGCGGCGTCCCGCAGGCAATACGGCTCCACTGGTTAGACGGATATGTCGCCTTGAAGCAGCCCGCGCTGGGCAGTTTGTTAAGGGCGAGCGAGTCATGCCAGGCGTCCATCGTACCTGCGATGGCCGCGGGATTGGTAACCGCACTCGCGTTGGTTCCGGCTGCCGGTAATGATTGCGTCGAGCTGGAGCACGCCGATAATGCAGCTGAAAGAACCGCTATGGCGGTTAGTCGTGGAAGATTCACTTCATCGAACCTCTCAAAAGGCACTCTTGCAATGGGGATTAAGGGATACGTCGCATGGGGATGCCTCACCTCGTCCCGCGAATCGGTTGCGTCGATCGGGCATTTCAGAGATACGGGATCGAGCGGCTCGCTTGGTTTGTGCCACTGAGTTTATAAGAACGCCTTGTTGCGCTCGTCCAAAGATGCGAACAAAAGTTGTCCCACTTCAACAGGGTTTTTACGAGTTACGTGGCCATGCTTGACGACTCGGGCAGGCTCTCTGCGTCGCTTTGACCGCGATGGTTCTCCGGCACATCGAAAACGTAGGAACGACCGTGCAATCCGGTTAAGCGTATTCGCCTACTCCTTACGATTCAAGGGGGATTTCATGCGCACGACGTTATCTTTTTTTGCGATCGGAGCCGGGCTGCTTGCATCGACTGCTTGCTCTCCAACCGTTTCGACACCAATGGGTGCTTCGCAGGCTCAATCGTCGATACTCGGTTCAAGCGCGGTTCCAAGGCCATCGGCCACCGCACTCGAGCATCCCAGCCGTGGAGCAAAGCCGCTCGGCTGGATGCAGAAGGGCGCTCCGTCATCGGTCATCTACGTCGCCGCCGGCAACCGAGTGATGGTGTACCCGGAGAATGGTTCCAACCCGCCGGCCGTTGGATCGATTACGAACCACGTAGCTAACGCGTGGGGGTTGTTCGTAGACGGGAGACGGAACCTGTACGTCGCCAATAACAAATCGATATCGGCGTATCACCCGCGTGCGTTGACCCCGTTTATCGTCTATTCCGATCCAGATCGCCCGATGTACGTTGTACTCGATCACGCGGGCCGGCTCTACGCCGCCAACCATAATGGAACCGTCACCGAATATCCGCCGCATCAAACCAAACCAGATCGTACGTTGCAGACCCCCGGAGTGGAAGCCGACGGAATCAATTTAGACACTGCAAATAATCTATACGTAGCGTATCGTGGCGGTTCGACAAGCGGTAGCATTGAAGAGTTTGCGCCGAATTCTACTCAAGGCCGTATTCTTGGCATGCAGCTTGTCGCACCCCAAGGCCTACAGCTCGACCGCGCCGGCAACATTCTCGTCGTGGAGACCGAAAGCAAGCAAGTCGTAGACATATTTCCGCCCGGAAGTACATCACCGTCCCAGGTCCTGTCAGAAGATTTTGGTGTCGAGCAAATCGTTCTTCGTGAAGGCGAAGACAATATGTACATTTCGAATTGGGCCTACGGTAGCGACGTCTACATCAGTCACTATCCTCCAGGCGAGTTCCAATCGAAAATCGACGCCAATTTAAATTATGTTCAGGGGATGGCGCTGAGTAACGAAGAGCGTTGAGTACGAACGAAGCACGGCTTGCTGGTGTCAAGGACCCGCGCTCTTCTCGCTGAAACAGCGGCCTATGAATGAAGATGTCGCAAGTAAGGTTGCCGAGCTGTTACAGCAGGTCGGCGAGACGCATCATATCGTGTTCTCCGATACCGAGGGCAACGATGACGACTGGGCGACCTTCTACTCGGATTGGCTGTTAACGCACTCCGAGCTACCGAAGCTGCTGGGTCACCGGCCCGTCCGCAGTCATCTCACGCACGATCTCGTCGAACTCGACGAGCTGTACAGCGCACAGCACCCGAGCGACCCGTGGCCGGCGTGGTACGCACAGCGCCTTATCGCAAAATACGCCTAACTGACGTTAAGCCGGGACCGGCGAAGCCGGCGACTCGTACAGATTGATCAAATCGTTGACGCGCCTGAGCGGTTCGGTGGCGAGGTCACGCATCGCGAATAACGGGCAGTGGAATCGAACTTCTCGTAACGCGGTACGCGAGCGGATCGCGGTCTTGTACGCGTTGACCGGGTCGCCGACACTGTTGTACGCGATGCTTAGGTCCGCAAGATCGACGCCCTCGATCTCCAGCGCTGCCCAATGCCAAAATGTGGTAGAGCGCCGGGCTAATGCGGCGTATCTGTCCGCGGCTGCTTTGCACCATCTGATCTGCCCGCTAGTGTCATCCGCGCGATACGCTGCACCGCAGCGTGCCTGGAAATCATGCGGCGTCTGCGCATTGGCTCCCGTGCTCGCGAGTGCGAGCAGTAACATCAGAACGCAAAACAACCGCATGCGCTTAATTATCGCTTGGTCGTCTGCCAAGCGTCTGGCAGGACGAATCGCGGTTATGCGTTAGCCAGCGGCTTCGATGAGGAATGCGCGGCCGTAGCGCCGGCCGAGTCGAAACGTTTCTTCCTCCGCGAGAAGAATGCGTTCGGTCAGGCCGTTGGGTGCGCGCGGAAGCCACGTCAGCATGAGATTGCAAAACGCGACGATGCCGGATGCCGCTTCGAGCACGGCGCCGTTGACGGCTTCCGGCCCGCGCGACACCATTACGTAACTGCTATACAGATCGCCGTGCAGCACTTTGCTGGCCGAGGCGTAGCGTCGAGCCGCATCGTCGCCGAGTCCGATGCGAATCATATCCGAGATCCGGACTTTGTTGAATGGCTGCTTTCCGGCCGCCCCTCGGGCTTCGGGCGTTAGCTCCGCATACTTACGGCGGGCGTGGCTGATTTGATGAATCAGCGCCGTGCGTTGTTCGGTCGTTGTGGCTTCGTTTTCGATCAAGACTTGCAGATGTTCGACCTTCGCGTACCACAGCGCGTGCTCGGGCTCATGCATGAAGTAGCTCGCACGCCCGTAGTATTCGATCGCAGCGCGTTCCAGAACTAACACCGCGCCGGTTGCGTCGTGATTGAGCAGCGTCACCATGCCGAAGGTGGCTTCCGACAGACACCGTCCGAGATTCAGCAGGATCACGCGCTGCGCTTCGGCGGTTTCGTCGCCGCCTTGGGCATTTTGCAACCAGTGGTAGCACTCGGCGAGAAGCGCGTTGCACACGTTGATGTGGCGCATGACGCCGATGTCGACGCTCTGATGCACCGGCACGCCGCAGGGCGGACGCGCGGCAGTTTTCGGGGGCAACTTGCGTCGCTGCATCGTCCTCGCTCCTCGGCTTAAAACTGCGCTAGCCCTAGCGTAAACGCTACGGTTGTCATGGACCAGGGGCACGCCAACCGTCCGGCAGCGCTGAAGGGCATAGTTAGGTCCGGCCGCTACCTACCCTGCTGGGTCTAGGAGCGTTCTAAGCAGATTATTATAATCCGAGGAGATTGTTACAATGTCCGAAGCGCTGTACTCGTCGCAGGCTCGGCGGAGGGCGACCTGCCGAGTTCACCGGAGGCGAGCCGGGTGGAAGTCGATCAGGGCTATTTAAAGATTAGCGTCGTTCGGTTTCTGCGCGGCGGCACGGCTTAACCGGTTCATGAACGTCGTAAAGATCAGCCCCGCGAGCGACAGCAGTGCGACGGCGATACCCGAGATCGAGGCGGCATCCATTCTCGTCGCCTGAAGATCCGGATCGACGACGATTCTTATCGGCTTCTCGATGTGCATAATTTGCGCTGCGCCAGGCAGCCGGAGTGTCCCGGAAGCGAGCAACACCAACATTCCATCGTGTTGCGGAACGACGATCCAGCTCCACTTCACAAAGCACGGATTATTATCGTCGATCGCGGGCTCCGTCGATGATGTGATGCCGACGCTCACGATGTGAAGTTGGGTCTGCTTCACAGCCTCGTGCAGCTTCGGATCGCATTGGTTGGTCTTCATGCCGGCGTCTTGCAGTTTGGCATCCAGAACGAACGCGCTTCCCACGAGTGCATGTTTGCCGGCGATGCTGTTCTCATTAAACGCAGAAAACAGTAAGCGCGGCGTCACGCGCGCTTCAGTATACTGCTCGTCTTGAAACTCGCGCGCTAGTTTCTGGGACTGGTGAAGCGCGCGATTCGAATCGACGTATACGCTCACCCAGTGTGCGCTCGCCATCGCTAAGATCAGCAACACTGCGAACGCACCCATGTAGTCGAGCACGCGTCCCGTGCGCCGCCGCAACTCGTAAATCCGCAACTGCGAAGGGTCGACGACGTGCTTTGCAACCTGCCGGCGCAGTTCGCTCGAAACGACGTAATAAACGACGGTCGCAACGGCGAACGCTACGATCACGAACCAAAAGACGAGCAGCATCGTCGACGGCATGGCAAAACCTCGACTGGAAAAATAGGTCTAGTAGTCTCTCCACAGGATCGCGGCGACCGTTCCCTCATCTTGGAACACGTTGGTGATGTCGAGGATCTCTTTGATGGGAATGTTGTTAATCGTCAATTCGAACGTTAGGTGGCGGCCGCTCTTCGTATTGATGTATCCGCCGAGCGCTTGCGCTTTCAGTTCCATGCCGCCGGTCGGTCCCGCGCCGACATAGGTTCCGGTCTTGGCGTGAACCTTTGCGAGAGCGCCGGCCAACGTCGGGTCCTTCGTGAAATCTTTGACGAAGGCCAGCGAACCATCGACGCCCAGGCTCGGCAGCGCATCTTCGAACGCTGCTGCAGCCGGACTCTTCGCCAGCTCCTCGAGCATCGTCGTCACCGCGATATTGGTGGCGGTCGTTTCGCCGCCGCCGCTACCGTCGATGAAGTGGTATTGATCCGCGTTGACGTTCCAATGCGCGGCCAAATCCTTGCGCTCCCATGCGAGTGCGGCCGGCATCGAATTCGCGCCATACTTCGTTCCAAGCAGAACCAGGCTCGTGTCGGCGCCGATGTTGTAGCTGATCTTCAACACGAACTTCGCGTCTTGTCCGTACCGCATGCCGGTGAGCTGCGCGACGCGATTCGCGACGCGGTACGATCCCCACGCCGGGAGCAGCGCAACGGGATTCTGTTGTACCGTCGGTGCTGCGACCGTCACGCCGGCCGCGCGAAGTTGTTCGATCAACACCGTGCGCGCGTAGTTCGACGGCTGCACGATGCGCACGGTCTGCACCAGCGTCGGCTTTCCCGTCAGGGGCGGTTTGAAGTCGCTGGGCAGCGACCCGGTAATCGTCGAGGCGCAGGCGGGATTGCCGATGCACGACGGCAGCTCGGGATCGATCTTGAGCGTGTCTTTGCTGTTGGCCGCTCCGACACGCAGCTTGTTTACGATTTGCAGCGCCGACGAAACCGGTCGCGAGGTCAGGTTCGCGGTCGCACCAGTCTTGCCGCCGGGAACGATCGTCATGTCGACCACGTCGTCGTTCACGAAAATCGGGCGCACGTTGAACTGATCGCGGAAGAACCACGGTTTGAAAAGGCGGTCGTCGATCACGACGTTGCCGGCGACCCGCTTGATGCCGGCCGCTCGAATCGCCTGCGCGAGGCGCGCGTAGCCCGCGAGCGGATTGGGCTTGGTGAGGATGGCGTTGCCGAGGCCATCGGCTTCGTTGTGATCCCAGTCGCTAACGGCGATCGTGCCGTCGGGATTCAAACGGCCGCCCATCGTTAAATCGCCGGACGCGACAACGATGAGGTTGCCATGCAGCACGCCGCCGCCATCGATCGTTCCGGTACGATAGATCGGCGTGTCGTAGGTATGGTTCGGCCCGACCGCGTTGAGCAGTTGGCCGATGCTGAACACTTTGCGCACCGATCCGATGTAGAACTTGCGCTGCGAGTTGAGGTCGATCAGGACCTTATCACCGTCCATCACGCGCAGTCCCCAAACGCCGCCTTTGTAGCGCGCCTTATCCAAGACCGCCTGAATGTTGGAAGGGACGGCGGTCGCAGACGTGTCTTGTGCAACGACCGTCGAGCGCGGCGTTAGCGCCGCACCAACAGCACCAGCGAGAGCGAGCGAAATAGCTACGTAACGAAATCGCGCATGACCAATCATTTACCAAGCACCTCCGACACTCGCGGGTTCGTTAGCATGGTTGGCTTGCCTGCTTGCGAAGGGTGGGTCGTCGGGCGACTCGAATTCACGCGTCCCGATTGCGAGGTCAAGTATTTGCCGTACGCCGACCCAGAGAAGTCTTTTGACGCCGCCGTCAATCATTTGTTCCGGCACTTAGCCGACGCTTCGGCGCTGCGCAAAAATCCGCTTACCTCAGCGTTTTTCACGGGTGCGAAAACGAAAACTGGCGACGCCGGTGCGTTGTTTGCCATTCGAAATCGGATCGCTTGTGAAGCCGATGCGTGTTGCTCGGATGCTGCGATTACCGGCTCCGGCGAAGGCGCCCGCCGGCAACGAGCGATCATCCAAGCCATTCTTTCCGGCGACGACATCGCGCCGGTCGCCAAACGCCTACAGCTTTCGCGCCGGCAATACTATCGCGAACGACATGCGATCTGTTCGCACATCGCGCAGCGTA